>NZ_JALLPL010000001.1:949602-1266137 GCF_023276355.1 Haloplanus sp. XH21
GTTGACAGCGTAGAACTGGTGGTACGCTGCCAACTTCTTACTCAACTCCCCACCTTCATCAGAATACAAAACGAAGTTCTTGATTAAATCTAGAACCCGTACGGGGTCAAAGGCACCACGTATCAGAACCTCTGACGGCGAATACTCATCTGTCGCATCCTTCTCCTCATCGATATACCTCCAAGGAGAGAACCATTCCCAGCCAGCACTGAGACAACCCAGTCTGGCGTTGCTCAGGTCCATCACACCGATCAACTCGTTGTAATGGAACAAGTCGGGAATATCGTTGACGTACCGATCCGTGACCTGCTTATACGCCTTCCCGATGGAGGCGTTCGGATCAGTCGGATTCTTCATCTCCAAAACACCTATCGGCAGACCGTTAACAAAAACGACTATATCTGGCCGTCTCTCCGGGTTATCTCCAAACTGGATCGTGACCTGATTCGACACCAAGAAATCGTTATTCTCCGGATTCTCAAAGTCGATGACGTCTACAAAATCCCCAACGGGCTCTCCATTAACTTCATACTCTACTTGAATACCGTCGGTCAGATTATCGTGGAAATTCTTGTTATTCTTTAACAGGCGGGTGGAGTTATAACCGAGGAGCTGGGAAATCGCATCCTCAATAGCCTCATCCGGCAGAGACGGATTGAAATCCCGCAACTTATCCTCCAACCGGCCTCGAAGCACAACATCAGAAAGCGACTCACGCTCAGGATCATCCCCATTCGGCCCAAGCTCAGACCCAGGCTTATACTCATACCCGATATCCTGGAAAACCTGCAAAGCCGGCTTCTCCGACAACTCCATCTCATTCAAAGACATAACCCATCAAACCTCACTACCAACCTCTAAATCATCAAGACTAATGTCATTAACCCTGACCTCCCCCGACACCAATTTTGGGAGAAGTGTATCACGAAGACTCTCCAAATTTCTATTCTCTATCTGGTTTTCTCTAATCTGTTCTATCGTTGCTGTAACTTGATCGTGGAATTTCGCCCGATCTTCTTCAGGAGGAAGAACCACGTCTTGCTCGTTCAAGGTTCTCTTAGTAATCGTGTCAAATACGGTTCCATGAGTTCTACTCATTAGATTGTTTAGTATCGCATCCATCAGGAAGTAGACGAAATACCTGTCCTCTTCTCGTTCTGAAACAAGACTGTAGCAGGATTGGTTGATCGCCATATCGAAAGCAGGCATCGCTAACTCGCCTACTGTTCCTCTTGCTGTAATGATCGTCGAATTTTTTGGGGCTATCTCCGTGGAGCTCTCTTCCAACCCTTTCTCCGTTATATTCTTTTCAGTTTCAGAGATGAATGCCTCTTGTTCATTCGAAACGTCCTTAGCTTTTGCCCATACAATATCGCCGCCCCAATAAGAGTCTTCACTAGAATCTGGCGTTCCACCCAGTACTACGTCAGTAATATCCGTTAATCCTGCCACCTCAAACTCATCAGGGATTTGACCACGTTCTGAATCCTTAAATGAATCATAGGGTTCGAAATCTACAAACCGGTACTCAAATAGAGATCGTGCTACTTCCTCAAGAAGTGAATTTATTTTCTGGTTCGTCTTGATTTTCTCGTCAAAGTAGCTCAAAATAGTCCCAATCTTTTTCTGATCCTCAAGCCTCGGCAGGTCTCGGAGTTCAAAAGATCTCAGATCACTCAGATTTAGATGATCTACAGTGGATCCCGTACTCAAAGCTTCAAATCTATTTTGGACCTCATCAGTAAGTAGAAGATATCTAAGGAACTGATTATCTAAGATTTCGGGATTTGGCCTTATTAAAACAGTACGTTGACCCAAGCAAATCTGTTTTCCTTCCGGAACAATACCGACTCTACCGACTGGGGCTTCTCTGGTAAGAACTATGTCACCTGGTTCAGGATTTAACCGTCTTGTCCACTCCTCATAGGATTCTTCACCCACATAAGAGACATCCTCAAAGTGGATCCGACCATTTTCTATATCTGACGTTTTCACATATGGATATCCTTCTTCTATCTCTGGTGCAGATTTGTGCTCTGAATCGACGATATGGGTAGTTGCATCCCGCAATTCTAGGGAACGGGCCTCCCCCGAAGTGTCAAACGTCTGCTGTTCTGAAGTCAAAATCCTACCTCCTGAAGGCTCTTCTCAATTTTCTTCTGTAACTCGTTTGATTTTTGGAAGTTCTCTCGGAGGTCGGATGATAGCCTCTCCATTTTCCTCTCGAAGGGTTCGTCGTTATCGTCATCTTCTCTAACCCCAACATATCTTCCGGGAGTGACGATATACTTGTTGTCTGAAATTTCATTAATATCCGACACCTTACAGAAGCCCTTCTGATCTTCGTAGCTTTCGACCCCTTCTTCTCCTCGATAGGATCTGACCGTGTTTGCAATTTTCTCTATCTGGCTCTCCCCTAACTCATTTTGTGTTTGATTAACGCTTTCATAGAGGTCTGTCGCATCAATAAAGAGGGTCTCTCCGCTTCTGTCCCGATATTGATCGTCCTCTTTTCCTTTGCTTAGAATGAAGATGCATGCTGGGATACTAGTCGTATAGAACAACTCTTTCGGCAAAGCGATTACAGTGTCCAGCAGATCGTCTTCGACTATCCCTTTTCGAATCTCTCCTTCATTGTTCTGGGCAGACATGGCGCCGTTTGCCATGACTGTTGCTGCCATCCCTGTATCATTGAGATGGTGAATCATATGCTGAATGAAGGCATAATTAGCATTATTGGTGGGAGGAATTCCGTATTTGAATCGGGGATCGTCGTCCGCTATCTGATCTTTCCCCCATTCGCTCATATTAAACGGTGGATTCGTCAGGATGTAGTCTGCTTCGAGGCCTTTGTGTTGGTCGTTGAGGATGCTGTCCCCTTGTTTGATGTTTCCGTCCAGACCTCGAAGGTAGAGGTTCATTTTGGAGATCTGGAGTGTGCTTTCCTTGATCTCCTGGCCATAGATGGAGATCTTGTCCGTGTCTCCGCCGTGGCTTTTTATGAATTTCTGGCTTTGGACGAACATACCGCCTGAACCGCTGAAGGGGTCAAAGATTCGGCCTTCGTATGGCTCGAGGATTTCAACCATGAGTTCGACGACGCTCTTTGGTGTGTAGAATTCGCCTCCTTTCTGGCCGCCCTCCATTGCGAACTGCTTGATGAAGTATTCGTAGATGCGGCCAAAGATGTCCTCATCTTGATCTCCGTTACTTGCCTCCATATCGAGGTCTGCAAAGAGATTGATCAGGCCTTCTAACGCATCTGAGGAGTTATCGGAGAGCGAAGACCGGGAGTACCCCTTAGGTAAAATACCTTTGAGTCGAGGATTTTCGTCTTCGATTGCTCGCATCGCATCATCGATCTTTTTCCCGATTTGTGGGTCAGTTGCGTTGTCGACGAAGTACTGCCAACGTGCCTTTTCGGGGAGGTAGAAGACGTTTTCTCGTTTGTATTCATCTTTGTCAGTCAGAATGTACTGTCGTTCCTGCTCGTCCTCAGTATAGTAGCGCGAATCAGAATCGCGGGTTTTCTCCTCAAGTTCCTGTCGACGCGCCTCGAAAGAGTCAGACATACTCTTGAGGAACAGAAGCCCGAGAGCGAAATCCTTGTATTCCGATGGATCAACAGGCCCTCGTAGTTTCTCTGCAGTTTCCCAGAGCTTCTTTTCAAGCTCGCCGTTAGAATTCCCCGCAATAGCCATGGGTAGTAGTGCTAAGGATACTCTGTTAAGGGTTGCGCTGAAACGATCACCTCGAAACCGCTATACGATATTTAGGTTGAGAGGCTGGCCAGTTTTTGGCGCAGATGTGCGGCAGATTCCTGAGCTATTTCCTCGTGAATAGTGCCACTGATGATCGTCTTTCCACTTGCAAATATTAGATTTACTGTACCGGGCTCTGGCGGTCTATAGATGACTCCAGGAAACTGCTCCGGTTCGTACTCCACGTTTTCTAAGCCGAGATGAACAGCTAAAGTCTCTAGCTCAACCGTGGTCTCAAGGTCTTCAAGATAGACTGAATTCTTGTGATCAAAGGCAGTGTCGGGGATTTCCAAGCCAATTCCTCTGAGGGCGCTCAGAAGTTCTTTATTTGCGTCGAATAGGTGTTGTCTACTCTCCGTCCCTCGGATCTGGTACGAACCAGTGCGATAGAGAGTAAACGCAGGGCCCCCTGATTCTAATCGAACGGTGGCCATCGAGTTGCTATGCTTGTTTGCCTCGATATCGAACTCCTCTTTGAGAGCCTGAATTACAGAATCCAACTCAAGTTCGCGTCTCAGATCACCGCTCCCCATCGTACTCACAACGTGCATAGCAAATTATTCTCTACATTAGATTTTGACCACCTCCCCCTTCAGTTCTTCCGAAGCTATCGACTCTGCATCACCAGTTATGCCGGAGGGATTTCTGTTGGAGCCGTTCCCTGCAAATTTCTACGTACTCTTCGTCTATCTCGATACCTAGATAGTGGCGACCGAGTTGCTGGGCTGCTACACAAGTTGTCCCAGTTCCTGCGAACGGGTCAACGACGAAGTCGCCCTCCTTACTCCACCACTTGATCAGCTCCGCGATGAGTTCCTCCGGTTTCTGAGTCGGATGATCTTCGCCTGTGCCTCTGCCGTTGACTGACGCCTTGATGACGTTGTGACGCTGCCCCAGATGTTCTTGGAAGTGATGTCCCTCCCCTTGATTTGCTGTTGCGATAATAAGCTCTTCAACTGCCTCCTGCCATTTCACGCCGAACATCTGCGGAGTTGGATTGGTCTTGTGCCAGTACGCCTTCTGTCGGAGCTCAAGCCCAGCATCCCGAACTGCCGAGATCACGTCCCCCATCTTCCGATTATCGTAGAATGCGATCACTACACCTGTCTCTTTCAATAGAGGCACAACCTCAGATATCCAGTCCTGTGGCTGAATACTGCCGTCATCCCAATCCCCAGCTTCGTAGCCGACGTCGCTTCGGTCAGGAAATTCGATTTTGAAATCCGAGGAGAGATTGTACGGAGGATCAGTCAATACGAGATCCACCGACTTGTCAGGTATCTTCTCGATGCAGTCCCGGAAATCTCCCTGAAGTATGATATCCCTCTTAACGAACCATCACCAGTCCGCTAACCCGCTCTGTTCTGTGAGGACTTCGGTAGCTTCCTCGACTTTTCTGTTCCCGGATTTTCTCAGTACTAACCCGATGTACTGCTCTTTTCCGTGTCTATCTGCCAGGTTTTCTAGGTAGTGTTCTGCTTCTTCGATGGAGCCGAAGAACGGATCGACCATTTCGTCGCCGGCGTCGGTGTGGTAGACGATTCCCTCTTCGCCGCTCCAGTAGTACTGCGTCCTTGAACCGCCGTCCGGCAGAATCTCCTGCTCCCATTCTTCTTTGATCCGCTTGCTGATCTCCCGGTTGTAGTGTGCCTCGGGAAAGTACGCGAACGTCTCCCACTGTAGTTCGTCTTGGGCGTCGAGGAATAGCCAGTACGGTTTTCTCTGGAACCGGTGTCGCTCGTCGACGTACTCCTCCAAGATTTCATCGACTGCGTCTATACGTCATCACCTTCTTCCAGCATTGCTTCTAACTCGGTTTCGTAGACTGCGACGATATCCTCAACTTCTCCGCCATCAGGGAACAGCGGTGCCTCGTCCTCCGGATCTAGGTCGGTTCGGTAAGCTCCTGCCTCCATTAGCTGATCTTGGGAGAAGTAGCCGTACTCCCATTCCCCGTACGTGTTTGGGGAGCGGACGCGGCCGAAGTAGACGCCGTCCTCTTCCTTGTCGTAGGCCTCCCACTCCCAGTCCGGGAGGAAAGCGGCCTCCCACTGGGCTATCGGTTCCTCTTCGTCGAAGTCAGTAATTGTACCTCACCGCTACCCATCGCTCCGGATTTCGATCTCGTGGAATCAGCATCTGCTTCATGCCTCCACGTCGTGGAGTTCCCGGAGTTCTCGAAGGGTTTCAGTCTCGCCCTCCCACAGTGGCTCAGTATCTCCCCGCTCAACGAGGTCACGGGTTCGTCTCTCAACTGCTTGCTGTCCCAGTCGTTCTGGTTCCGGAATCTCGTTCCTGCCCGTTTCGAGGAGCTGGGCCGCCTGTTCAAACCCGTCGGCTAACTCGTAGTCAGGAACATGGGTGTAGTGCGTGAGGGCGCGTGTGGCCGCGTTGTACGTCTCCCACAGCGTCGGAGCCTCCGGATCCTCAACCTCATCGTACAACGCATTGAGTAGATCCGGGACAGGCTGTTCGAGATACTGGCCGATACCCGAATCCATCAGGACCAGCAGGGCCTCATCCTGATTCATCAACTCCCGATTCTGAGCCTCAGCCAGTCGGTGCTCAATCTCCACCGGACTCTCAATGACAGCGTCGACAGCGTTGTACGCTAGGCTGGGCTGGAACGGGTCGCTGTGGGTCTGGTCGAAGCTGAGGTCGGAGATGAAGGCCGTCATCCCGTTACTGCATACCTGGCGCTCTGCACCCACATCGTACTTCAAGCCGTGGAAGCCGGAGTGCCCGCTCTGCACCTGTAACCCGAGGTCGATAGGGTCGTCCTCGTTGGCGTAGACCGTGGCCCCGTAGAAGTTGATGGAAGCCGACATCTTGTGGGCTGTAGGCGAGATCGAGACCCTGCCTCTCGGCGTAATGTCTTCGTGGCGGTTGACGGCGTCACCGATAGTCTCCAGAATATCGCCGTACTGGATGATGTTATAGAAGTCTTGAGAGGCGGAGACCACGCCGGTCGCTCTCCCATCATCCGTCCAGAGACTGTCGCGGTACGGCACCTCCTCCCACTCATCATCCACGGAGTGGTGGGCGTAGACGTCGTGACGGTCGACCTCAGGAAGCTGTTCAGCGGTTTCGTAAAGCTCGTCTAAATCGTCGAAAGCGTACTGTTCACCTTGAATAGAGTATCACCTTGTATAGAATGGAAACGGTACGTACCCTTAGGTCAGAACCTAGACGCCGAGCTTCGTTTGAAGAGATAGGTTCAGCATCGAGAAGTTGCTACAGCCGAAATTTTCTCCCTTCCAAACTTTTACTTGGGGAAATTACAACCAGCGTATATGTCAGAATCCCCGTTTGAAAATGACTATGAGTTGATGGAGTTCCTCTTTGGAACACCTAATCGTACATACGCCTTTCTCGAATTCTATCAAGGCGAGGAAGAGCAGGAGTATCTGCCGGATATCAAAATAAATCGTTCAACTAAAAGTACTCAGCTTGGTAAGCTTGAAAAACGCGGCCTACTGAACAAAATCTCGCGAGGGAATTACGAACTCACACCCACGGGCGAGATCGCAATCGAGCATATGCATAACTGGATGAAAGATGCACATATCATCAATAGGCTATTCCCTCTCACCCCATTCCTGAGGCAGATCAGTAACTTCGACGAGTTTCTTGATCAAAATGAACTGGAGTACCTAGCTAACGCCCGTATAGAAGTCCAGAGTGAGGACTCTGGGAGAAATCATGCTAAGCGTCTATATCACGAAATGATCGACGAAGCCAGCGAAATTAGGGAAGTCATCCATCGAACCTACGATCCTGAATACGTAAGAAAACAGCTGGTAAGCGGCGAACTGGATAGTATACACGTTGTATCCAGTATTGACATGGAAAAGGCCGTTAGAAATGACGAGGAAGCATTCAAGCGGTGGAAAGAGATGTACGCAAACGGTTCAACGCACATTACCGTCTCTGAGGAAATTCCAACCGACTATAGTATCACCATATTTGATGGTGAAATAGTGGGAATTTTGACAACTGATGTTGACCAAGGAGCACCCGACGTCTATCTAGTCAGTTCCAACGAAGATGTTGTGAACTGGGCCTCTAACCTAGTTGACCGATACACTGAGAAGGGAGAAGAGTCCGTCCCGGTCGAAAATGACCGATAGAAATTATCGGTAGCCGAAACATCCGTCAGACGTTTATCTCACCGAAATTTTCGTGAAAGGTTATATATTCTAACCTGTCTCTAGACCCTACCGTAGTCTAGGCGCGAAGCAATGTAGCGCTCACGGGTCACTCCAACTATCCAGGCCGGTGTGATCCGCGAGCACTGACGGGAGCCACCGCAGTAAACGGAGGAACTCCCCATGACAGAGTTTACCGGACAGGTCAAAAAAGCGGCGGAAAGAGCGGGTCGAATCGGAGCTGAACAAACCAAACGGGTTCTCTTCCGGCTGATTCCAGCAGTTCTGCTGTTCACAACTCCAGCAACTGCCTCGCACGGAACGCTGAACTGTTCATCATCACAGGCGTTCGAACCGCTGTTCCAGTTGCTTCACTCCCTCACCGAGCTGGCGTTCCTCGGCGGGGTTGGACTCGCTACGCTCGGATTCACCACGGCCGGGATCCTGATCATCGTTCCAGGTCAGGAGTACAATCGGCGTGGGAAGCAGGTTGCGAAAAGCGTGCTGGTCGGCACCGTTCTGCTCCTGAGCGCGAACATGATTGTCCAGTTTATTATAAATCAGCTTGGAGGCGTGGTCTGCTGATGAAGTACGCACACGCGTCTTTCGTGCTTCTAATCGTTCTCACAGTATGTGTCGCACCAGGAATCGCGCAAGAGGATACTGAAGACGAAGAAGAGGACAACAGCGGGATTATAGACGCGATCAACGAACTCGTCGAGGCGATCCAAGAGTTCACCGGCGACTGGGACGCCACCTTAGAAGACGTGCTGATCGCCGTCCTGTTCCACCCATTCAAGACGCTTGCACAACAACTGCTCCGCCAGCTCACCCTTGTACTGACAACCATACCCGCAGTCCATCCGAACCCAGCGGTCGAAGAAATCCACCAGCTTACGCTGCCAGTCGCCTTCCTACTCTCCTCACTCGTCTTCATGGCCGCGGGCCTGCTCTACATGATCGGGCCTATCCTCGGCATCTCCTACGGACAGATTCGGATGATTCTACCCCGAACCATACTGGCCCTCATCTTCGCCACGATCAGTCTCCCGGTCCTACAACTCGGCGTCGACTTCAGCAACGCCCTGGTCCAAGCCTTCGCACCCAGCGGACTCTCCATGTCGTCGATGCAGGCAGCGGGAGTCTCCGCCGGAATATACTTGGCATACGTCATCAACTCGGCCCTCCTGCTGGCTGTCGTCGTGGTCTTCCTCATCCGCAACGTCTACATCATGTTCGTCGCCGCAATCTCACCACTACTCGCTATCGGATGGTCACTCCCACGTGTGCGAAGATACTCCGACTCCTTCATCGCAGGCTGGTTCGCAGCCCTCCTAATGGGACCACTCGACGTCCTAGTCCTGAAGCTCTCCATGTCACTACTCTCCACCAGCCTCTTCCAAGGAACCCAAGCACTCTCAAACTGGATTCTCGGAGTCGCATCCTTCAGCCTCCTCCTCTTCGTCCCCTACCAGCTCTACGGAGCCTCACAGATGGCAGTCGGGAAAGCCCGCAGCTTCTCGTCCAAATTGACCAAGAGGGTCAAAAAGAAGAGGAATACGAGGGGTGGCCTCCAGCTAAACCAAGACGAAAGGAACCGGCTTCAGGCCTACCGGCGGCGCAAGAGCCAAGAAAAAGTCACCGACGGAGGATGGAACGATGACGAAGATTAGAATGCCGGGAGACATCCAAGTCCCCACCAAGTTCTTCGGCTTCCTCACGCCGAAAGACCTGATCCGACTTGGAACTCCCAGCCTGACCGTCATCTTCCAGTCCTACGGATCGCCGTCCCTGGCCACCCTCGGCTGGCTGTTCATCGCCGCCATCATCGGGATCGTGTGGAGCGCCTGGAAGCCGTACGGACGACCGCTCGACAACCACCTCTACAACGCAATCCGGTGGAAAACCATCGAGCAGCTGTCGGAAACGTCTGAAGTCGAAAGCATCGACGAGGGTGTCGTTGAATCCCACGACGGTTCGGCTGTCGCGGTGGTTGAGGTTCAACCCACTAACCTCGAAATGAAAACCCAGGCTGAACAGAGGGCCGTCCACAACATCTACCGGGAGCTGATCCACGCGGTCAACTACCCGCTCGAAGTCCACTCCCGGCAGGAACAACTCGAACTCACGGACTATGTCGACCACCTCAAACAGAGAGATTCGGACGGACCGCTCCGAGAGGATTACATCGACTACTGCGCCGACCTCGCCGAACGAGAGTTCACCATCACCAAGCACTACATCGTGCTTCGAGTCGAGGAACCAGCGCCTCCAATCACCGAGCTACTCCCGGTCGAGGAAGTCGAGTGGCTTCCCATCGACTTCGAGGAGGAAGAACAGGGCTTCGCGGTTCGGAAGGAACTGGAGAACCGAGCGAGCAAAGTCCTGAGCAAATTCAACACGGCAGATCTGACCGCTGATCTCGTCGTCGAAGACGAACTTGAGAGACTCGTGGCAGACCTCGACGATCCGGAACAGGAGACTTGGGACTGGACAGCTCATCCCGAAGAAGAAGAAGGCGAGTACCGACGCACCGTTTCGATCACGGAGTATCCCTCGAACGTCGAACTGGGCTGGCCGCGAGAACTGCTCAGGACCGATGGTCTCGTCGATGTCGTCCAAGTCATCAGACCGCGAAACTCCGGGAAGACCAGTCGAAAACTTCAGCGGTTGTCGGAAAAGCTGAACGCCGAGATCGACTCCTTCCTCAGCCAAGGCTACCGCGGCACGAACAAACTCGAGTCCCTCTTGGACGACGTTGAGTGGATCCTCAATCTGCTCGCGGATCGTGAGGATCAGCCCGTCGACTACAGCACGTACATCACCGTCCACCACCCGGACAAAGAGATCTGCCAGCAGGCCTTCGAACAGCTCTGCAACCGGCTCAAGACCCTGCAGATAGACTACCAGCAGCCGGTCTTCTGTACTGACCAAGCCTACCAAACCCAGTCGCTGTTCTACCCCGACAGGCTCGACCAGCGCTTGCTCGTGCCCGCGGCCTCCGCCGCCGCAGGCCTTCCCTTCGTCACCCAGTCAATTGAGGAAGCCAAAGGTGTGATCTACGGAATCGACACGTCCGACCGAACACCGATTCTCCTCGACCGATTCTCTTGGCCGAGCCACTCCATGGCCCGCATGGGAATGGTCGGCTCCGGCAAGAGCTACGCCACCAAACAGGAGATACTCCGAAGCTACCTCGTCTACGACGACCTGCAAATCATCGTCGTCGACCCGAAAAAAGAGTACAAACACCTGATCGACAGCCTCGGCGGAACCACCCACACCCTCCACGCCGGCATCAAAGTCGGATCGAAACTCGAGGAAGACGTGGTCAGCTTCGAGGTCAAGGAACGCGGGAAACAGGAGAACGCGGATAGACTAGCCGAACTCGTCGAAAAACTCTACAACCAAGTCTCTCAGGACCGGCGGAAAACCCTGGTCGTCATCGACGAGGCCCGAATCCTGATGAACCACGACCACGGCCGGGACGTGCTCAACCAATTCGTCCTCGAAGGCCGAGACACCAACACCGCAATCACCCTCGTCACACAGAACGCCTCCCACTTCACCCACTGCCGCGAAGGCCGAGAAATCCTCGACAACATGCCCGGCAAGATCTTCATGCGGCACGACCGCGTTCCCGACTCGGTCGTCGACTACTTCGACCTCTCCCAGCGAGAGAAGCAGGAACTCTTCGAACTGAAGACAGGGACCGACGCCGACCACAGCGAGGGCCTCGTCAAAATCTCCGGCAACCTCGACACCAGAGTCCGAGTAGAAGCCACCGACACCGAACACGAACTCATCGAAAAACGGAGGGTCAAACTATGAACCTGAAATTAGCCCTCCTCAACGACCACATCTCGTTGACAGAGGGAGAGGCCGAACACCTCCGAGAAACAAAAGGAGGAGGCTACACCGTCGAGGTTCGACCACCGCGGAACGGAGAGATACCGTCGACACTATCGGACTTCATCCAGAACATCACTGAATTCCAGACCAAAGTACTCGGACTCGGAAACGCTTCGCCCACCACCGTCTTCGAGATCCGACGCAACTCGAATCTGACGTTCCAGTTCACCGTCCCGACCAAACGCCTGGAGCGAAAACTGCGGACACACCTCTCCGACACCATCCCCGGAATCGGATTCAACGACGGAGTCTCCGGACTGCCTGTCGCCGAGGAGACAACAGTAGGGGGCGGACTGCTGACCACGGGACGTCCCAGCTACTTCCCACTCCGCACCGACTTCGACTCCCCGCCCACGAACTCGCTAGCGTCAGCATTACACCGGCACGCCATGCAGAACACACGGGTCGTCGTCCAGCTTCTGTTTACGCCGATAGTCGGCCAACCAGTCCGAAACTGGTGGTGGAAGACCTGGGCCTACAAACGCCGCAACTACCTCAAAAAAGAGAAAGAGAAGCTGTGGGGAAACAGGACGCCGACCAAACGGGAGAAGACACAGGCCAGACAGGTCGACCGAAAAGCAGGGACAGGCCGGTTCAAGACTGCGATCCGCTTCCTCTTCATCGGCTCCGGAGAGTACACCGCAAGCCGAGTGAAAGAGCTGGCCGGAGCCTTCAACATCTACGAAAACCCCGACACCGGCCAGTACCTCAACGCCGTAACCGTCCGCTCCCTACGGAGGTCACAGATCCTCCGGTTCGCCCAGGCTGTAGCCGATAGGCAGTACCGAGGCTGGAGCCGCAGCTTCCGCACCACTCCCAGCGAACTCGCCGCACTCGTCTCAATCCCCGACCGCAACCAAAAGAACATCCGAAACGCACAGCCATGACTCCCGAAGAAGTTCAGAGCCTGATCGAGAGCACCGGGAACCAGTCGATCACCTACCTCGGCAGCCGCAACTCCATCATGGGCGTCGAGGAGAACATCACCCTCGACGACGACAAGCGACGGACACACGTCCTCAACGTCGGCCCAACTGGTCACGGCAAGACCCAACTCCTGCTCCACGCCGCCCTCCAAGACGCGGAGAAAGGGCACGGCATCTGCATTATCAACCCGAAAGGAGCGATGATCGACGAATTCCTCGCCAAACTCCCCGAAGACAGGGTCGAAGATGTCGTCTACATCAACCCGGCCCAGGAACCGGTGACGCCAATCAACGTCCTCGAACCCTACATCACCGAGGACATGAACACGGCGCAGAAAGAAAACCAGAAGGAGATCATCGTCTCCGACCTCATCGACCTGTTCAAACGCCAAAGCGAGAACTGGGGCGACCAGTTCGGCCGCGTCCTCGAAACCCTGCTCCGAGCCCACCTCGACCTCAACATCAAACAGGGAGAATCGAAAACACTGATCGACGTCTTCCGCTGCGTCATCAACCAAGATCAACTCTCCGAACTAATCGACCAAACCCAAGACTCGGTGATACGGGAACAGCTCGTCCGAATCAAGGAAGACATGTCCTCCTACGATATGGAGCCGTTGCAGCGCCGCCTCAACGACTTCGTGATGAACGCCACCATCCGGAGAGTGATCGGGGCCAAAGACTCCGGCGTCGACTTCCGCGAAGTAGTGGATGAAGGCAAAATCCTGCTCGTCGACGTACAGAAGGGAGAGGTTGGCGAAACCGTCTCGGAACTCGTCGGCTCTATAGTCATCACCAAGATATGGGCCGCGGCACAGAGCAGGATCACCGAACCGGAGGAGGAAAGAACACCGTTCTACCTGTACGTCGACGAACTCCAGAACTTCGCTGGCGAAGGCAGTAACTTCACCAAGATCCTTAGCGAGGCTCGAGAGTACCGGCTTGGTTGCTGGCTCGCCACCCAGTACCTCCAGCAACTCTCCACCGAGATGCGGAGAGCGGTATCCAACAACTGCCGCACCAAGATATTCTTCGACCCCAGCGGAAGCGAAGACGAAAACCGGATCGCCGGAATGCTCCACGGAATCAGCAAGCATGAACTGACTTCCCTCGGCAAGTACCGGGCAGCGATCCAGAAACCCGCCGAACGAAACCAGCGAGACGCAGTCACCTTCGACACCTACCCACCGTGGAACGCAGACTACAGCGACGTAGAACAGATCAAAGAACACCAGGCAGCCTCAACCTCCACGACGGAGATCAAGCTGGAACAATCCCTCGGCAACCAGGCCAACGCCGGCGACGAAAAGCATCAGGAAATGCTCGCACAGGCGAAGAAACAGCTGGACGAACGCGGCTTCCAGACCACCCTGCTACACCAAGGACATAACGAGGAGAAACCCGATGGTCACGTTCACCTACCTGACGGAGAAATCGCACACCTGGAAGCCGAATGCGAGACGCTCTCCAAACCAGGAAAAGTACTCAAAAACCTGCGGCGCGGCCATAAGGAAGACCGGGAAGTCTTCTTCGTCGTCGAGGAAGGAGACGCGGCGAAACTGGAGAACATCGTCTCCAACCCCGTCAACCGACGCGGCTCAGAATACGAAGACGAGAATGGGAGCTACAGCTACTACACCGTCGACGGAGAACCAGTCACCGACATAGACGAACTGAAACAGGTCGAATACCGGATCCTCGAACTCTCCAACGAAGACCTGAGAAAACGCGACAAGGTGGAGATCGAATGCCCGGAACTCGACCACAACCAGCGAGAAGACCTGGAAGAGTTCTGCCTCTACCGCGAGGAAGACGGATTCTGCACCGAACTCGAAACCCAGTGCGTCCTCCTCGAACAATGACCTCACTCAGAGAGAAAGACCGCATCATCCTCACCTGCATCGCCAACGGGAAAGACGACGTCCAGAAGATCACCGCAGCCACCACCCTCGAAAACCACCACGTCACCTACGCCTTCAAAAAACTCGAAAAACACGGCCTCATCCAAGTCGAGAAACCCGACGGCATGGTCAAACGCGAAATCAACGGCCAGAAACGCGTCTTCCAACACCCAAAACAATCAGAACTAACCGACAAAGGCCAACAGCGACTGGAACACGAAGAAAAGGATCTAGACCAGTACGAGAACCTGACCCACCGAGAACTCGTGGAGAAAGTACATCAGTTGGAGGAAAAGGTAGAACGGATAGATAGGAAAATAGACACTCTTCGGGAGCAGATCCTGGAGAGGATAGAGTGAAGGGAACTAATCCTCCTGACTTGGCAGACAGCTATCAACAAATACCTCTATTTCCTCGATCCTTTCCCCTTGGTCATACATCGCTCTGACGACCTCCCTACCATGCTTGACCTTCGAATAGGAGTCTTCCGCGGAATGGCCCTCTGGTAAGTGTTCTATTTCGATTTGACGCTCTATCTCCTCTACTGGATCCCCATATTCAGGTACGAATCCAGGATCAACAGAGAGTCCAAACACCTCGTTTACTCCTTGTGCTGAGAAGTAATTCTCAATCGCAGTACGATCAAGAATCATACACGGAATCCCCTCCTCTTCTGCCTCAATCTGTATATCCCGTGCTACAGAATTAGGCTCATCATCTGCTGACTCCCTATCACTGTCAAGTAGAAATGCACAGTCACGATTGATCTTCTTCAAATCACCCGGATCACAGTACTCAAGATTCCCAGTCCCTCCCAAGTGCTGAATTATGACATTTCTGCTATCCCAGCTCTCAAACGCATTCCGACAGACTTCCTCAATAATTCTCGCATCCGAAGGCCCCTCAACATAGAGGACGAAATCGCTCTGAAGCAAATCACTGTTTTTCGCGCCGATCTCATCAACAGCTCTGAACGCGTCTTCTTCGACCTGTTCAAATTGAGATTCTCCGTTCTCACGCTTCACAATATAGAGTCGTCCCTTTTCGGTACGGTCTATGAACACCTCCGAATGCGTTGTCAGCATTATTTGACCGCCTTCCTCTGAAATCCCTCTCAGTGCATCCAACATCTTCCTCTCCGCACTCGGATGTAACCAGTTTCCCGGCTCCTCAAACAAAACAAAATACCCCTCTCCGACCTGCATATCAACGTAAGCCTGCATCAAGGACAGAATGAATAGGCTCCCCACTCCAGACCCTCTCTCCGAGATATCGACGCTATCTGGAAGATATTCATCCTTCAGTTCCACAGTCGGAGAAATCGCCTTTTGCAGGCTTACACCCCCATGCTGAATATTAATCTCCTCTACGTCTGGGAGGTGGGTTTGAATACTCTCAGTCAGCTGCTCTCCGATCTCATTCGACGTTTCAGCCAGAGTAGCCTCCAGAGACTCTTTCGTCTCACGTATCGTCTCACTCTCCCCAATTCCGCCCTGTTCCAATACCGGAACCAAGAGTTGATTCAGCAACGTTCCTCCCTTCAGCTTGGTTTCCTCACTCACATCCCTTTCCGCCTCAATCAGTATAGGAGACGGCATGTACTCCCAGATGTAGTCCCTAGACTTCGCCTTCGATAGATCCTCATCACCTGTGTTGACGGCTCCCGACGACAATTCTTCCCCGTTAACATACGTCGTAGCCCCCGGTGTCGTAGAACTTCTCTTATAGAATTCCCGTGTGACAACGAACTCAGAACCATCATAATATTCTTCGCTAAGCACCTCTCCAAGCTCATCAGGAACCTCAGAGAAAGAAACCTCAATCTCGATATCCTCATCACGGTACTTATGAAACTGGTTGTGACTCGGCTTACCCGCATTTAGAAAGATCTCCAAGGCTTGGAGCAAGGAGGACTTCCCAGCGTCATTCTTTCCCACTAAGACGTTGAAGTCCGTGATATCAACCTTGCCCGAGTGGGCAATTGATTTGAAATTGCGAACCTCCACGGATTCAACAGTTAGAACCGACATGGATTCAAATCACCTCTTTCCTGATCTTAGAGTCTAGCATCTCTATCCTCCGCTCCCTCTTCCTGTTCGGGATCGGCTACGCCCTCCGTCTGCCTTCTGTGATTGGCTTTCCACGTCTTCTGCCACTCCTCGGTCGCAGGCACGCTTTCGGCTTCGTGAGTCGTGTACCGCTCTCTGATACGGGCCGGGAACGGCGTGTTGACGCTGTCGCCGGCGATGATCGCCTGTCCCGGAGTAAGGCCTGGTAGCTCGGAAAGCAGGTCTTCGCCCACATCCTCGACACCTTTCTTCACCGCGTCCTGATCCAACGGGTTCTGGATCTGCATGATGATCTGCGTCTTGCACTGCGACAGGACATCGTCGTCAATCTTGCTCGGACGCTGACTGATAATCCCGATCCCGATCCCGAACTTGCGGCCCTCGCTCAGGATCGTACTCAGGACACCGAGTGAACGGGCATCGCCATCCGCTGGAGCAAAGCGGTGGCCTTCCTCAAGAAGACTGAAAACAGGGAAATCCAACTCGCTATCATCCCCTTTCTCGTGCTTCACGCGCTCCCGGTTAATACGCCGGAACAACACCGAGAGAAGCATCTGCTGCTCGCGCAGAGCCATCGTATCCAACTGGAGGACAGTACACTTCCCCGGCTCCAATAATTCCGACAGAGAGAGATGCTTGTTCGGATCGAACAGGTCTCGGTCTAACGCCTTGTCCAGCCGCCACTCCAACGCGTTCGCAGTACTCTCGTTATCCGCAACGTCGTGGCACCGGCTCTTGATCTGCTCCAGCGTAACGTACTCGAAATCGACATCGGAGTCATTCTTCAACGCACTCCAGCCCTCGGAAAGGACGTGTTCCTGTGCATCGGAGGGATCGTCGACTACGGAGAAGAGATCCGACAGCGAAAGCTCAGAGATCCGGATCTTGATATCGTCAGGAGTCTTGATATCGACCTCCGGTGAGTAATCCCCTTCGCTGAACCTGCCGTCATCCTCCATCTCTTTGAGCGAGCCGTACTCGCCGTGCGGATCGACGATGAGCATAGCGGCACGGGAATCCGGCTGCATCATCTCCTCAATGAGGACAGAGGCGGTGTAGGACTTCCCGCTGCCCGTCGAGGCCAAGATCGAGAGATGTGTCGAGGCGAAGTTGTCTATCGGAAGGTGGATATCGGTGCTTCCCGGCGGCCTGTGAAGCAGGTCTCCGATGTACGCCGAACCATCCTGTCCCTCGTCTGCCTCAGTCAGGTACTCTTCCAAGTCTTCATCGGTTGCCAGCTCGATCTCAGTACCCGGCTTCGGAACGATCCGCGGATTCGTAAAGTCGTTCAATCGGTCATCGTAGAACCCGATAACTGTCGCATTCAAACGGTACAGGTCTACGCCTTCGGTAGCGATACCGAGCTTCCCAGCAACGGATTCGGGAGAGACACCGGGATCGGACATGAACTGATCCGGATACCCGCGTTTCTGCTCTCGTCCGGTGACACGGGCAAAGATCTTCTCCGTCCGCTCCACCACCTCGCCATCATCATTCTCGACCTCGACAGACCCAGTATAGTAGATGAACTCGCCGTTCTTGATCTCCGTATCGTCCGGGGTAACGAAGACGAATTCGTTGGCCTCCTCGCCCGGTTCAGATACGATTCCGTCGACCATCTACATCTCCTCCATTTTCGTCTGCCACTCCAGATTTCGTTGAATCACGTCCAACGCATCGGCTTCACCGGGCCTCTTCTGCTTCAACCGTTCCAGTATCTGCGAGAGGATGTCCTCGGCAAAGCCACCGGCTACATCCACTACCCGCTGATAGTACTCCAACTTCACTTCCCCGTCGACCTCGTGGAAAGCCACCATCTCTTCGTCCGAAAGTTTCTGCACCACATCGCCTACCTCCAGTGTCCACCGCGGAATCGAATGATCTGCCTCAACAATCTCTCCGTCTTCTACAGTGACGTGGCCCAACAGTGCAATACCAGTCAAAACCTGCTTCTCATCAACGTAGCTCGGCTGGAAAATGTTCTGCTCCTCAGGCTGGGCGAGACGTGGCCCCGTCCGGCCCTGATCTGGATCCACGATCCACGTATCGTAGATCACACCGATGAAACAGCACTCCCGATCAACGATCTCCTTCTGGATATAGACGAACTGGCCGAACTCGTAGTCCGTAGGATCCGGCGGAGTCTCCCGCATCCCATCGCTGTAGATTTCGCAGACATAGTCGATGTGGGAGTTCGAACCCACGACCTTCCCAATCTGTGTATCGTCTTCATTCATAGATTATCTACGCCTCCTCTTCTTACTGAGAGCCTTGTTATTCCACCGCAGCTCAATATCATTCTCCTCCGAGAAACCCTGATACATCCGCAGGAACTCCTCCCGCTCCTCCCGGCTGATAACCGCATCCGCATCAACAGCCTGGAGAATCTCCGGATACCCGCGGCCGACACCAACTTCTGCACGGATAGCCGCTAAGACATAGTCAACCAAGCCCTCCTCCTGAACCCATCGAGGAAAGTCGATTCGGTCGACTTGAGGCCCGGAATCCGTCTTGAGATACGTAAATAGGATATCTTCCGAAAAATCGTATTCTTGGCCATGGTACGTTATCTGAAGCCAATTAAGCGAGTTATCCCTACGCGAATTGAATACAACCGTCCTGTCCCCCCAATCCTCTACTAACTCGTCGACCAGTTGGTAGTCCCGGACAGACTGACTGAGATCCACCAAATCTAACCGTTCAATCATCTTCGCCAGGTCACTGGCTTTCGAACCCGCAGTATACCCGACTACAGGCACGCCGTGATGCTCACTGGCCGCTAACAGCCGAGCCAAGGCCTCACTGTATCTATCCTGAACCGGGCTACTGAACATCTGAGCAAACGAGAGAACGAGAGGTCCGTCGTACAGTACTACCGGTGTGTCTTCGCTATCAGCGTGTTTCTTGATCTGCCGCTCCAGAACCTTCATCTCAAGCTCAAATCGGCTTATCGAGACCTCCTCGTCGTCAACCTGAAGCAGGCCCGTATTCGGATCCTCGAAAAGCAGATCCTCCGGCGTCAAAACCTCAGTCTCAGCGTCCTCTTCGTAGTCACCATCCGTAGTATGATTATTAGCAATCCAGACCGCCTGAACCAGTCCAACAGGCTTCTCGAATTCACTGACCGGGTCAATCTGCGACCCATCCGCCGAAATCGTGGGAATACCTTCGATCTGACTTCGCGCCCAGTCATTCACCGCCTCATGTGACCCCCATTCCCTGCTTTCCTCAAACCGGACGGTGAGACCGTCTTCCTCCTCAAACTCCTCCGTAGGGAGGGCAGCCGGCAACTCAAACTCCTCCAACCTTTCCTCTATCTCTCCCCGTGAAAGATCGGAGAGTTCACCAGCCGCATCCTGGAACTCCTCAACCACATCTTGGCCTATCCCGGATTTGAAATCCGACTTCTTGTCCTCTAGTTCTTGCGCGATTTTGTCTCGATAAAGCGGCATTACTGAGCCCTCACCTCGGTTGAACCGTCGATCTTCTCCAAGGTGATCGCGTGCTCCGTCACGCTCTCGAAGGAGTCGTCGTGACTGATCACGGTCAACTGATCGAACCCTTCCAAGTTCTGAAGTTGATCCACCAAGTTACGCCGCTTCTCTTCGTCGAGGTTCGTTGTCGGCTCGTCGAGGAACACCAGGTCGACATCACTCAGGAGTTCCAAGATGGCGAGGCGGACCGCCAAGGCAGCACTCATCTGCTCCCCGCCGCTCAGCTTGTCGAACCCTTTCTCATTCCCATTCTCCCGAACAACAATCTCGTAGTCAGGACGCCACTCCAGTTCTTCCGTAGCAGTTCCTCGGAGCTGGCGGTAGATCTTGTTGGCCTCGGCCGATATCTCCTTCACCAGTATCTCGGTCATCAACGGCCGGGCATCCTTGATACTCTGCCGGATGAACTCGCCGAACTCCAAGTCAGCCTCCAACTCCTCGAACTCATCCTGCTTCTCCTCCAGCTCTTCTTCTTGCTCTTCCAACTCCTCGATCTCTTCCTCTAAGTCACTCAGATTCTCCTTCTGAGTTTCGATCTGGCCGCTCAGGTTTCCTGTCTTCCCCTGAAGCTCCTTGATCCGCTCCTTCACTTCGTCGTACTCTTCTTCGTCGAACTCTTCCTCAAGCTCCTCAAGGTCCTCTTCAAGGCCTTCGACGTCTTCCTCTAACTCATCAATCTCTTCTTCAAGCTCGTCGACTTTCTCCTGTCGCTCGTCGACCTTCGAGGCTGTCTCCTTCTTCGAAATATACGTTTGATGCGCGTCTTCAAGCTCTTCGAGGCGCTGTTCTATCTCCCTGATCTCGTCGTCAAGCCCCTCGAACTCCCGCAGTTCCTCCTCTTTCTCCCGGATCCGGTTGTTCAACTCGCCGAGTTCTTCTTCGACCTCCTCTAGTTTGTTTTCCGCGTTTTCGTTGTTCTCGTAGGTGGCCTCGGCCGTCTGGTACTCACTTTTCGGATCATCGAGCTCTTCCAACTCCTGTTCGACCTCGTCTTTCTCTTCGATTTCTTCCTCCAGCTCGTCGATCTTGTCTTCTATCTCGCCGATCTCGTCTTCCTGCTTCTCTCGATTCTCTTTCCAGCCTTCCAGCTTGTCGTTAAGATCATCAAGCCGGTTTACCTGCTTCTTGGCTTCCTCGGCTTCCTCGATATCGTCTTCCAATTCGTTCAGCTCTTCCTCGATCTCGGAGATTCGATCCTCGGCTTCGGACTTTTCACTGCGTTTCTCCTCAAGTACGGACTCCCGGTGTTCCTGATCCAAGTCTTGGCCGCAGGTCGGACACTCCGCCTCTTCGGTGTCCTCCAGCGTCTCGATAGCCTCCTCTAAGTCCTCAACCCGAGCCTCTAAACCAGCTTTCTCGTCGTTCAGACCCTGCTCTTCTTCCTCCAAGTCATCCAGTTGCTCGGCCTTGTCCTCCAGCTCCTCGATTTCCTCAATTTCCTCTACTAACTCTTCGATGTCATCCTCAATATCTTCTAACTCGTCCTCGGCCTCACTCAGATCATCTCTCAGATCCTCGATTTTCTCTTCCTTGTCCTCCAACTCGTCTAATTTATCCTCCAGTTCCTCTTGTCGGTCGACGTCGTCCTCCAACTCTTCCATCGTCTCTTTCGCTTCCTTAGCATCGGAGACGTCGTCCTCCAAGTTGCCTACCTTCTCCTCAAGTCGGCCCTGCTCTTTCTCTAACTCGTTCAGCTTCTCTTGGATACCATCGCGTTCCTCCTCCAGTTCACGGAGATCGTCCAGCTGGTCCGACTTCTTCTCGTACTCATTGTACTCGTCCCTGACCTCGTCGATAATATCCTGGGCCTCTTTCGCCTCTTCTAACGCTGTCTCTGCGTCTTCGAGAGCGTCTCCCTTGTTCCCGATAGTATTCTCTTTCTGCTCTATCTTGTTCTCCAATTCATCGATTTCCCCCTCCAGTTCTTCGAGTTCCTCTTCACGTTCCTCTAATTCTTCCAGTTCTTCCTCTAACTCCTCAAGCGCGTCCTGTTTCTCCTCAATCTCTTCTTCTAGTTCTTCCTTCTCCTCTCGTTTCTTGTCGAGATTCCCGACCTGGCCTTTCAGGTTCTCAATCTTCTCCTTCAAGTCCTGCTTCTCCCGCTTGATCGCCTTGTTCACGTCCAAGAGATCGTCCCAAGCCTCATCGTATACGTCAACCTCCAGAAGCGGATTGAAAACGCCTTCACGCTTACTGGGTGTCTTGGCGAAGTCGTCGGTAAACTGGGTCTGCGGAACACCGATACTCGACTTCCACAGCTTCTCCAACTCCGTCTCCTCGGGAATCCCGAGATGCTCGTGCAGCCAAGACAGGATTTCATCCTTGCCCGAGAGATCTAGCTCCTTGTTATCCCGCTCCCGGATCACCCGGTACTTCGACCGCTTAGCGTAGCGTTCAACAGTGTACTCCTCGCCGTCCTTGTTCGAGGTGAACGTAACTCGGACACTTCCCGAGTTCTCCCCGTCCCGGACGAAGTCTTCCTGTGTGACTCCGAGGAAATCGAATAGGGCGAATCCGACCGCTTCCTGAATCGTGGACTTGCCCGAACCGTTCTTGCCGACAATCGCGTTGACGCCCTCGGTAAGGTCGATGCTGTTGATCGCGTCGTCGTAGCTCTTGATGTTGGAAAGTTCGACTTCGGTGATCTTCATTCGTCACCACCTCCCATATCAGGGAACAGTTCACGCCGCCGATTCTTCACCGTCTCCGCCACAGACTCCGGAGACTCGTCCTCCAAGACACTTCGCTTAACCACGGACAAGGTCTCCGCAACTTCCTCCTCTCGGTCACGGAACCGGGAATCTTGGCCCGCCAACTTCTGGAAAACCGCAGCCTCCAACTTGCCTCGATCAATCTGCTCATCCTCTCCACGAATATCGCCGTCAAGCTCCTGTTCGATATCCGCGATCTCCTTCGACTCGGTCGCATCAGTCAAGTTCACGTACAGCGCATCCGTCTGCTCCTCGACCAAGTCACGAACCCAGTCAATATCCAGCTGGGAACGATTGAACTGAAGCAGGCCCTTCAAACGGAGATCGATCACCGGGTCACGGACACTCCCACCGGCCTTGTAGTACTCTTTCTGCTGCTTCCCTCGAAGCTTCGGAAGCTCCTCCTCCAACTTCTGCTTGAACCCTTCCTTGAACTCCTGGGGCGTATTGTAGTCATCAACGAAGACGTCGTCGCTAAACCGGTAGAACGGCCGCCGCTTCGACTCATTAAACTCGTACTCGAAACCGTCTGAATCGACGTCGACGATGTAGTAGCCGTGCTCCCATTGAGCCTCTCGGGTGTCGTGAGCCTCCAACGAACCAGGATTGAACACCCAGTCACCGTGACTGTACCGCTTGTGAAGATGGCCCAGCCCCAGATAATCAACCACCTCCTCCAACGGCTCCAACTGGTTGAAAGAGATGCCACCAGCCACACCAGGGATATGATCCTCAACGCCGAAGTGGCCCAGAAGAACCGTCATCTCCGGCTCACCCTCCTCCTCATTCACTCTCTTAATCGCTTCTGCAACTTCTTCCAAGTAGTCGGAGGTTCGCTGACCCAAGTACTGAAGCCCGAAAACACGGACACCATTCAAATCAACATAACCCGAAGACGTACCAGGCTCCTCAAAATCATGCTTCTCAAAAACCGGTCCCTCATCCTGCAAATTCGCCTCCAGTAGAATCAGACGCTCCCGACTGTGCAGATACTCCAGCCAGTTCAAATCCTCCTTGTACAGATTTGCATCATGATTCCCCTGGATCCCAACAACAGGAATCCCGGCCTCGTCAAACTCTTCCAGACCGTTCTCGGCATCACTCAACGCCCGCGCATTCACATCCTTATTATGAAACAAGTCGCCGCTGAAAACCGCGAAATCCACACCCTCATCGATAGCATCGAGAATCGCAGACCGGAAAGTCATGTACATATCATCACGCCGCTTCTTCACACCGTACTGCCGGTGGCCGATATGTGCGTCTGAAAGGTGAACGAAACGTGGATCTTGGTTTGATTGAGTCATAGTTTGTAATCCTCGTGTAGTTTGTTATATCATTGCCATATTTTCCGGGACGTCGATTCCGGCGGACAGGTTTTCTCCGAGATTTTGCGTCAGTATCTGCGGCAAGGCGTACTTGCCCTGGCTGAAGATTGAGGACCAGTTCAAGTAGCTCAGGTTGTAGTACTCTTTGAGTAGACTTTCGGCGGCTGGTTCCGGGACGTCATCCCTGTTTAGGGAGACGTGGTCGTTCGCCGTAATTTCCAGAGGCTTCGCGGTACCCCTTTCCGGCTTGTGTGAAACTAGGAGTCCGCTTTCATCGCCGTAGATCATCGCGTTCCCGCCGGCAACGTTGTCAAACCCGTTTCCGTCACGGGTGACCACGCGCTTGTTCGGAGACTTGTTGACGCTGACCACATCGATAATCATATCATCCGGCAGAAGCCCGGATTCGTCGAGGATCTCAGAGATAGGCCGTTTCCCTTCGCTCGGGACGCCTTCCCTGATCACCTTCTTCATCATCTTCTGCTCCTTCCAACCGATCTTTCCGTCCTTGGCGAACACCAGCCGCTTGAAGTGGAAGTCCTTCTCACCGCTGGTCTCTTGTCGGCGGTGGAACGCCGAAACCTTCCGAAGCAATTCATTCAAAATATCGTGGAACACTTTCGGCGTCAATTTCTCGCCGCCGGTCGGCTGAGCTCCTGTGGCGATGTAACGCCCGTAGGAATCAGTAGTGGCGCTGTAAGCTGTTGCCGCAGACTTCTTGTCCGGCCTCCGGGAGACGTCGTGGTAAGCATAACACGTACTGCCAGGTTCGACTCCGGGTACGTGTGCATCTGCGGGTTCATCCAAAATCCAGACTGCTGATCCGACTTTCCCAAGCTTGACGTACACTTGGGAAGCCGTATTCACCCCGATGAAGTAGCCGTCATCGTTCGCCAGCTTCACCACGTTCTTGTATTGGATGGCCTGCGCTGGAACCGGATTATTTCCGAATAACCTCTCGAACAGCTTTCCACGCGCTTGGAAGTACACGTCCTGATTGTGGCCAGGCAGGACAACGAAGGCGATCAGGTCAGAATCGATAGCATCCAGCTGATCGCGTACCTCGGTAATCCGGTTGGCGTAGGTATTGCTGTTCTGGCTTCCAACCTCGATGATCCCATCGTTTCCGACCTCACTGCACCGGGAGATACTACCCAGATTCAACTGGTTGTAGATACTGGCCAGTTCGTCGAATCCGTCTCTAATTTCACGGCCGTCCTCCGGAGTGATGACAACGTACTCACCGTTGACGGGGCCTGCGTAAGGACCGTTCCTCTTCAGCGACTTGTGAATATCATTAACCCCCGTCTTTCGATCACCGCCCAAGCGGACGTCAAAGTCGTAAGAACTACCGAAACTGGGGGTGCTGTAACCCAGCTCCTTCGCAGTGGTGAGCTTACTTAGATCAGCCTCAATCCCGGTGAACTGCATCGAGTCGAAGTACTGGTCGATTGCCGTAGCAGCTTCTGAAACCCTCTGCTTCGGATCCTTCTTCAAATCATCCGGAAGCGAACGTCCACGGCTGAAGCTTCCGAAGACGACAGACGCCGGATACGGAAGCTCCATATCGTAATCCGGGATGTAGATGTCAAGCATCTCCTCGTCGCCATCCACGAACTCAATGTCGTACTTTTTCTTCCAGTACTTCGGCGTCGGGAGGCTTTCCCCGTGGTACTCGAAGGATTTGTCACCGGCTTTGAATCCTGCTCGACCTACCAGTTCACCGCTCTTCCACTTCGGAAGAACCTGCACATCAACACGCTCATCCGGGTTACCTGCCCGCTGAATATCCTCACCGGATAAACTCTCCATTATGCGAGTACACGGATCAATAGAAATTGCTGGCTCCCCGTCGATGATCTCCGCTTGGATCTCATAGGCCTCCTTGAAATCCGAGGACGGATTGAGGATATCCTCCACTCTGACATACTTGCGTCCAACCTTCTGGAACCCGTTCTCCGACAAATGAGTCCTCACCCGGTTCTGCCAGGCCTCCCTGACCTCGTACTGGGTCGCCTTCTTACTGGCCAAGAACTCAGGGCTGAAGCTGTCGTAAGTGGCTCTGACCAGATCTAGTTCCTTACCGTCAGGACTGAGAAGAGTGATGTCCCCTTCACTGTCCTGCGGTGCCAACGACGCGTCGATACCCATCTTGTTCAAGTTCGAAATAATGGCCTGTATGAATGAAATCCTGTCCCGTTTCTCGTCGACAGGTAAACCGTTCAATTTGACCCGCCGCATCGACGGATTCTGCGGCGCATTCCGCATCTGGAAAATATTAGTCAACATCATTGGAACTCACCTCCCAGCTTCTTCTGGAAAGAATCAATATCCAAGTTAGCCACGACCTCGTCGGCGATATACCGCAGAATATCCACCTGCACATCTTTCGGGATCTGTCTCCCGTGAATCGTGATCTTGCCCTTCTCATAGAAGGAGATGTTGTACGTCGACTGATCAGGAAGATCGACCTTCGCCTTCTCCAAGGGCTCTGCCTCGTACTGCTGCCAGATCTCAGTCTCCTGGAGACCAGGCAGGTACCGTGCCGAGACACTGTTCGGCTTTTGACTTGACGGCTTGAAATCAGCCTCGCGAACTGTATTCGCCTGATCAACGACGTCCTTGATACCGTTCTCGTCAAACGTCACAGCTTCATAGTGGATATCTGTGTCCAACAGATTCGACACCATTCGGACAATAGCGTTTTCTACGTCCTGATTGGGAAGATTCGCGTCGTAGGCCACGTAGCCGTTCCCGAGGAAGATGATTGGGTACATATCCGCGACCTTGATCTTCTCGTCATCTCCATCTAGGGTCGTGACCTCTGTCTCCTCTTCTTGTGCGTACTCGACGTAGCAAATCTCGCCCTGGAAGGTTTGGAAGCTGCGCGGCAGAGTGCCACTTCTCAAGTCTGCGCTGGACTCCAGCGCCGACATATTCTCTACGCGATTTTCGATCTTTTCGAGATCAATGCCTTCGTTCCGTAATGGTAGTATCTTGTAGCTAGCCATTGTACTCACCGTTTTGCGCGATTCTGGTCTGGATGAATGGTTTAACCTGATTCTTGACCCTGTAGTACGCTGAACGACCCTGCTTCTCAGACTCAACCAAGCCATCTGCCTGCAAATTCTTCAGGTGGTACGACACCGTCGACTTGTCCCTGTCCAGCAGGTCGACAAGCTGAGACGGCCGTATTCCCTCCCTATGATTCCACAGCAACATATGGGTCAGAATCGTTACCTTCGTATCCGATAACTCATACACTGTCTCCTCCACTTCGTCGAGGTTCAGTTTCCCTGCAGCAGACTCCACCGACTCACTACTACCCAACTCCAACTCCTTCACAAACGCCTCGCGTAGCGAAGCAAGCAACAATTCCGTGAAGACACCGGGAATCCCGGTGCTGTACCGGTGGATTTCCTCAAGGAATTCCTCGGGGAGATCCAACCCGTCATCGGACAGTACCTTGACTACCTGATTCAACGCCTCCAGTGAATCCTTCTCCGAGAACGGAGAGAGGTGGATCTCAGTAGAGGAGGGAAGTACTGGTTCAACATCCTCCCTGTGGTGCATCCAGTACTCAGGAGTCCACGACGTGACAAGGAACGCGTCGTCGACAACGCTCTCGATTACACGGAATGATTCGATAAGACTCTCCTCCTCTGCCCACTCACAGTCATCAACGTAGACAACGACTTTTTCCAGGCCTCGAAGCTCATCTCTGACCTCGAAGATTCTCTCTTCCTCTTCACCAAGCTCCGTGAAGTCGTCTGCTTTGAAAGACCGCTGCTCGATCTCCGGTTCGATCTGGCCGAGAAGGTTGGAGACTGTTTGAATGAACTGGGTCTTCCCTACCTCCGAAATTCCGATAACCGGGAGGTGGTAGACGTTGCTTCGCTGAGAGAAGAACCCGATGTACTCCGCAACTTCCTCTAACTCTTCCTCGTGGTTTACTGCATTCTCCGGATTCTCCCGAAAGTACTGTTCCAAGTATTCTCTATTTACCTTCTCTGAGTCGATTCCCTGGTCCTGTAGCCAGGCCTCATAGTTACTGATCTGGCCTTCCTGACCCCTCTCGAATGCTTCTTGGAACCGATTCAGTTTGTCTTGCTCGTCATCCATTAGGTGAAACCACTCTCGTTTTCTCAAACTATACTCCATCAGCAAAACTATTAAAACCTTTGCCGGTTATTCCACTAGTAGGACAGTTGACCGTTTCTAGGTCACACCGGAGGAGGGGAAAACCCATGCCAGAAAACCCAAACACACTCTACGAAACCGCAGTACAGCTCAGCGAAGACGAAGAAGCAGAGCTAGAGTTAGCCACACTCAAAACCAGAGATAACTTCGAGACCTACTTCACCGACGACGTAACCGACATACGCGCAATCACATACTCCGATTCACCGGAGACACTCCTCAACCTTCTACAAGACATCGGAACAGACGACGTCAACCTCGAAGTCGTCATCGGAGACAACACACTCGACTACAGAAAGAAACTACGCGGCAAAGAACAACTCGCCGAAAAACTCGAACGCCTCCAACGCGAAAACCGGCTACGCATCTACCTCGCCAGCCTCCGAAGCAACGAGGTCCACTCCAAACTATACATACTACAACACCAAGACGGCTCTCGGACCAACATCCTCGGATCACCCAACCTCAGCGAACAAGGCTGGGGATCAACACGGCAAAAAAACGCGATAGCCGTCTTCAAAACCGATGGCAACCAACCGCTCGACAACGTCTTCGACACCTGGTACGACGAGCACAAAGGCTACGCCGACCAGTTCATGCAAGACCTCACCGACCAGCTCGAAGAGGTCGACGACAAAGAACGCGAAGAGATCATACACGCGTGGGTGGACGGCCGCACCACGTCCCAAGAAGAAGAGGCCGAACTCGAACAAGAACTGACCGAACGACTGGACGAAGCAAACGTCGAAAAAGCAACCATCATAGGAGAATTCGAAGACCCAGACCTGACACTAGCCGTCAGCAACAACGAGAACCAAGCCGATCAGACTATCACACAATCACTCAACGGATTCGACGACATTCTCACCGACCTTAGAGAAGAAACCCGCTCCATCGATGCAGCGATAGACGGCAAAACCCTTCGAGCCTCACCCGGTGCGATCAGCAAACACTCGAAAGAGAAGTTCGGAGCACCGAAGATGTGGTTCAACAGCGACGACAAACTCATACTACAAACTGAATCGGCAAAGCAGCTGGAGCTGACACGCGAGCTTCCGGACAACCCGGAGAAAATCGATCAAGCCCTGGAATACCTGGAACAGTACTTCCAGACAGTGGACAAGTTCGGGCGCACAGACCATCCAGAGGCAGTCAAGGCCCAGATGTGGGAAGCCATCATCTGGTTCTTCTGGACACCATTCATCAACCGGTACGCAGCAGTCTACAAAGACAACGGCATAGACCTCGACAAGTACCTGCCCAGCCTCTACGTCTACGGAGAACCCGGAAGCGGCAAAGGCACTCTCACCCGCTACGCATTCCATCTACTTTCCAACGGCCATGTCACAGAACCCAAAGACGGCGACGACCTAAACAAAACCAACCTCACCAGAGTCCGCAGAGTCGACTCAGTCTTCCCCGTCGTATTCGATGACATCGATCCTAAAGACCTGGACATCGAGACCTACCTCAACTTCCGGCAGAAGCACTGGACCGGCGAAGTAGATATTCCAGCACTCGCATTCATCAGCAACGACAACCTCCCCCGAAGCCGGATACAGCACCGGGCCAAAATCCTCAACTTCGACATCCAATTCAAAGACACTCATCAAACCGCGAAGTACGTGAACGACCTAACAGAGCGAAGCAACCCCTTGTTCACTTGGTTCGCGGAAATCTTCAAAACCAGAGACGTCATAATGCGGAGCCAAGACGCCGACACCCTCGCAGAAGCCCGGCAAATCTTCAAAAACCTCTACAACCGGGCAAACCGGGAACTACCCAGCTACTTCCCTGAAGAACCTGCCGAGAAAAAATACGATATCGGGAAATGGATGTGGGAAGACGCCTACGAAAGCGGCCTCATCCAATTCCAGAGAAGAAACGGTAACCTCATCGCCAAGTTCGACGATTCACTCAGCGTCTACAGCAGTGTCCGGAAATACGGCCGCACACTCCCAAACGAAGCACGCGCACAACAGGACGGCAACCAGATACAAATCAAAGCCGAAGAAGCCGTAGCAGACTGGTTCCCCTTCAACATCAACGAAGACAAAGGCCTAATCTCACGATTCCTGTGAAAGCTTAGAGAACCGAGGGAGTCTGTAGCTTAGGCTGCTGCGGGTTGGTCCTGTTCAGCTAAACGTACGTACTCATTCAGAGAAGCATTACAGAGAGCATAGAAGGATATGAAGAAGTGTATTGAGAGTTCACGACTGTTTTCTATAACATCTCCATGTGCGATTTGATTACGTCGCTGTCTTACAGTCTCATCTAAGAAGGTGCTGAAGACGCCATCAAAGAAGTGTGAAATCAAACTACCCAGATTCTTTGTTTGGCTACGATCTCTTCCAGGCATCTTGAACTTGGTCTCGTGATCTTCCTCAATTATCTCTCCGCCGGCCTCCTCAACTAGATCAGCTAACACTCCTTCAAACTGGAGAACAATGCCGGCCAGGAACCCCCTGTAGTGTCCTTCCTCAAACTCCATCAACAAATCGTTCAACAGTTCTCTACGCTCCTCAAAGAACTCGATATTCTCAAACGTATTTCGAGCCTGATCTAGGAGCTCTTGGTCAAAACGGTTAACGACAAACTCCCGCGCTTCCTCTTTATCTGACTCCAGCAGTTCCTGAAACTCCTCGAACTCGGGTAGAGTCATAAACCAAGACCAAGCGTAATTATCTCTGGACGCCAAGTACTGACGAAGCGCCTGTCTTCCTTCATCACTTTCACAGCTTTCTATCAGAAGCTGATTCAAACTAATCAAGTCATTGTCATCATCCGGCGGAAAGAACGGAGCCATCCGGTCAAATACATCCTCGGTAAGAGCCTTCTTGATAATGGGAATATCCTTAGCCTGGCCGATATTCATCCGATACCAATCCAAATTCATCGTGCCGGCGAATGTCTGGAAGAACTCTCTGTAAAGTGGTGTATTCAGCAATCGTGATATTGCATCTGCTATCTGATCGTTTTCAACTTGGACACCAATCATCGTATTATCAAACATTGCGTCCTCAACCTCTACAGAGTAGCAGCGAGGAGTGTCGAAGAATTCGGGAATAACCAAGTCCACGCTGTCGATTTTGCCCCGGTATTCAGGTAGGAAATACGGTCCTCTTTTGCGGGGATTAACTGATACATCCCGTAGATAGTCAGCTAAACCACTGTATCCATCATTCTCCAGCTCTTTGATGATGTTCTCCTCTGTGACCTCAACTCCCTTCTTCTCCTGCTCTTCCACATAGGATTGTAGATCTAAGATATATCGATTAATTCTATCCTCAGTAATTGAGTGGATGTCATCACGAGGGTTCTTGATAAGTGGTCGGAAGAATCGGTCCTCGATTTCCGAATCTTCTTTTTCACCAACGTTGAAATAAAATAAATCATTATTTCCTGTTTGAACACCTGATCCGAGAGTGACACCAGGTAAATCACCCAGTCTTGGGAACTGTTCAGAGGTGACTATGTCGTAGATTGGCGGGTTTGAGAGTATCCGCATCACATTTTTACCTTCAAGATCGGCGTGAGATGCTCGCACGATTTCTGCGTCGTAGGGATTATGTCGGTTTTGAACAATTCCTTTCAACGGTTGCTCAAAGAGTCCACGAGCATTTTCTGGTAGTTCTGGCTTGTTGAATCTCGCAATCCCTGTTTCTCGCTCTTCCGGCGACCTATTCTCTTTGATAAAGGTTAGCAGCACCAGTTCTGGAGCTCTAGCGTAGTTGAATGTGCCAATCGGCATTTCTACGATTCTATGGATGCTACAGGATTCAACCAGATGTTGCACCAGACCCTCTCTCAAAGCGGTTTTGGGAAGTACGAATGCTCCACGTCCTCCTTCTTTCAGGTGCTCTGCTGCCTTCGCTACGAACCCAGCTGCAGTCGTGGATCCGATATCCGGGTATCTGTTTCGGAGTTCATCACGTTTCTCCGGAATGATTTGATGCATTCTTCCGACCGGTGGGTTCCCAATCACCGCGTCAAACTTTCGTGATTCATCCTTTTCACCCAGCTCTTGCTGACCTAACTGATTCCAGTCGAAGAAATCGGTATTCAGAATCTCAGCGTTGCTAATGTCTTTCAACCGGGCTTGAGCTAATTTAGCGATAACCGGATTAATCTCTATCCCGACCAATTGCGCCTCTTCGTTCTCTTCGGCGGCTTGTTTCAGAAGGTTGCCTGTTCCCGTCGCAATATCCAAAACAGAATCGTCAGACGAGGAGACTGCCCAGCCAGCTAAAATCTCGGTTACCGCTTTGGGAGTAAACCCTGCTAAGTACCCAGAATCAATCAGCTTCTCTAACGCTTCATCAATGCTGATCTCATCACCCTGTATTTGGCCAATAATTATCTCCTCCAAGAGTTCTACAAGTGAGTTTGCTTCGGAAGAGGTGTAGTACCGTGCCGTCTTGTCGAATCCTATGAATCCGTTTGCAGTAGCGAAGAAGGTCCGATCAACATCGTCTGGAAGATCTTCTAACTGACTCTGCGGCCTTCTCGGTCGGTAGAAGTAAAGAGTAGAATCTTCTAATGTGATTTTAATTCCGTCATCCAAGACCTCGCTTGATTCTACCCTCGATATCTCTGATAACCCTTTGAATAAGTCCGGATCTAGTTGGGGAAGGTCATTATGACGCATTGATTGTATCGTGTGTCTCCCTCAACTCTCATATGTATTAGGCCAGATATTTGGAGACCTACCCCTCTTTCCTCAAGTCATATCTTCGGAAGTGGATGTCCGGTATTTCGCCGTTGTCCAGTTGGATGGTGTAGATGAAGTTGTCTTCGCTGTTGCCGGTGATTGATGAGGCGTCGTCGAATTCAATATGGATGATCTCTCCGGTTTTGCCGTGGAGGTGTGTGTCGGGGCCGCGTTCTTTGTCGAGTATGAGTTTGATGCGGTCTCCTTTCTGGTAGGCCTGCGCGATAGGAATCACTCCGTAGCGTGTTCAAGGAGTTTGTCTTGTGCGAGGGCGGTGATCAGGAGGGTTCGTTCCTGTGGGGTCATTTTTTGGAAGGCGTTTTTGTAGCGGTTGATGGTGTCGCGGGAGACGTTGAGTTCGTCGGCGGTCTGTGTCTGGTTGAGGCGTGTGATTGCGTCGATGTACTGCTGGGTGGTTTTTCGGGTTAGTCCGTATTTTTCGAGGAGTTGGTCCGCGTTCATCTCTGAAAAATTGTCTACTGTTTGAATTTTATTAGAGAAAGGGGAGGATGGGAAAAGAGCAGTGTTTTTTGTTACTGGTTTGTGTTGGTGAATCCTTGTTTTTTGAGGTTGCGGCTCCACTGCTCTGCGAATTCTTGGACTGAGGGAAGCCCGTTTTCGCTGTGTTGGTGAATGTTGGGGTGTTGTGTGTATCGGACTGGGGTCCATTCGTTGTCTTGGATTTTGAAGACGATTTCGGGGTCGCTCATGATGTCGCCGTGCTGTGTGTAGTAGTGTGCGACGCTTAGCCGGTTCTCTCCGATTTTCTCGATGGTGAGGTCCATCGATCCGGAGGCTTCTATCTCGTAGTGTTCCCCGATCTCCATGTCCTCGGCTGTGGTTCCCTGTTCTCGAAGGATTTGTTTGACTGCTTCCACCCCTGGCTTTCACCCTTCGACGGCCTCTCTCACGCTGGACGGGTTTTGGTTGATTAGCTGGTCGAGTCGTTGTTTCAGGTCTTGCGGTGAGTCGAAGGCTGTGATGGTGTAGCTCTCGACGACTGTCCCGTCCCGGTTCCTGACGTTGTACTCGTCGTGTTCGGGGTGGCTCCAGTCCACTTTTTCGAGGGTGTAGCCTCGGTATTCTACGGTGTGGCCGCAGGGCCTGTTTAGTGCGTAGTTGTATAGGGTTTCGAACTTTTCCAACTGGTCGTCGTGTGTGCCGACTTGCATCAAAATCACCTTATCTTACAAATAGTCTACAACTTTTAAATAAGTATCTTACACTTCGACAGATAAGGGTTTGAAAACCTGCCCCGAAACAGCTCCGGACCAAACACCAGGAACGCAACGATGGGCCTGAAACAGGTCAGAAACAAACTCGGCAGGTCAGACAGAAAGGTTTGAAACAGTGCTGAGAAACTAACGACTTACTACTGTACGTTGATCTCGAAAGATTCGGAGCCGGTTATCTCTCAGGGCCTACTGCCTTAGTCAAGGGGCCAAATCCCCTCCGAAGTACTCCATCGAGTACCTGATACTTGGCTGTGTTAGCCCATTTTGTTGAGCGCGTCTTTCCTGTCCTCGACGGGTGCTTGATCGTACTTCATCGTGGTCTTCTCGGATTTGTGCCGGAGTTGTGCTTGTGCGGCGGCGAGGCCTTCTTCTCGTGCCATGTAGGTGCCGACCGAGTGACGTATTGAGTACCAGGTGATGTCTCGGTTTTCTGTGTCGATTCCGGCGGTTTCGCAGAGTTTGTCCAGCAGGTAATTCAGGGAGTGGCTGCTGTATCCGTTCCTGCTGCGTGTCAGCCAGACCTTATCGCTGCCCTCGTACCGCTCCCGATTCTTCCTCTCTTGTAACCACTGTTCGAGGAAGTAGACCGTCCGGTCGAGGAGGCTGATGGTCCAGTTGTCGGTGTTTTTGGAGGAGTCTTCTTTGGGGATGCGGAGGACTCCGTTGTCGAGGTCGATCCACGAAACCTTGGCGCGTTGTACTTCTACGGGTCGGAGGCCGGCATCCATCGCGGTCCAGACCATGCTCGGCGTCTTGAAGCTGTTCGCCCGGTCCCAGTCCGACTTGGTGACCCGTTCTTTCGGCTTCTCGAACCGTTGCGCGAGGTAGGCCTTCCACTCGTCACGCTCCTCCGGTGTAAGGGAGTTGTAGTGGGGTATGGATCCGTGTTCCAACGAGGCTTCCCGGATCTTGCGGCGTTCGTCCCGGCTGAGGTAGTCGCGTGGGTTGTCCGTCCCACTGTTATCGCTGTAGGTGATGACGGGTTCCCAGTCGATGTCTTCGCCTTGCTCCCAGCTCCGGTACTTGAACAGAGTCTTCACCGCTTTTTGGCAACAGGATTTGTAGCTCGACGCGTAGTCTTGGTGCGCTAAGTGTTTCATCCACGCGTCCGCGTGCGAGACGGATACGTCCTCGGTGTAGCCGTCTTCCTGCTCCCAGACCCAGCGGTAGAATTTGTCGAGCCGGGCCATCCGGGTTTTCACCGTGGATTCTGCGTACCCATTCGCTTTCTCGGGGTCCTTACCGAGGTTCTGCATCCACTGGGCGAGTTGGCGGCGGTGTTCGCGGTAGGATGCGAGTTGCCGGGGGTTTACGTATTGTCTCGATTCGTCGGTCACGAGCACGGCCGCGCCGATATGATTCTCGTCGTCAGTCATCGACTCTACCTCCACATCTAGAGTCTAGACTAGCTCTCCCCGACTTTTTTATACGTATTGTTGAAGTGACCCTGATACGTTTTCTAATCGCTGTACGGCTTCGGGGCTCCGATTTGGAACCCACCTCGTGACCTGTAACGTACATTCATTGCTCCCAGCGAAAACGGCGGAATTCGGGAGGAAGAAGGCCGCAGGGATGCGCTGGCTGGGATTTGAACCCAGGTTGTGACCATGGCAAGGTCACGTGATACCACTACACTACCAGCGCCCTTCGCATCCAAACCAAGCCGGGATGGATTATTAAGGGTTCCGAAATCCCGGCCGATTCGGCGCCGGCGTGGGGGTCTCTCTCGTGCGAGAAAATCCCATGAATCGGCGTTTCGCGGCGTGTGACGCCCTCACAGCCCGCCGAGATTTTCGCTACCCTTTTACCGGAGGCTCTGGTACGAATGGCACAGTCTAGTGACGTGACGCGGAAAGGCTCGGCATGACGCTCAGCGTGCTCGTGCCGTCGTCCCTCGTCCGAGAAGCCGAGGACAAACGCGAGGCAACTCGCAAGATCGGCTACGTCGCCCGCGCGGCGACGGTGTTTCGGGCGGATCGCCTGGTCGTCTTCCCCGACGGGGAGGGCGAGCGGCGCTGGGGAGGCGGGTTCGTTGAGGTCGTACTTCGGTACGCCGCCACGCCCCCTCACCTCCGAAAGGAAGCGTGGGGACGGCGGGACGAACTGGAGTACGCTGGCGTCCTGCCGCCCCTCCGCGTCGCGTCGCGGACCGGCTCCGGACCTGAGCGTCCGGGGTCGTTACAAGAGGGAATCGTGACCGAGGTCGGACCTGACGGCCGCGTTCGGGTCAATTGCGGACTGCAACACCCGATCTCCCTCCTCCTCCCCGACGGGATGGAGGTGAGCGAAGGAGAGCGCGTCGCCATCAGGATCTCTTCGAGAGAACCGGTCCGTGCCCGGATCGTCGACGAACCCCTTCCGGGGTTCGAGATCCGGCGCACGGACCTGCCGGAAGCGCTGGCCCGCCCCGACGCGGGGCTACGCATCGCCACGTCCCGCCACGGGACGGCGTTGTCGGTCGACGGATTGGCCGACATCGTCGGGCGCTCGGACGACATGACCGTCGTCTTCGGGGCGCCCGGACGAGGGCTTCCGGACATCCTCGACGTACCAGTCGAGGTCGTCGCCGACGGAGGCGACACGGACGTCGAACCCGGTCCGGGGTTCGACCTCTGGCTGAATACGATTCCGCGACAGGGAAGCAAAACGGTGCGAACGGAGGAGGCGATGTTCGCGTCGCTCGCGCCCCTGACACTCACGGAGTAAATCCATGCCACAACCAAGCAGACCACGAAAAGGCTCGATGGGATTCGGTCCGCGCAAGCGCGCGGTCAGCGAAGTCCCGCGTATCCGATCGTGGCCCGACGACGAGGGCGCCCCTGCGCTGCAGGGCTTTGCCGGCTACAAGGCCGGAATGACCCACGTCGTTATGGTCAACGATCAGGCCGACTCCCCCCGCGAGGGGATGGAGGAGTCGGTGCCGGTGACCGTCGTCGAGACGCCGCCGATGCGCGCCGTTGCCCTGCGAGCCTACGAACAGACGTCGTACGGACTGAAGCCGGCAACCGAAGTGTGGACCGACGAGTTCCATTCGGAGCTCGACCGCACGCTCGACCTGCCGGCCGAAGACAGCTTCGAGGCGGACGCCGAGGCACTCCGCGAGGCCGTCGAACGCGGTGCGGTCGACGACCTTCGGATGATCACCCACACGGTGCCGAGCGACCTGGCGAACGTCCCGAAGAAGAAACCCGACGTGATGGAGACGCGAGTCGGCGGTGGCTCGCTCGAGGAACGCGTCGACTTCGCGCTCGATCTCGTCGAAGACGGCGGGGAACACGCCATGTCTGACGTGTTCCGCGCGGGCGAGTACATGGACGCGAGCGGAATCACGAAAGGGAAAGGCACCCAGGGCCCCGTCAAGCGCTGGGGCGTCCAGAAGCGGAAGGGCAAACACGCCCGCCAGGGGTGGCGCCGACGCATCGGCAACCTCGGTCCGTGGAACCCGTCCCGTGTGCGCTCGACGGTCCCCCAGCAGGGACAGACGGGCTACCACCAGCGGACGGAACTCAACAAGCGACTCATCGACATGGGCGACGGCGACGAGCCGTCGGTCGACGGCGGGTTCGTCAACTACGGCGAAATCGACGGCCCGTACGCCCTCGTCAAAGGGTCGCTTCCGGGACCGGACCAGCGACTCCTTCGCTTCCGTCCGGCCGTCCGACCGAACGACCAACCGCGCCTCGACCCCGAGGTGCGCTACGTTTCCACCGCATCCAACCAGGGATAACATATGCAAGCAACAGTACGCGATCTGAACGGCGAGGATGCGGGCACGGTGGACCTGCCGGAGGTCTTCGAGACGGCCTACCGGCCGGACCTCATCAAGCGTGCCGTCCTGGCCGCGCAGGCGAACCGAAAACAGGCGTACGGTGCCGACCCCCTCGCCGGGCTGCGAACCCCGGCGGAGTCCTTCGGTAGCGGCCGCGGTATGGCCCACGTGCCCCGCGAGAACGGACAGGGTGCCCGTGTGCCCCAGACCGTCGGTGGGCGCAAGGCGCACCCGCCGAAAGCCGAGAAGGACCAGGGCAAAGGAATCAACGACAAGGAGCGAAAGCTCGCCATCCGCTCGGCCATCGCAGCCACGGTCGACGGCGAGCGCGTGGCCGAGCGCGGTCACCAGTTCGACGACGGCGTCGAGCTCCCGCTTGTCGTCAGCGACGAGTTCGAGGATCTGGTCAAGACCCGCGAGGTCGTCGACCTCCTCGAGAACCTCGGTGTCCACCAGGACGTCGAACGCGCCGACGAGGGACGCACGGTCAAGGCCGGCCGCGGGAAGACCCGCGGACGGAAATACCGTCGTCCGTCGTCGATCCTGTTCGTGACGAGCGAGGAGCCGTCGAAGGCGGCGCGCAACCTCGCCGGCGCGGACGTGACGACCGCACGCGAGGTCAACGCCGAGGAACTCGCCCCCGGCACGCAGGCCGGTCGACTCACCATCTGGACGGAGAGCGCCGTCGCGGAGGTGGCCGACCGATGAGCCTGCTCATCAAACATCCGCTGGTGACCGAGAAGGCGATGGACAAGATGGACTTCGAGAACAAGCTCCAGTTCATCGTCGACATCGACGCAACCAAGCCGGAGATCGTCGACGCCATCGAGTCGCGCTACGACGTGACGATCACGAACGTCAACACGGAGATCACGCCTGATGCGGAGAAGAAGGCGATCGTGACCCTCTCCGAGGACGACGACGCACAGGAAATTGCCTCGCGAATCGGGGTGTTCTAACAATGGGACGACGCATTCAGGGCCAGCGGCGTGGTCGTGGTGGGCCAACCTTCCGTGCCCCCAGCCATCGCTACAAGGCCGATCTCGAACACAAGAAAGAGGAACAGGAAGACGTCATCAACGGCGAGATCGTCGGCATCGAACACGATCCCGCCCGCTCGTCGCCCATCGCGGACGTCGAGTTCGAGGACGGCGACCGCCGGCTCATCCTCGCGCCCGAGGGTGTGACCGTCGGCGAAACTATCCAGGTCGGCGTCTCCGCCGAGATCAAGCCCGGGAACACGCTCCCGCTGGCCGAGATCCCGGAAGGGGTCCCGGTCTGTAACGTCGAGAGCAGCCCCGGCGACGGCGGCAAGTTCGCTCGCGCCTCCGGCACGAGCGCACAGCTCATGACCCACGACAAGCGCGTCGCGGTCGTGAAGCTGCCGAGCGGCCAGGTCAAACGACTCAACCCGCAGTGTCGCGCCACGATCGGCGTGGTCGCGGGCGGTGGCCGAACGGAGAAGCCGTTCGTCAAAGCCGGCAACAACCACCACAAGATGAAAGCGCGGGGCACGAAGTGGCCCCGTGTTCGAGGCGTCGCGATGAACGCCGTCGACCACCCGTTCGGTGGCGGCGGCCGACAGCATCCCGGCCAGCCCAAGTCCGTCTCGCGGGACGCCCCGCCGGGCCGGAAGGTCGGTGACATCGCCTCGAAGCGAACCGGACGAGGCAGTAACAAGTAACCATGAGTTCCGAATACCGAACCGGCCGCGAAGGTGAGTTCACCTACCGCGGTCACACGCTCGACGAGCTGCAGTCCATGTCGCTCGACGAGGTCGCGGAACTGCTTCCCGCACGACAGCGGCGAACCATCACCCGAGGCCTGTCGGTCGAACACCAGAAACTGCTCGACCGCGCCCGCGAGGCCGACGAGGAGGAGACGGCCAACGACCCGATCCGGACGCATCTCCGGGACATGCCGATCCTCCCCGAGTTCGTCGGACTGACCTTCGCCGTGTACAACGGCCAGGAGTTCCAGCGCGTCGAGGTCGAGCCCGAGATGATCGGGCATTACCTCGGCGAGTTCCAGCTCACCCGCACGTCGGTCGAGCACGGTCAGGCCGGTATCGGCGCGACCAGGTCCTCGAAGTTCGTGCCACTCAAGTAACACATGGGAATCAACTACAGCGTCGAGGCCGACCCGGAGACCACCGCCAAGGCGATGCTCCGAGAGCGGCCCATCAGTATCAAGCACAGCAAGGCCATCGCCCGTCAGCTCAAGGGCATGACCGTCGCCGACGCCGAGGAGTATCTCCAGGCAGTCATCGACGGCGACCGGTCGGTCCCGTTCAAGCAGCACAACACGGGCGTCGGTCACCGCAGCGACATCGACGGCTGGGACGCCGGTCGCTACCCGGAGAAAGCCAGCGAGGACTTCCTGAAACTGCTCGAGAACGCGAGCAACAACGCCGACGAGCAGGGTTTCGAGGGCGAGAGCATGGCCATCAAGCACGTCGCCGCCCACAAGGTCGGCGAACGGCAGGGGCGCAAGCCTCGTGCCTTCGGCCGTGCCGACCCGTGGAACACGCCGCTCTGTGATGTCGAACTCATCATCGAGGAGGTCGAGGAATAATGGCTGACGAACAGCAGTTCATCGAGAACGGCCTGCAGCGCTCCCAGATCGACGAGTTCTTCGCCGACGAACTCGGCCGCGCGGGCTACGGCGGCATGGACGTCGCCAAGACTCCGATGGGGACTCAGATCGTCCTCAAGGCCGAGAAACCCGGGATGGTCATCGGCAAGGGTGGGAAGAACATCCGCAAGGTGACCACGGAACTCGAAGAGCGGTTCGACCTCGACGACCCTCAGATCGACGTGCAGGAAGTCGACGAGCCGGACCTCAACGCCCGCATCGTCGCGGACCGCCTGGCCAACGCCCTCGAGCGCGGCTGGTACTTCCGCAAAGCGGGCCATACGACCATCGACCGGATCATGGAAGCCGGCGCCCTCGGCGCCGAAATCGTCCTGTCCGGGAAGGTCACTGGCGCCCGGTCGCGCGTCGAGAAGTTCAACCGCGGCTACATCAAGCACAACGGCGAACCCGCCGAGTCCATCGTGGACGAGGGCCAGGGCGTCGCCGTGATGAAACTCGGTACCATCGGCGTGACGGTGAAGATCATCCCGCCGGGTGCCGAGCTCCCCGACGACTTCGAAATCGCCGAGGACGCCGACGTCGAACCCGTCGAGCAGGCGGCCGAAACCGGCGGTGGCGTCGAGGAACTCCTCGAGGAAGAGCCCGAGGAGATCCCGGATGTCGGCGAAGACGAAGAGGTCGACGTGCCGACCGAAGGGCCGGAAGACGTCATCGACGAGGAGATCGACGAAGAGGTCGTCGAGGAGGTCGTCGAAGAGACGCAGGCCCAGACCGCGGACGACGAACCGCCGACCGACGTGTCCCCCGAGGAACCCGTCGAGACCGCGACGCCCGAGGAGGGCATCGAGTCCGAGGAAGAGCTCGACGAAGAGATCGAGGAGGAAGCCGCCGACCTCGTCGAAGAGATGGAGGAGACGGCCGACGACCAGCCCAACGTCGACGTTGAGGAGGAGGAAGAATAATGGCCATCCTGCACACCGAAGAGATCCGCGACATGACGCCCGCCGAACGCGAGGCTGAACTCGAGGACCTCGAGACGGAACTGCTGAACGCCAAGGCCGTCCAGGCCGCTGGCGGGATGCCGGACAACCCCTCGCGACTCGGCGAACTCAAGAAGACGATCGCGCGAATCAAGACGATTCAGCGCGAAGAAGGCGATATCTGATGGCGCTCACACCCGAGACCCTGTGTCGACACGAGCTCATCGGCCTGCACGCGCGGGTCGTCGAGTCGACCAATCCCGACACCGTCGGGATCAGCGGCCGCGTCGTCGACGAGACGATGCGCACGCTGAGCCTGTCGGCCGGGGATCGGGTGTGGTGTCTGCCCAAGCGGGGCACGACCTTCGAATTCGAGATTCCGTGCACAGATGAAGCCGCCGACGCCGCGAAGGCGTCGGGGACCGCGCCCAAACTTCCGTCGGAAACTGCCGGCCCACAAGCCGGTCAGTCGGGCGGTTGCGAGGACGCGGCCTACGTTACGGTGGATGGCACACGACTGCTCTCACGACCCGCCCTGCGAACAGAGAAGACAGGTGTATCCACATGGCGATAGGACTGAACGTAACCGAACCGGAGGAGGCCTGCGCCGACCAGAACTGCCCGTTCCACGGCTCGTTGTCCGTGCGCGGACAGACGCTGGAAGGCACGGTCGCTTCCACAGCGATGGAAAAGACGGTCGTCGTGGAGCGCGAATACGACGTTCGCGTTCCCAAATACGACCGATACATGAAACGCCGGAGCCGCGTTCCGGCCCACGCACCCCCGTGCCTGGGTCTCTCGGAAGGCGACACGGTCCGGATTGCGGAGACGCGACCCCTCTCGAAGACCAAATCACACGTGGTCGTCGAGATACTGGGAGGTGACGAGTGATGGAGGCGCTGAAGGCCGACGTCACCCGTGGTCTCGCCAAGGGATCGCTCATCAACTGTGCCGACAACACGGGGGCTCGCGAACTGAAGGTTATCAGCGTCGCGGGCTACTCCGGCACGAAGAATCGACACCCCAAAGCGGGGATCGGCGATAAGGTGACCGTCTCGGTCACCAAGGGCACGCCGGAAATGCGCCGGCAGGTGCTGGAGGCGGTCGTCGTCCGCCAGCGCAAGCCCATCCGCCGCCCCAGCGGCACGCGCGTCAAATTCGAGGACAACGCCGCCGTCGTCATCGACGACATGGAGGAGCCTCGCGGGACCGAGATCAAGGGTCCCGTCGCGCGCGAAGTCGCCGAACGCTTCGGGAGCATCGCATCAACCGCGACGATGATCGTATGACTCGACAGCCACACAAAGAGCGCAAACGAAAGCGAACGGCGCCCCTGCACGAGCGACACGACCAGGTTCGTGCGACGCTTGCCGACGACCTCCGCGAGGAGTACGGCCAGCGCAATGTCCGCGTCAACGCGGGCGATACCGTCGAGGTGCTTCGTGGCGACCACGCCGGCACGGAAGCCGAGGTCGTTGCGGTGGACCTGACGGACGAGGTCGTTCACGTCGAGGACGTGACCGTCGAGAAGGCCGACGGCGAGGAAGTGCCCCGGCCCATCGACGCGAGCAACCTTCGCGTGACCGATCTGGACCTGGAAGACGAGCGCCGGCAGGCGCGTCTGGAGGCAGATAGCGAATGACCCGACACCAGAAACGACTCTCAGTTCCGAAGTCCTGGCCGGTCGAGCGAAAGACCGCGACCTGGACGGTGAAAGCCGGCGCCGGTCCGCACGGCGAGGCAGGGGTTCCCCTGCTGATCGTCCTGCGGGACGTGCTCGGCTACGCCGACTCGCGCAAGGAAGCCAACTACGCCCTCAATCAGGACAGCGTCCTCGTCAACGGGGACGCCGTCTCCGATGTCGAGCGTCCCATCGGGATGTTCGACATCCTGACCTTCGAGGAACGCGAGGAGTCCTACCGCGTGTTCCCCGACGAGGGCGGTCGACTCGCCCTGACGCCGATCGACGCCGAGGCGGCCCAGAGCCGCCTCGGCAAGATCGTCGGCAAGGCCCAGGTCACCGGCGGCGACTTCCAGTTCACCCTCCACGACGGGACGAACGTCCGCGTCGACGAGGACGAGGCTGGCACGTACGCCCCCGGCGACTCGCTGGTCGTCGACAACAAGACCAAAGAGATCGTCGCCCACTTCACCTACGAAGAGGGCGCGCTCGTGACGGCCGTCGCTGGCAGCCACGCCGGCGAGATCGGTCGGATCGACACGATCACCGTCACGCCCGGGAGCGGGGACAACATCGTCACCGTCACCCAGGACGACTTCGACGGCGAGGGCTTCGAAACGATCGAAGAGTACGTCGTCGTGATCGACGAGAACTTCATCGAGGGTGATGACGAATGAGCGAAATCGAGACCGCTGACTTCCACGAGATGCGCGAACCGCGTATCGAGAAAGTCGTCGTCCACATGGGCGTCGGCGAAGGTGGTCGCGAACTCGCGGACGCCGAGGACATCCTCGAGGACATCACCGGCCAACAGAGCGTGCGGACGAGTGCCAAACGCACCGTCCAGGCGTTCAACATCCGCGAGGGCGACCCGATCGGTGCGAAGGTCACGCTCCGTGGCGAGACCGCTGAAGACTTCCTTCAGACGGCGCTGCCACTGGTCGACCTCTCCGCCTCACAGTTCGACGAGACGGGGAACGTCAGCTTCGGCGTCGAGGAACACACGGCGTTCCCGAGCCAGGAGTACGACCCGAACATCGGCATCTACGGGCTCGACGTGACGGTCAACCTGGTTCGCCCGGGTTACCGCGTGTCGAAGCGCGCCAAGGAGTCGCGCTCGATTCCGTCGGGTCACCGACTCAATGCGGATGACGCGGTCGATTTCGTCGAAGCCACCTTCGACGTGGAGGTTACCGAATGAGCGAAAGTGAATCACAGTCAGGAACCCAGGACGAACGCGACGTGACCGGAGAGCACGCCACGCCCCGGACCGACGAGCGCCACGAGTGCCGTCGGTGCGGCCGCGAGCAGGGACTCGTCGGCAAGTACGACATCTACCTGTGTCGGCAGTGCTTCCGCGAGGTCGCTCGTGACATGGGATTCCGGAAGTACCGATAACAATGGCAGGGAACGATCCCCTTTCGAGCGCACTCTCGGGACTCGATAACGCCGAGAGCGTGGGACATCTGTCCCACACGGTACAGCCCGCCTCGAACGTGATCGGCTCCGTCCTCGAGGTCTTCTACGACCGCGGGTACATCGGCGGCTTCGAGTTCGTCGACGACGGCAAGGCCGGTCGCTTCGAGATCGAACTAAAAGGTGCGATCAACCACTGTGGCGTCGTCAAGCCCCGCTACTCCGCGGGCGCCGACGAGTACGAGAAATGGGAGAAGCGGTACCTCCCGGCCCGCGACTACGGGGCGCTCGTCGTGACGACCAGCCACGGAGTCATGAGCCACTACGAGGCCCGCGAACAGGGCATCGGTGGTCAGGTGATCGCGTACGTCTACTAAGATAATGAACCGAACAGAAATCGAAATTCCGGACGACGTGTCCGCCGAAACCGACCATCTCGACCTCACCGTCGAGGGACCGAACGGGAGCGTCACGCGACGCCTCTGGTACCCCGACGTGTCGGTGAGCGTCGAGGACGACCACGTGGTCATCGAGAGCGAGGCCGACGACGCCAACACGCGCGCGACGCTCGGCACGTTCGAGAGCCACGTCGAGAACATGATCCACGGCGTGACCGAGGGCTGGGTGTACGAGATGGAGATCTTCTACGCTCACTTCCCGATGCAGGTCACCGTCGAGGGCGACGAGGTCGTCATCGAGAATTTCCTCGGCGAACGCGCGCCGCGACGCGTGCAGATCCGCGGCGACACGGAGGTACAGGTAGACGGCGAGGAACTCACCCTCTCCGGCCCCAGCAAGGAAGATGTCGGCCAGACCGCTGCCGACATCGAGCAGTTGACGCGCGTGCCCGGCAAGGACACCCGCGTCTTCCAGGACGGCGTCTACATCACGCAGAAACCACAGGCAGGTGGGGCGTAGATGAGCGACGATAACGACATTCAAGAACTCGAAGACATCGGTGGCGTCGGCCCGTCGAAGGCCGACGCGCTTCGCGACGCCGGCTACGAGTCCATCGAGGACCTCAAGGCCGCGAGTCAGTCGGAACTGGCGGACATCCAGGGCGTCGGTAACGCCCTGGCGGCCCGCATCAAAGCCGACGTCGGTGGCCTCGAAGTCGCCGAGGAGACTGAGGCCGAAGTCGAAGAGGATATCGAGGAGGAAGCGGCCGAGGAAGCGGAAGCGGAGACGGAACTCCGCCCCCGCGGCCACGCCGACAAGACCCCGGACCTCGACGACGACGCCGCCCGCGCGCTGGTTCAGAAGCGCCGGGAGGGCACGCCGCAGTTCAACCGACAGGACCACCACAAGAAAAAGCGCGTCGACCCATCGTGGCGGAAGCCACGGGGTACCCTCTCGAAGCAGCGTCGCGGGATCAAAGGCAAGGGTGCGACCGTCGAAGCGGGTTACCGCTCGCCGACGGCCGCCCGAGGTCTCCATCCCAGCGGCTTCGAAGAGGTGTACGTCCACAACACGGACGACCTCGAGGGGATCGACCCCGACACCGAGGCCGTCCGCATCGCGAGCGGTGTCGGTGGACGCAAGCGCGAACGCATCGAAGATGTCTGTGAGGACGAAGAGATCCGCGTCCTCAACCCGACGTACATCGAAGTCGAAGTGGAGGAAGCCGAATGACTGATCTGCGCGCACAGAAACGGCTCGCGTCCGACGTCCTCGACGTTGGCGAAGACCGCGTCTGGTTCGATCCGGAGGCCCAGAGCGAGATCGCGGAAGCGATCACTCGCGACGACATCCGTGACCTGGTCGATCAGGGCACGATTCAAGCGAAAGACGCCTCGGGCAACTCGCGCGGTCGCGCCCGCGAACGGGCGGACAAGCGAGCCTACGGTCACCAGACCGGCGCTGGCTCCCGACGTGGGACGTCCGGCGCCCGGCAGGACAGCAAGGACGAATGGATCGATCGCATCCGCGCTCAGCGGCGTCGTCTGCGTGAGTTGCGCGACGACGGCCCGCTCGACGCCTCGCAGTACCGCGAGCTCTACGACAAGGCGAGCGGTGGCGAGTTCGACAGCGTGGCGCGACTCGAAGCGTACATCCGCAACAACTACGACGTAGAGGTGAACGACTAATGGCAACAGGCCCACGATACAAGGTCCCAATGCGGCGTCGCCGCGAGGACCGAACCGACTACCACCAGCGGTTGCGCCTGCTGAAATCCGGGAAGCCGCGCCTGGCTGCTCGCGTGAGCAACAGGCACGTCAGGGCGCAGCTGATCACCCCCGGTCCGGACGGCGACGAGACCCACGCGGCCGCCTCCTCCGAGGACCTCGCGGAGTACGGCTGGGAAGCCCCCACGGGCAATCTCCCCAGCGCGTATCTCACGGGGTATCTCGCGGGGATGCGAGCCATCGAGGCCGGCCTCACGGAGGCCGTCCTCGACATCGGTCTCAACACCGCCACACCGGGCAACAAGGTGTTCGCAGTACAGGAAGGCGCTATCGACGCGGGACTCGACATCCCGCACAGCGAGAGCGTCCTCGCAGACTGGTCGCGAAACCGCGGCGAGCATATCGCCGCGTACGCCGAACAGCTGGACGAACCGCTGTACGGCGGCGACTTCGACGCGACGAACCTCCCCGAGCACTTCGACGAAGTGCGCGAACGACTGATGGAGGACAATGAGCAGTAACGATTACGGCGACGGCTGGGAACCGCGCACGCGGCTCGGCCGCAAGGTACAGGACGGCGACATCACGTCGATGAAGGCAGCACTCGAATCCGGGCTCCCGCTGAAGGAGGCCGAAATCGTCGACCAGCTCCTGCCGGGGCTGGACGACGAGGTGCTCGACATCAACATGGTCCAGCGGATGACCGACTCCGGCCGCCGGGTGAAGTTCCGGTGTGTCGTTGCGGTCGGCAACCGCGACGGCTACCTCGGCTACGCCGAGGGCCGTGACGACCAGGTTGGCTCTGCCATCCAGAAGGCCATCGACGTGGCGAAGCTGAACATTATCGAAGTCGACCGTGGCTCCGGGTCTTGGGAGGACCGCGCCGGCGGCGTCAACTCCCTGACGCGGAAGGCGACGGGGAAGGCCGGTTCGGTGACCGTCGAGGTCATCCCGGCCCCGCAGGGGCTCGGCCTGGCGGCCGCCCCGACGGTGCGGAACATCCTCGAACTCGCGGGCGTCCAGGACGCCTGGACCAAGTCGACGGGGAACACCCGGACGACGGTCAACCTCGCGAAAGCGACGTACAACGCGCTTCAGAACGCCTCGCAGTCGCGGACGCCCGAGCGGGCGCGCCGCAAGCAGCACGAAACCGAGGTGGGCGAGTGATGCAGGCGATCGTTCAGGTTCGCGGCGAGGTGAACATCTCGGGCGACGTGCAGGACACGCTCGAGATGCTCAACCTCCACGCTGTCAACCAGTGTACGCTGGTGCCCGAGCGTGACACCTACCGCGGGATGATCACGAAGGTCAACGACTACGTCGCCTACGGCGAGCCGTCGGTCGACGTGGTCGCGACGCTCATTCGTCAGCGCGCCGACGCCCTCGAAGGGGACGCGGACATCGACGACGAGTGGGTCGCAGCGCACACCGACTACGCCGACGTGGACGCGCTGGCGGCGGCGCTGGTCGACGAGGAGACGACGCTGCGCGAGCAGGGTCTCGCCCCGTCGATTCGGCTCCACCCGCCGCGCGGCGGTCACGACGGCATCAAGCACCCGATCGTGGAGAGCGGCCAACTCGGCCGTCACACCACGGACGAGATCGACACCCTGCTGGAGGCCATGCGATGACCGACAAGAAAAAGCGCCAACGCGGGTCCCGAACCCACGGCGGCGGCACGCACAAGAACCGGCGCGGCGCCGGGCACCGTGGCGGCCGCGGCCGCGCGGGTCGTGACAAACACGAGTTCCACAACTACGAACCGCTCGGCAAACACGGGTTCACGCGCCCCGACTCCGTCCAGGACGAGGTGCGCGAGGTGACGGTCCAGGAACTCGACGAGAACGCGCCGCTGTACGCGGCCGAAGGTCTCGCCGAGGAGTCCGGCGACGGCTACCTGATCGACGCCCGCGACGTGGCCGACGACGGCTACGACGCGGACGTGGTGAAGGTGCTCGGCGACGGGCAGGTCCGACACGAACTGTCCGTGGTCGCCGACGCATTCACCGCGAGCGCGGTCGAAAAGATCGAGTCCGCCGGCGGCAGCGCCGACCTCTCGGATCGCGCCGAGACGGCCGAGGAGAGCGCGGACGCCGACGCTGAGGAGTCAGACGAGGAGTAATCCATGGGATGGAAGGAGACCGCCGAACCGGTGCTGACGCGGATGCCGTCAGTCGCACGGCCGGAGGGGCACGTCCCCTTCCGGCGGAAGATCGGCTGGACTGCCGGCATTCTCGTGTTGTATTTCTTCCTGACGAACGTCCAGCTGTTCGGGCTGGACGCGGGCACGCAGAGCGACCTGTTCGGTCGCTTCCGCTCGATCCTCGCCGGATCGCAGGGGTCGATCCTCCAACTGGGGATCGGGCCGATCGTCACGGCGAGCATCGTGCTGCAGCTGCTCGGCGGGGCCGATCTGCTCGGTCTCGACACTGACGACCCCCGGGATCAGGTGCTGTATCAGGGCCTCCAGAAGCTGCTGGTGGTCCTGATGATCTGTCTGACCGGGCTGCCGATGGTGTTCGCGGGGAACTTCCTGCCGGCGGATCCGGCCGTCGGCGAGGCGCTGGGGATCGGTCTCGCCGGTGTCCAAGGCCTCCTGTTCGCACAGATCGCCGTCGGTGGGATCCTCATCCTGTTCATGGACGAGATCGTCAGCAAGTGGGGCGTCGGCTCCGGCGTTGGGCTGTTCATCATCGCCGGCGTGAGCCAGCAGCTCGTCGGTGGGCTGTTCGGCTGGGAGGCGCTCAGCGGCACCTCCGGGTTCTTCCCGACGTGGTTCGCCATCCTGACCGGCCAACAGGCCATCGCGTCGCCGCTCACCGCCGAAGGGCTGCAGGCGCTCTTGCTCGGACAGGGGCAGTTGCTCGCGCTGGTGACGACGGTGCTCATCTTCTCCATCGTCGTCTACGCCGAGAGCGTCCGGGTCGAGATCCCGCTCGCGCACGCCCGCGTCAAGGGCGCCCGCGGTCGGTTCCCGGTGAAGCTCATCTACGCCAGCGTCCTACCGATGATCCTCGTTCGCGCCCTGCAGGCGAACATCCAGTTCCTCGGGCGCATCCTCAACAGCACGTTGAGTAGTATGCCGGCGTGGCTCGGCCAGTACAGCAACGGACAGCCCGTCGCCGGGTTGTTCTACTATCTGGCTCCGATCCAGACCCGCACTGACTGGATGTGGTGGCTCGCCGGGACGGCCGCCGAGCCCTGGCAGATCATGATCCGCGTCGGCATCGACCTGACGGTGATGGTCATCGGCGGCGCCATCTTCGCCATCTTCTGGGTGGAGACGACGGGCATGGGCCCCGAAGCGACCGCCCAGCAGATCCAGAACTCCGGGATGCAGATCCCCGGCTTCCGGCGGAACCCGCAGGTCATCGAGAAGGTCATGGAGCGGTACATCCCGCAGGTGACCGTCATCGGTGGCGCGCTGGTCGGACTGCTCGCGGTCGGCGCGAACATGCTCGGAACGATCGGGCAGGTCTCGGGTACGGGTCTCCTGCTCACGGTCTCCATCACGTACAAGCTCTACGAGGAGATCGCGGAAGAGCAGTTGATGGAGATGCATCCCATGATGCGCCAGATGTTCGGCTCCGAGTAACCGGCCCTTCCACTTCTTTCCAGTATTCACCCCTCGTGAGCGACGGCGCCGTGTCGACACGGCAGTCGCGCCCCGACGCGACGGCTCACTCTTCGACCGTACCCCGTGACCGATGGCGTTTCGCATCACGTTCTCGAAGAGTTGCCGGAGTCGGCTCGCCCCGGACTCTCCCGATGTGGCAGTGGTTATTATGGCGTCTGGAGTCGTTCGTCCTGACTGACAACGGCTGTGATCGGCTGGGTAGCAATAGACACCCCCGTCGGACAGTCCACTGAACCGGTCGCTCCAGGCGATACAGCAGTTATCGACAGGGATCACTGTCCTCGCAGCCACGCTGATGTACGCCCCCGCCCCCGTGAACGGTTCGTCTGCCCGCCTCACCGATGGCTTGACCCATGATCGCTGCCACCGTCATCATGATCGACGGTGTCGTGCTGATCGCCCTGTGTTCACAGCTATGGGGCTATCGGCTGGGTGGGGTGATGGTCGCCCGTTGCTCGCCATCTACACGTTTCGGGAGCCGCTCTCCCCCATCATCTTCGGTGTCGGCGCCGTGGCCGCGTGGCTGTCGCTCTGGGCGACACGCGAATACACGCCTCGTCAACGAACTGTTCGATCCCCACGTCGTGATCCTCGTCGACGTCCGTCGGGACCACCAGTCTACCCTCGGGACGAACCTTTCCGACATCGTTCGCGTCTTCACGCGCACCGTCCCCGAAGATGCCTACGTCATCAGTGGGGACCGCAACGACGCCATCAACGACTATCTCGGTCGCGAGTTCGCGAAGGCGGGTCACGACTTCACCGTCGCCGAACCACCATCCGATTCCCCGTTCCAGGACGTGTTCGGTTCGCGATCGGCGTTCGTCGTCGACGAGACGCTGCGGGCGCTCGGTCTCGACCCACTCCCGCCCGCCCGGATCGAGGACTACACCACGCGCCTCCGGGGCGAGTGGGGGTGGCAGCGTCTCGAGGGCGGCGGACTGGTCGCCAACGGGGCCATGATGAACGATATCGAATCCACGGAGCTACTCCGGCAGTTCCTCGTCGACCGCCTCCAGGACGGCGTTCTCACGCCGTTCGTCTATACGCGGCGCGACCGCGCCGGGCGGACCGCGGCGTTCGTCCACTACCTCAACTGGCTCGCGGAGAACGACCGCATCGGCCGGGTCCACGTCGCGGGATCGCACGCGCGGCTGTTAGAGCGCCGTGTCACCGCCGAGTTCGTCCACCACGACGAGTCGGCGCCCCCCGTCGATGTCCTCGACGCGTGCCTCGACGAGGGCTATCTACCTGATGGGAAACACCGTCGCCGAGTTCATGCGGGCATTCACCGCGGCAATCGACTGCCGCACCGTCGAGTGAGCGTCGCGGCGGCCGAGCGGTTCGAATCGTCGGCCACATCCGTCTCCGTGGACCGCGCGTTTATCTCCCGTCCGGATCATTGCAAACCATGACGCCGACGGTCACGCCCTACTGCTGTGGCTCCCTCACGATGGACGAGAGCATCCTGGTACAGGGTCGATACGGCACCGTCGAGGCGCCATCGATCGTGTTCCTCGTCGAGGCCGAGCGCACGATCCTCGTCGACACGAGTTTCGGCGCCCTCGACCTGATGGCGGAGCGCCACCCCGACTTCGACTGCCACCGCGACGACGACCAGCGACTTGCGGCCGTCCTCGACGACGCGGGTTACGCGCCGAGCGATATCGACGCCGTCCTCCTCAGCCACCTGGACTGGGATCACTGTTACAATCTGGATCTGTTCGACGGGGAGACCGACATTTACGCCCAGCGGCGCGAACTGGAGTACGCCATCGCGCCCTATCCGATGCACGCCGAGCGCTACGACGCGAAGTCGCTGGGGCGGGACCCGCCCTGGCTGACGGTGGACGTGACGCCGCTCGACGGCGAGACGGAGCTCTGTCCCGGGGTCACGGCGGTCCCGACGCCGGGTCACACCGTGGGACACCAGTCGCTCGCGGTCGACACCGCCGACGGCACGGTGGTCGTCGCCGCCGACGCCGTGCCGACACACGACAACGTCGACGACGATGGGACGCCACGGCGAGGGGCAGCGATGACCGAGTTCGAGTGGTGGGAGAGCGCCCACGAGGTCATTGACCGGGCCGACCGCATCCTCCCGGGCCACGAGTGGGGGATTCTGGACGCCGACCCGGCGGGGCTATGCTAGACGCCTACGCGCCGAGCCCCCAGAAGAAGGCGATGCCGAGGACGGTGACGACCGAGAGCAGGAGTTGCAGCGGCGCGCCGAGGCGGATGTAGTCCGAGAACTTGTAGCCACCCGGGCCGTAGACGAAGAGGTTCGTCTGGTAGCCGACGGGCGTGAGGAAGGCCGTCGAGGCCGCGAACGTCACGGCGAGGACGAACGCGAAGGGGCTCGCATCGATCTGTGTCGCGGTTTCGATGGCGACCGGGAGCATCAACACGACGCTCGCGTTGTTGGAGATGACGCCGGTGATGAGCCCCGTCGCGAGGTAGAACACCCAGAGGACGCCGAGCGTGGGGAGGACGGTCGCCGTCGTGGCGACGAGCGTCCCGAGGAGGTCGGCCCCGCCGGTCTGTTCGAGCGCCATCCCGAGCGGGATGATGCCGGCCAGGAGGAAGATGACGTCCCACTCGACGGCGTCGTACAGTTCCGTCGGCTTGATGACGCCGGCCGCGACCATCGCGACGACGCCGGCGAGCGCCGTCAGCAGGATCGGCAGCGAGAGCGCGGAGAGCGCCTCGAAGGCGGCGACGCCGGTGACACCGGCGAGCGCCCCGCCGATGGTGCCCCAAGGAATCGCGGCCAACCCGACGACGCCGGCCATGATCGCGGCGGCGTGGGGGATCTTCTCGGTCCGGTAGTCCGGTTCGTCCGGTTCGTGGGCGACGATGAAGTCGTCGTTCTGTGAGAGGCGGTCGATGCTGTCCGGCGGCGCCTGGATCAGGAGCGTGTCGCCGACGCGGAGCGGTCGCCGGTCCATGTGGGTACGGACGGTCTCGCCCCGACTCCGGAAGGCGAGGACATTCGCGTCGTACCGCTGGCGGAACGTCGAACTCGCGAGGGATTCGCCGACCAGATACGAGCCGCGGGGGATGACGACTTCGACGAGCGTCTGTGACGACTCGGTGTCCGGTTCCAGTTCGGCCTCGGTCTGGGGTGGGCTCCCGGTGAGGGTGAGCGTCTCCCGGTCGACGAGCTGCCGGACGGTGTCGCGGTCGGCCCGGAGTCGAAGGATGTCGCCCGCCTGGATCCCCATCTTTCCGGGTTCGAGGAACTCCTCGCCGTCGCGGACGACCTGCAGGATGTCGGCGTCCAGGTCGATGTCCTCGATAGCCTTCCGGACCGGTTGCCCCACGAGCGGGGAGTCCTCGTCGACGACGACTTCGGTCAGGTACTCCTCGATGGCGTACTCGCGGACGTAGTCCTCCTCGATGGGCACGCGGTCGGGGAGCAGTCGCGGTCCCAGAATCATCAGATAGAGACTACCGACCAAGAGGACGACGACGCCGAGTTTGGTGAACTCGAACATCGAGAACGGGTGACCGAGCAGGCGCGCCGAGACGTCGCTCGCGAGGATGTTCGTCGACGTGCCGATGAGCGTGAGCATCCCGCCGAACATCGAGGCGTAGGAGAGCGGGAGGAGGAGTTTCGAGGGGGAGGTCTTGCCCGCGTGGGCGAGGTCGCTGATGACAGGGACGAGGATGGCGACGACGGGAGTGTTGTTGATGAACCCCGAGACGGGACCGGCGACGCCGATGGTCGCGAGCAGCTGTCGGTCGCGGTTCTCGCCCGCGAAGGCGGCCATCTTGCCGCCGAGGATCTGGACGAGTCCCGTCCGGCTGATCCCCGAACTGAGGATGAGCATCGCCAGGACGGTGATCGTCGCCGAGTTCGAGAAGCCGGAGACGCCCTCCGTGGTGGAGATATGCGTGAAGTTCACCACGCCGTCGGTGCCGAGGAGCATCAGCAACACCATGACGAGGATGGCCGTCACGTCGATGGGGAGTAGCTCGGTCACGAACAGCACGAGCGTCAGCACGACGATGCCGAACACGACGAGGACGTCCGGCGTCAACGAGAGCGACCCGGCGGCGTCGACGGCGCGTGCCGCCGACCCCGCGACTGCCGTCGCGTCGGTCGCCGCGAGGGGAGCCGGAGTCGTCACAACTGCGTGGACCGAAGCGCCGGTTCGGTTTCAAAATACCGAAGGCCCGATCAGCGTCCTGGTGTGCCAGACGCTCTCAGTCGATGGTTTCCAACGATCATGAAGGTTTATTATGGATGGGCGCTATGGTGTATTCACGATGCAACGCGTCGTACTCGTATGCTGATCGCGGTCAGATGACGCAGTGCCGCTCACCAACCGACCCAGCATACGACACACATCCAATGAGCACGTCCCGACGCACGACTCGGAAGAACCGATCGACGATCACCATCGACCCCGTCATCCCGCTGCAACCCCGTTCGGGGAACACCCCGACGACCGACCGGCGGCGTGACCGCCCCGAACCGGAGCCCGAGCCGGCGACGATGATTCCGATGATCGACCGCGGTGGTCTCGGCCCGAAGCCCGGCGCCGACTGATCGCGCTCCGACTGGTTCCGTTATTTCCCGTATCGCGTAGCGCCGCCGATCCGGCAAGGGTTTTGTCCGCCCAGACCAAACACGACACACGATGGACGAATCCGAACTGGAGGAGGAACTGCGGAACTTCGGGCTCGATGTCCACGATGTCGAGGCCGTCGACCCGGTCGAACTGTCGTATATCACGGCCTATCCGGGCGAGGAGGTCAACCACATGGAGATGGGGAAGGCGCTGAACGCCTTCCTCGATATGGCGCGCGACGACGACTGGGAACCCACCCGCGTCGAGGCGACGGTCCTTCGCTTCGATGACGAGGCGATGAACACCTGGTACGCGAAAACCGAGTGGTTCGAGGGCTTGCTCGAATACCGGCTCTCCGAGACCGAGTTCTCGACGCGCGTCCTCGAGACGCTCGACGAGGACCTGGACGACTGAGATGCCCGCGGCGACCACGACTCGTCGGACGTTCGAGTTCGCAACGACGACCTTGACCTTCGAGAGCGCGGGCGAGACGTGTCGCGGTCGCCTCTACCGACCGGACCGCCCGGCGACGCCGCCGGTCGTCGTGATGGGGCCGGATTTCGCGGCCGAACGCACCTTCGGCTACCCTCGCTACGTCGAGGCGTTCGCCCGCGCGGGCTACGCCGCCTTTCTCTTCGACTATCGTGGCTCCGGCGCGAGTGAGGGCACCCCTCGAAATCTCGTTGCCCCCGTAGCGCAGGTGGCCGACTGGCACGCGGCGCTCGATCGGGTTCGCCGTCTCGACGGCATCGACCACCGGCGGATCGCGCTCTGGGGGTACGGCCTCGGCGGCGGACACGTCGTGCGGGTCGCGGCCGAATCACGCGCCGTCGCCGCCGCCGTCGCGGTCGCCCCGATTCTCGACGGACGCGCGTTCGCCCGCGCCCGGTCGCCGCGCTATCTCGCTACCGCCGTTCGGGCGGGCCTGCATGACCGTCTTCTCGCTCGGCTTGGCCGGTCTCACGCCGTCCCCGTCGTCGGCGGTCCCGAGGAGTTCGGCGTTTTGCCACGCGACCCGACCGGCACCGCCTATCTCGACTGCATCCCGTCCGTAAGCGACTGGCAGAACCGGACTCCGGCGCGGTCGCTCCTGTCGCTGTTTCGGTATCGCCCCCTGACCGACGCCAGCGACGTGGCCTGTCCGACGCTGTGCATCGCCGCCGGTGACGGCGATCTGGTCCCCGCCGAGACGGTTGCGACGGCTGCCGACCGCCTTGACGACGCGACGTTCCTGCGGCTGCCGATGCGGCAGATGGACGCCCTCGGCGACGCCGCGAGCGAGGCTGCCGCACACCAACTCGCGTTTCTCGACGGCGTGTTCGGGTAGCGAGGGTCGCTAGCCTACTCCAGAGGCACGACGGCGACGGGACGCGATGTCTTCAGGAGCACTTCCTGCGCGGTGCTTCCGAAGATCGTCTTTCCGGTCGGATTCCGCTCGTGGACGCCGATGACGAGTTCGTCTACGTCCCTCTCCTCGGCGAACACGAGGAGGTCGTCCGCGGGGTCGTTGTCGCGGACGAACTGGTGTGGTTCGACCGTCGCGTCGATCGCGTCCTCGCCGGCGCGGGCGTCGCCGCCTCGGAGGGAGTTGACCGCGTACACCGTCTCTCCGGCCTCGATCCGCTCCTCGGGATACTCACAGAGGGCGACGCTCGTCTGCTCCGTGTCGGTCCCTATAGTCGCCTTTGTAAGTCAGCGCACACCGGATCGCCAGACAGCGTGCGATCAGGTATGCACACAGTTCCAAACGCTACTATCGCAGGTCGCTTCGCATACCCCGTCGATCGGTCGCCCGAAAGATAAACGTCCGTTTGACTTTCCCCAAAGCATTTGCGGGTACCGCGAGTCCTTCCGTCTATGCGCCGCGAAACAGCGCTGGCCGTGGGTGCGGCCGGCGTCGTCGTCCTCGCTGCCCTCACCGCCGTGCTCGCGCCCGGTGCCCTGGCTGATCCGACCGACGATCGGCCGGTGCGTCCGGGACCGGTGGACATCACACAGATGGACATCTCGGCCGGCGACGTGACGGGCGATACGGTCACGCTGAACGTGGAGACGCGCCTCTCGCACCGCGGCCCACCGGCACGAAACGTCAGCCTGCGCGTGCAGGCCATCGACGCGGAGTCGGGGCTGGTCGCGACGACCCGGTCCGTTTCCGTCGGCAACCTCTCCGAAGAGCAGGAGGTGGCGGTGCCGACGAACCTGACCGTCGAGCGGGAGGGTGGCTACCGCATCCAGGCGGTCGTCTACCGCGACGGGCAGCGGATCGATAGCGGCGGGCGCGAACTCCAGGGACTCGCGGCCCTCCAGCCGCCCTACGCCCGGAGTGATGTCGCGTTCGCCAGCGCGGACGCGCTGCCGCCCGTCTCCTTCTCCATTGTGGAGACGAACGACAACCGGACGACGCTCGCCGTGCAGGCCGCCCTGACCAACGACGGCGACGAACAGCCGGAGAACCTCCGCGTCACGCTGACGCTCCGCCAGGCCGACTCCAACATCGTCGCTGATCAGACCTCCGTTCCGGTCGGCTCGATCCGTCCCGGTCGCACGGAGACCGTCGAGGCGCAGTCGACCGTCCCGTCGAACTACAACTACTACATCGACGCGGTGCTCTGGAAGGACGGCGTCGTCATCGACAGCGTTCGCGGGACGGCGAATCTGGACCCGACGGAGACCATCAGCGTCAACGAGACGCGACGCGATGTCGAACTCCAGGTCAGCGACTTCAGCCGCGACGGCGGTGACGGCGGCGCCGGCGATCGACCGGTGCCCGCGGAGACGGGCATTCCGACCGAAAGCGCCGGTCCCGGCTTCGGCGCGCTCGTCGCCGCCCTCGCCGTCGTCGCCGCCGCGCTTCTCGCCCGGAGGAGGATCCCATGAGTGACACTACCCCAACCCCCGATTCGAGCACCGAGACGGAGGAGCCCACCGACGAGAGCACCGACCACTCTCGCGTCCGGCGATACGCGAACTACGCCGCCCTGCTCCTGCTGGGCTTGCTCGCGTTCATCGCCGTGATACGGCTGTATCTCAGCATCTCCAACGCCATCACGACGTGGATCACCCACGAGTACCGGTCGCTGTTTCAGGCGGCGTTCAACCTCATCGTGTTGCTGCTGGCGGGCGTCGGCATCACCTATCAGCTTCGCCGGCTGTACGGCTGACGCTGCTAGCTGCTCGCTTTCGGAGTGGTGAGTGTCGTACGGGTCGAGCGCCTACGACAGCGCGAGCCAGGCGACGAACACGGCGACGCCGCCGAGCGCGGTGCTGACGACGGCGTGCGTTCGGAGGCGGTCCAGCAGGGCGTGGGCGTCGCCGGACACTCTCAGCAGGTCGTGGACATCGCTCCCGATCTCACACCGCGGCAGGAAGTCCATCGCAACGTGGAGGAAGATGCCGGCGGCGAACCCGAAGACGATCCCGCGGACCGACGGCGCGGCCGGGAGGCTGACGAGGCTAGCGCCGATGGCCGCGATGCCGACGCCGGCGGCGGGGACGAGCAACACCGACGGATCGCGCCCGTTCGAGACGAGTCGCCGGGCCGCCGCGTAGCCCGCCGGTCCCTTGTGCGAGACGATGGCGAGGCCGAGCAGCGGGCCGAGGTCGGGCATGTTGCCGTAGACGATGCCGATGATGAGGCCCGCGGAGAAGGCGTGCGCGGAGAGTTCGGCGACGGTGCGATCGACAGGCAGGTCGAGATGCGCGAGGCGGTGACCGGCCGTGTGGCTCGCGAAGCCGACGAGCAAGCCGAGCGCGACGCCGAACCCACCGAAACTCGCGTCGTGAGCGATGGCCTGCGGGATCAGGAACACTGCGGCGCTCGTCACCATCGCACCGCTCGCGAGGCCGTACCCCCACACCAGCGCCCACGGGCGGCCGCCGAACGACCGCTTGCCGAGCGGGATGCCGAGCGCCATCGCGGCGAACGCGACCCACGAGATACCCAGTAGTTTCCAGGCCCCGATGGTCGCCGCGAACCCGGACAGCACCGCGAAGACGCCCGTTGCGATCCCGCCAGCAGGGGAGAGACGAGTCATATTAACAAAGAGAATAACGTAATTAATAACACGTTCGGTTCGTCCCGTCGGCGGCGCGGCTTCGTGACCGTTTTTTAGGTGTCCGTTCTCGACATAGGGGATGAACGTTAGCGATTTCGATCCGATCCACCTGATTACGGTCCACCTCGCCGTTCTCGTCGCGGTGATCCACCTGGCGCTCGGCGTCAGCAACTGGCTGACGTATCTCCAGGGCGGCGTCCTCTTCCCACCCGACCTGCGGTGGCCGCTGTTCGTCGTGTCGGGTCTCGCTATCGTCGGTGGAGTGGTCGCCGCGATCGCGGGCGCGTATCGCCGCCCGCTCTACATCGCCGGCATCGCGCTCATGGTCGTCTACGTCGTCGGCTACTTCGGCTGGCACGTGAGCGGCCACCGTCCCCTGTTTTTCGTCGGTCCCGGGACGCACCACCACGGCTCGACGCTCTCCTATCTCCTCGCCCACGTCTTCGCGGGCCCCGCCGAGTTCCTCGCGCTCGCCTCCGAGACGGCGCTCGCGGGGATGCTCGGCTATCTGCTCTACCGGGAGTGAGACGGTTTCTTGGACGTCATTACCGGTGGCTCGCTGGGACGGTCCAGCGAATCACCGGTAAACAGTTCCACTAATCCGTATGAGCCGGCGCACGCTTTTCCCGCTGCCGCGTGACCTGCCCTCATGAACCGTGATCCGTTCGTCGTCGTCGGCGGCGATGCCGCGGGTCTGAGCGCGGCGAGCAAGTTCCGCCGCGAGCAACCGGACCGAGACGTCGTCGTCTTCGAGCAGGGGCAGTGGGTGTCGTACGCCCACTGCGGGCTGCCGTACTTCATCGAGGGCACCGTCGACCGGCTGACCGACTTGCTGTCGCTCTCACCGACGGATGTCGCGGAGCGGGGGATCGACCTGCGCCGTGGCCACGAAGTCGTGTCCGTCTCGCCGACGGAGCGGACGGTGACCGTCCGGAGCGAGGGCGAGCGATTCGATCAGCCCTACAGCGAACTCCTCGTCGCGACCGGCGCCCGAGCGACCACCCGGTCGTTCGACGCCACCCTGGATGGCGTGTTCACCGTCCACGGGCTAGATTCGGCGGCCGCTATCGACGCCTACCTCGCCGCTCCCGGTGAGTACGACAGGAACCGCCTCGGCGACGGCCCCGTCGATCGGGGGCGCGTCGACCACAACGCCGCACTCGCCCCGCCGGAGCGGGCCGCCATCGTCGGCGGCGGGTACGTCGGTGTCGAGATGGCGGAGGCGCTCGTCGCCCGAGGGCTCGATGTCCACCTGTTCCAGCGGTCGAGCCACCTCCTGCCACCGTTCGGCGAGGCCGTCGCCGAGCGGGTGGCGGCCCACCTCGGCGAGCGGGGCGTCGCTGTCCACACCGACACGCCCGTCGAGCGGCTCGTCGGCGACGGTCGCATCGAGGCAATCGCGTTCGACGACGACCGCCTCTCGGTTGAGATGGCGGTCCTCGGCGTCGGCATCGAGCCGAACGCCGGCCTCCTCGACGGCACCGGCGTCGACCGGGGGCCGAACGGTGCGCTTCACGTCGACGACTACGGGCGAACCAGCCTCCCGGCGATATACGCCGCGGGCGACGTGGCGACGTCGCGTCACACGGTGATGGGACGGTCGACGTGGATGCCGCTGGGGCTGACGGCGAATCGCGCGGGGCGGGCCGTGGGTGCGACGGTGGCTGGCGACCCGACGCCCGTCGGTGACGTGGCCGGGACGGCCGTGGTGAAGGCGTTCGACCTGGAGTGTGGCCGCGTCGGACTCGTCGACGGCGACGAGGCGACCGACGCCGGCTTCGATCCCGTCCGGGAGACGATCACCGCCGAATCGCGCTCGGGCTACTACCCCGGCGCCGCCGATACCACGGTCACGCTCGTCGCCGACCGCGGGAGCAGGCGGGTGCTCGGCGGAACCATCGTCGGCAGCGACCGCGCGGCGATCCGCATCGACACGCTGGCGACGGCGCTCGATGCGAACCTGCGAGTCGACGAACTCGAACGCCTCGATCTGGCGTATGCGCCGCCGTTCAGTCCCGTCTGGGATCCGATCCTCGTCGCCGCGAAAGTCCTGAACGGCCGACTCGCGTGAGGTGTGGCACCGTCACACGCGATTGCCGACAGTATATACGGATCACGGTCCAACGGGGGGTCATGAATGCATCCCCGCCGGCCGATGACCTCGACGAATCGGTCGTCGTCGTCGTCGGCAGCGGTTTCGGCGGCCTCTCGACGGCGTGCTATCTGGCCGATGCCGGCGCCGACGTGACGGTTCTGGAGAAAAACGAACAGCTCGGCGGTCGGGCGAGTCGCCTCCACGCCGAGGGGTTCCGGTTCGACATGGGCCCGTCCTGGTATCTGATGCCCGACGTCTTCGAGGACTTCTTCGGCGATTTCGGCCGCTCGCCCGAGCAGTATTACGGGCTCGAACGCCTCGACCCACACTACCGCATCTTCTTCAAAGACGGCGATCAGGTCGACCTCGTCCCCGACCTGGAGACCAACCGCGACCTGTTCGAGTCGTACGAACCCGGCGCCGGCGACGCGCTCGACGCGTATCTCGATCAGGCCGCCTACACCTACGACGTGGGGATGCAGCAGTTCGTCTACGAGGACCGCTCTCGCCTCCGCGAGTTCGTCGACCCGGACGTGCTTCGGTACGCTCGCGGTCTCTCCCTGCTCGGGACGATGCAGGGCCACGTCGAGGACTACTTCGATCACCCCAAACTCCAGCAGATCGTCCAGTATTCGCTGGTCTTTCTCGGCGGCGCGCCCGACAACACGCCCGCACTGTACAACCTGATGAGCCACGTCGATTTCAATCTGGGCGTCTACTACCCCGAGAACGGCATGGGTGGCGTCGTCGACGGCATCGTCGCGATGGCCGAGGAACTGGGCGTGGAGTTCCGCACCGACCATCCCGTCTCGGAAATCCGAGGTCGGGAGGGTGCCTTCGCTGTCCGCACCGAGGACGGCCGCGAGTTCTTCCCCGACCGCGTCGTCTCCGACGCCGACTACGCCCACACCGAACAGGAGTTGCTCGTCCCCGACGACCGCCAGTACGACGCCGACTACTGGAACTCCCGCACCTACGCGCCCTCCGCGTTCCTGCTCTATCTCGGCGTCGAGGGCTCGGTCGAACCGCTGGCCCACCACTCGCTCGTCCTCCCGACCGACTGGGACGCCCACTTCGACACCATCTTCGGCGACCCCACGTGGCCCGAGGACCCCGCCTACTACCTCTGTGTTCCCTCGAAGACCGACGACACCGTCGCACCCGAGGGCCACAGCAACCTCTTTGCGCTCGTACCCATCGCGCCCGGCCTCGACGACACGCCGGAGCGCCGCGCGGCGTTTCGCGACCTGGTGCTCGACGACATCGCCGAACACACCGGGGTCGACCTCCGGGACCGCATCGTCTTCGAGGAAATCTTCTCCGTCTCGGAGTTCGCGGACCGATACAACAGCACCCAGGGCTCCGCGCTCGGCCTCGCGCACACCCTCCGACAGACTTCGCTGCTCCGCCCGCCCCACGACTCGGACGCGGTTGACGGCCTCTACTTCACTGGCTCCTACACCACCCCCGGTATCGGCGTCCCGATGTGTCTCATCAGCGGCCGCCTCACGGTCGAGGCCATGATGGAATGAGCCTCGCGTATCTGGTCCGTCTCTCCCGACCTCGGTTCTGGCTCTATCTCGCCGGTCCCGTGGCCGTGGGCGTCGTCTACGGCGCCACGGCGCCAGCCGACCTGCTCACGCCAGCGACGCTCGTCCTCTTCGCGTACTTCCTTCTGCCCGCGAACGTCCTGCTGTACGGCGTCAACGACATCTTCGACGCCGATATCGACGCGGAGAACCCGAAAAAAGAGGGTCGCGAGGTGCGCTACGGCGGCGGGCGTCTCGTCCCCATCGCGGTCACGGTGAGCGCGCTGCTCGCCTTCCCCCCTCTCGCCGTGACGCCGACGCGGGCGTGGCCGTGGCTCCTCGGATTCCTCGCTCTCGGCGTCGCGTACAGCGCCCCGCCGCTCCGCCTGAAGACCCGGCCGCCCCTCGATTCGCTCTCGAACGGGCTCTACATCCTGCCCGGCGTCGCGGCCTACGTCACCGTCGCCGGCGCGCAGCCACCCGTCCTCGCCGTCGGCGGCGGCTGGGTGTGGTCGATGGCGATGCATACGTTCTCCGCGATTCCGGATATCGACCCGGACCGCGCGGCCGGCATCGAGACGACGGCGACCCGCCTCGGCGAGCGGCGGGCGTACGCCTACTGCGCCGGATGCTGGGCGCTCGCCGCCATCGCCTTCGGCCTGCTCGACCCGCGTCTCGGCGCGCTCATGGCCGTCTATCCGGTCGCCGTCGTCCTCGTCGCCCGCGCCGACATCTCCGTCTCGCGGGCCTACTGGTGGTATCCGGCCGTGAACACCGTCGTCGGCGCCCTGTTCACGATGGGCGGCCTCTGGAGGGTGTTCTATGGGTGAGACCGACGACGGGTCCGTCGTGCCGGCGGCCCCCTCGACGCGCGCCGCCATCCAGGCGCGCCTCGACGCCCTCGTCCGCGAGAACCGGTTCACCATCGCGGTGGTCTTCCCCGCCGTCGGCGCCGTCCTCCTCGTCGCGAGCGCGGAGGCGCTACTGCCGGCGCCGTTCGCGTTCGACCCCTTGTTGCTCCTGTTCGGCACGCTCGTCATGCGGTCGCCGCTGCTCGTCGGCATGGCGCCCCTGATCGACCGCCGGGCCGCGATCGGCGTCGCCCTCCTCGCGGCCTACGCCTACGCCATCGAGTTCGTCGGCCTCCGGACCGGCCTGCCCTACGGCGAGTTCCACTACGCCATCGACCTCGGTCCCACGCTCGCGGGCGTGCCGGTCGGCCTCCCCGTCTTCTTCCTGCCGCTCGTCTGTAACGCCTACTTGCTCTGTCTCCTCCTCCTCGGTGACCGAGCGCAGGCTCCCCAGGTTCGGCTCCCGACCGTCATCGCGGCGGTCGTGGGCATGGACGTCGTTCTCGACCCCGGCGCCGTCGCGCTCGGGTTCTGGACCTATCCCGCCGGCGGCCCCGTCTACGGCGTCCCGCTCTCGAACTTCGCTGGCTGGATCCTGTCGGCGACGGTCACCGTCCTCGTCCTCGACGCCGTCCTCGACCGGACGGCGGTGCTGACCCGTCTCGACTCCTGTGCCTTCGCCCTCGACGACCTGGTGAGTTTCGTGGTGCTCTGGAGTGCGATCAACGTCTGGTTCGGCAACTGGGGAGCGGCGGCCGTCGGCGCCCTGTTCGGCGTCGGCTTGCTCCGCACCGAGCGCTTCGACTCGGCGCCGTTTCTGCCCTGGCGGTAGGCGTATCGTCCCCGTCGAGAGGTTCTCGCTGGATCGTCTGGCGAGGACGAGACCGACTGCTGACTGCCGACGCCTAGTTGAGGCGCCGGAGGCTGTCCACCGCGCCGCGGAGCAGGCGGCGACCGATGCCGGGGGTCGGGACGGCGTCCCTGGCTCCATCCGGAACGGCGCTCACCCGCCGGAACACCGTTTCGGGGTCGCGGTTCCACGCCCAGTGCCAGCGGGTTCGTGCCACGAGCGCGAGTTTGCGGCGCGTGCTGATCGCCGGCGTCTCGGACAGCACGTCGTAGTTTCGCTCGCGGATCAGGCGATGGTGGTCGGCGTAGAGGACCGCGGCGACGAGGACGGGAAACTGGCAGTCTGCGGGCAGATACTCGATGCCGGCGACGCCCTCGCGGTAGAGCGCCTCCGTCCGCCGGAGTTCGTGTGCCATCGCCCGCCGGAACTCCTCGGTCACCTCGAAGTTCCGCAGATCGGCCTCGCTGACGCCGTACGCGCCGAGCGTCTCCCGTGGCAGGTAGAGCCGGTCGCGTTCCACGATGTCCTCGCGCACGTCGCGCAGGAAGTTCGAGAGCTGGAACGCCTCGCCGAGCGCCGTCGCGTGGGGGCGCGCCCGTTCCGGCCGCTCGGGGGCCATCACGTCGGTCATCATTCGCCCCACAGCCGACGCCGACCCGTCCATGTACGCCCGCAGTTCGTCGAACGTCTCGTAGCGGCTCTTCGTCACGTCGGTCAGCATGGCGTCGACGAACGTGTGCACGTCCGCGTCGTCGATGCCGTGGCGCTCGCGAAGGTCGGCGAAGGCGGCGAGCACCGGGTCGTCGGTCGGCTCCTCGTCGAGCGCGGCGGCGCGTAACCGTTCGAGTTCGGCCCGCTGTTCCTCGGGCGGGACCCCGTCCGCGTCGTCCACCACTTCGTCGGCGACGCGGAAGAACGCATAGAGAACGTACGTCGGTTCGCGGACGCGGTCGGGCAGCAGGCGCGTGGCGAGATGGAACGTCTTGCCGGTCCGGCGCTGGATCGCCCTCCCCCGAGCGATGCCGTCGTCACTCACCATTCGGTAGTCTCCCCCGCGTTCCCGGCGCTGCCGGCTGGATCGAATCCGCTCATGTCACCAGAACGTGTCGCTGCAGTCGTAGACGACCCCGTGGTTCGGACAGACGTATTTACAGTGACGGCGCCGCATCGCCGTCTCACAGCGGGGGCACGGTCGACCGCCTGACGATGACATGCCCCGGCGTGGGGTCCACACCGACATGACTGTTCCGCCGGCGTGGGTTTGTCTGCCCGGATGCAAACGTTCGTGCCGTATCGTTGGGTAGTTCGGCACGATACCGTTCTCAGGATGGCCGAATCATTATTGTCTGTCGCGATAACTGCGTATCTCGGGTGTCGGAGAACTCATGGCGTGAATCCGGCGCCCACCGCGGGCGATCATCGTGTGAGGCCGGTTCGGACGGACCGTCGTGAACTATTTCCGACGGTCGCTCATCGCCGAGGCGACGACCGCCGGGACGCGGTTCTAACGGATCCGTCTCAGCACTCGGACCAGCCACACGACTCGCAGGTCTTGCAGCCCTCGGAGTAGTAGAGGTTCATCGTCCCGCATTCGGGACACTCGGGGCTCTCGCCCGCTTCGAGGAGTTCGGCCGTGTCGTCGCTGACGCCGGCCTGCGCACCGCCGTCGGCCTCGGGTGCGTCACCGCCTTCCATCGCCTGCTTTTCGGCCTGTTCGAGTTCGGTCAGGTTCTGCTGTTTCGGGTACGGCTTGTCGATCTCGCCGTCGAGGTAGCGGCGCATCGCCGTGCCGATGGCGTCCGGGATGGAGTTGATCTGTTCGCCCTTGTCCCAGGCGACTTTCGGCGACCGGATGCCCTGCAGTTCGGAGGCGATTTCGCGGGGGTCGACGCCCGAGCGGAGCGCCGTCGAGATGGTCTTCGCCAGCGCCTCGGTGAAGGAGGCGGTGAAGCCACCGGAGTTGCCGATGTTGGCGAAGAGTTCGAACGGCCGCCCGTCGTCGTCCTCGTTGATGTTGACGTAGAGTTTCCCGTAGCCCGTGTCGATGCGCTGGGTGACGCCGTGGAGGACATCGGGTCGCGGGCGCTTGGTACCGAGTTCGCGTTCGCCGTCCGCGGCCGCGAGCATGTCTTCCATCTGGCTGTCGAGGGCGGCGCGGACGTCCTCGTTCTCGAGGAAGCCCTCGATGCCGCCGAACACGTCCTCGATCTGCTCGACCAGCGCCTCCGCGGCCTCGCTCTCGTCGGCGAACTCCGCGTTCTGGGCGCGAGTGGTCAACACCTGTTTCGAGCGCGTGCCGTCGCGGTAGACGGTGACGCCCTTCCCGCCGTGTTCGTAGATGTAGCGGTACACCTCGTCCATGTCCTCCATGGATGCGGAGTTGGGGAAGTTACAGGTCTTCGAGATGGCGGAGTCGACGCCCTCCTGACACGCACACTGGACGGCGGCGTGCTGTTTCCCGGAGAGGTCGCCGGTGACGACGAACAGTTCGCCGATGGCGTCCGGCACCGTCTCCAGGCCTTCGACGCCGTCGAACGCGTTGTCGGCCATCTGCTCTTGGGCCTCGCGTTTCACCGCGTCGATGTCGAGGTCGTTCGCCTCCAGCGTCCGCAGGAAGTAGTCGTCGAACTCGACGAGCATCTCGTCGCCCTGGACGTCGTCGGAGACGTTCTTGTAGTAGGCGACGTTGTAAATCGGCTCACAGCCACCGGTGGTGTTGCCGACCATCGAGGTGGTGCCCGTCGGGGCGATGGTGGTCGTGTTGTGGTTGCGGATGGGGAAGCCGTCCGCCCACTCGTCGGCGTCCAGGCCGGTGTGGTGCTCGAACCACTCGCGGTAGTCGGTCGGGTTGGCGTATTTCGACTCGTTCCAGTCCTCGAAGGAGCCGCGGTCCTCGGCGAGTTCGTGGGACGCCCACTTCGACTCGTGGTTGATGTGGGTCATCACCTGCTGGGCGACCTCGTTGCCGACGTCGCTCCCGTAGCGGATGCCGAGCTGGACGTACAGTTGCGCCAGGCCCATGACGCCCAGTCCGATTTTGCGCATCTCGCGGACCTTCTGCTCGATGTCGTCGACGGGGAAGTCCGACATCGTGACGACGTTTTCGAGGAAGCGGGTGCCGTACTCGATGCGATGGTCGAACTCATCCCAGTCGATCGCGTCAGCGAGGAAGGCGTCGACGGCCTCGTCCATCGAATCGTACTCGTCGCCGTGTTCCTGGGTCCAGACGCGCCAGTCGGGCGCGTCCCGGGCGGCGAGCGTCGAGAGGTTGATGTGGCCGAGGTTGCAGGCCTCGTACTCTTCGAGCGGCTGTTCTCCGCAGTTGTGGACCACGAGCCCGTTCGCGACGAACGAGCTGGTATCCGGCTCGGTCAGATCGTACACGGCTTGGTGACCGTCGTTCTCGATAGACTCGACGGTGGCCTCGAATCGCTCGCTGTCCGGTCCACGGTCGTAGGTATCGAGCCGCTGATCGAGCGCCTCGTTCTTGTAGTCGAGCAGGAACCCAATCTCGTCTCGGAACCGTTCCAGATTGTCCTTGACGATGACGAGTTCGTGTTGTGCCTGCGTCTCGTACTCCGCCGTTCCGCCACGGCCGTCGGCGAGCTCCCTCGTTCCTGCGTCCTTGCGGTTCTCGTACACCTTGCTTGCGATGCCGAAGTTCAAGAGGAGCTGCTGTACGTCACCGAGCAAGTCGGCGTCGGCGCTCCAGAGGCGAACCGAGACGCCCTTCTCGACGGAGCCTTGCACGCTGCCATCGGCGGTGAACAACGCTCGAAGGAAGCCACGTGCCATCTCCTCGCTCCCCCGCATAATCGCGTCGGGGACACTGAGTTTGTCCTTGACGAGACCGGCCTCCTCGGCGTACTCGTAGAGACGGGTCGAACGGATCCGCTGTTCGATCGCCTGCGCGCCGCGGTCGTCGTCGCTCCGAGCGATATCGTTGACTCCGACTTCGTAGTCGGCGTTGCCGAGCGGTTCGCGGACGATTTCGTTCACGTCGTCCGCGAACGCCTCCGACACCGACGCGTCTTCGTCGTAGAAGTTGAGGACGGCCCGCTCTTCGCCGTGTTTCAGGTGGCCGTCACCGACGAGCCAGCCGAGAACACGCCCCTCTTCGGCGGAGCCGTGTTGGCCGAACCCGCCTTTGCGGTTCTGGATATGGACCGTGTCGCCAGCCGTTAGCTCGCCTGCTTCCGTCCAGCCGTCGTCCGTCCTGACGCGGTGGTCGGCGGTTAGCCGAAGCTCGTATCCCTCCTCGGTCGTGAGCCGGCACACGTCTTTCTCGCCGGTCTTGTAGACGCTACTGGCCTCCTTGACCGGCTCCTCGCTCAGACGCCCGTCGACAACGACATCCGTCGAAACACCCTGATCGTACAGTTCCTCGGCAGGCACCAGGCCGTTATCGGTGCTGATGAGCGTCTCACCCGTAACACAGGGGTTCGTCGCGAGGATGCGGTGGTCCGGATGCTCCTCCACGTCGAACGAATGCTGCTTGTTCACCCGTTCGAGGTAGATGACACCGGGTTCGCCGTTTTCGTGGGCGCCCTCGACGATGTCCTCCCAGATGACCTCCGCGGGCATCGAGAGCTCCTCGCCGACTTCGACGTAGTCGCCGAGGCCGAACATGTCGTACAGTTCCTTGGTCTCGGGGGTGGCGATGTGGGGGTCACCGGTGCGCGGGTTGGTGAAGGTGAACTCCTCGCCCGCCTGCAGGGACTCCATGAAGTCGTCGGTGATGCCGACGGAGATATTGAAATTCGAGAGGTGGCCCTCGACGGCGTTGCGGAGGTGTTTCGGTACCTTCCCTTCGTCGTCGATGAGTTCGCGGGCCTCCTCCAGGGCGTCAGCGAAGGAGTTGTGCGTGAAGTCGTCCGGGTCGTTGAGGCGGAGCGTATGCGCCAGCGAGACGTCCTTGTTCTTCGCGTGGATGAACTGGATGACGTCGGGGTGAGAGATGCGCATGACGCCCATCTGGGCGCCCCGGCGGGCGCCACCTTGGGCGATGGTCTCGCACATCTGGTCGAACGTCCGCATGAACGTGATGGGGCCGGAGGCGATGCCGCCCGTCGAGCCGACGGGGTCGCCGTACGGGCGGAGTCGCCAGAACGCATAGCCCATACCGCCGCCGGACTGGAACACCTGGGCCGCCTCCTTGGCGGTCTGGTGGATGTCGTCGATGTCGTCCTCCGGTGAGTCGACGAAACACGCCGACAGCTGCTGGAGTTCGTCGCCCGCGTTCATCAGGGTGGGCGAGTTCGGCATGAAGGAGAGGTCCTCCATCAGCGTCTCGAACTCGTCGCGGGTCTCCTCGACGACGGTCCGGACGTCCTCGGGGAGTGCCGGGACGACCGTCTCGTAGGCGAATTTGTTGACGTTGTGGGCCGAAAGCGCCGTCTCGACGTCGTCGTCGGCGGTGGTCCCCGTTCCGAACACCTCGGCGGCGAGTTCGTCACGGCGCGGGTGGTCGGGTTTCAACTGGTCGGGCGTGACCGTGATTTCGGTGTCCTGCTTGCGCGCCTCGAACACCGCTTCCGCGAGGGCGATGTTTTTCGCCACGCGCGGGAAGAGATCCTCTTGATCCTCGATCAGTTCACCGTCCGCGTCCTTCCGGAGGTAGCGGGCGGGCAGGATGTTGTGGTACGCGTTGTCGGTGAGTCGCTCTTCGAGCGTCTCGCCGTCCGTGCGCTTGATCGGTAACTCCACGTCGTCGGTCTCTATGTCGTACGTACTCATGTATCGGTCATCGTGTTGATCGGTGCGGGGGTCCCCCTCCTTCGGTTCGACCGGACGCTGGCAGGTCCGGTGGCTGACTCGGATCGGCTCATCGCTGACTGTTGGTGTACGGGGAATCGGGGTAAAGGCGTTGGTTCGGGTTTCGATAGCGCAAACCTATCCGATTCCTGTCTATTCTGTGCCGGCGATATCGGTACTGTGTCTGCGTACGCTTTCCATATTCAGACTCGACGTATATAACGATGTCCAGACCGAAGTGAAAGTGTAATCGAACGGCGAAAATCGGGGCACATGGTGGGGCTTCCAGCTGAATAGAAGGGGTCTCGATGGCGACGCGGACACTGCACCATGACAGCATTTCTGTCGCTGATCGCCGTCGATTCCGTCGCCGCCAGCGAACGATTCCGCCGCATCTACCTGGCTCTTGATATGAATATGATCGCGTGACGGTGGCGGGGTGGCGCCCACAGACTTATACTGTCGGCTGTAACTGTTTCAAGATCTCCGTCCTCCTGGGCTGACGGATCGCTTGATTGACTTCCAGCCGGCAGTATTATGCGTTCGCTGTGAGTTTGTGTCCAGCATGTCGCTCACGCTCCAGACGGCTCTCCAGTTCGGTGGGCTCCTCGGTAGCCAGCTCGGACAGTTACTGCTCGCCATCGTCGCCGTGGGCGTCGTCATTCTGGTCGGGCGCGTCGTCCTGAAAGTCGCCTGGCGACTGGTGACGATCGCCGCCGTCGTCGTCGGTCTCGTGCTGTTGGCGTCGCTGTTTCTCGGCTAGGCGTCGACCCGGTCCGTCGACCGGGCGCCCTGCAGGAAGTTGTCGATGATGTCGTGTCCGGCGGCGGTCAGGACGCTCTCCGGGTGGAACTGTACGCATTCGAGTGGATACTCGCGGTGGCGGATGCCCATGACGAGTTCGTGGTCAGTTCCGTCGACGGTGTGGGTCGTCGTCGCCGACACGGTGAACTCGTCGGGGACGCTCGTCGCGACCAGGGAGTGATACCGACCGGCGCGGATGTCCGGATCGAGCCCCGCGAAGACGCCCTCGCCGTCGTGGTCGACGGGGGACGCCTTCCCGTGGATGGGTTCCGGCGCGTGGCCGACGGCGCCGCCGTAGGCGTAGACGGCGGCTTCGAGGCCGAGACAGACCCCGAGCGTCGGCACCGCGGGACTCACCTCTCGGAGGACGGCGTTCGTCACCCCCACGTCGCGGTCGTTTTTCGGGTGGCCGGGCCCGGGACTGATGACGATGGCATCGGGGTCGAGTTCCCGGACCGTTTCGAGCGAAATCGTGTTCTTGCGCACCTCGACCCGGATCGGTTCGCCCGTCGCCGGGTCGGGATGATCGGAGATGTACTCGACCAGATTGTAGGTGAAGGAGTCGAAGTTGTCGATCACCAGCACCGTCATACCGCCGGTCATCGTGTCGCCTCCGTTCGCGTCGTCTCGATGCGGCCGAGGGCGTCGAGCACGCCGCCCATCTTCTGTTCGGTCTCCTCGTACTCGCTCGCGGGGTCGCTGTCGGCGACGATTCCCGCCCCCGCCTGGACGGTGATGCGGTCCTCGGCGCCGTGGTCGACCGTCGCCGTCCGGATGACGATGGCGAACTCGGCGTCGCCGGACCACGAGTAGTAGCCGACTCCCCCGCCGTAGACGCCGCGCGGGTCCGCTTCGAGGGCGTCGATGATCTCCATCGCGCGCACTTTCGGCGCGCCGGTGAGCGTCCCCGCGGGGAAGGTCGCCCGGGTGGCGTCGAAGGCGTCGAACGGTGGGGAGCGCTCGTCCCCAGCGCTCGGATCATCACCCGTCGCGAGCGTCCCCGTCACCGTCGACTCGATGTGCTGGACGTGGGAGTATTTCAGTACGTTCATGAACTCCTCGACGCGGATCGATCCGGGTTCGGAGACGCGACGGACGTCGTTGCGCGCCAGGTCGACCAGCATCGTATGCTCCGCACGCTCCTTCCCGTCGGCGAGCATCTCGCCGGCGAGGCGGCGGTCCTCGACGGGACCGGACCCCCGGGGACAGGTGCCTGCGATGGGGTTCGAGACCACCCGATCGCCCTGGACCGAGACCAGCGTCTCGGGGCTTGCGCCGACGATGGTGCGGTCGCCGTGGCGCAGGAGATACATGTACGGCGAAGGGTTGACATCACGGAGGGATTCGTACAGGCCCAGCGGGTCGATGTCGCCGGTGAGTTCCCGTTTGCGCGAGATGACGCTCTGGTAGATGTCGCCGTCGAGGACGTGTTCCTTGGCCTGCCGGACCGCGTCTTCGTAGGCCTCGCGCGGCCCGGCGGTGGCGCCGGTGCGTTCGAACCCGCCCGTCTCGGGCGCGCTGGCCACCGCGAGCGTCTCCTCGATCTTGATCGCCTCGTCGAGCAGGTCGTCGTAGACGGCGCCGGGGTCGGTGTCCGGCGTGAGCACCGGCGTGAACACGAGCTGTATCGTTCCGTCGGCGTGGTCGAACGCCACCGTTCGCGTCGTCAACACGAACTCCGCGTCGGGCACGATCGGATCGGGGCGTTCGACGCCCACCTCGTCCAGCCAGAGGTCGTAGACCGCATCGTACGCCAGGAAGCCGACCAGACCGCCGTCGAGTTGCTGGCGGTCGCCCGGCGGGAAGCCGACGCGGTCGAGATCGGGAAGCGTGGTTCGGAGCGCATCGAGTACGTCGGCGTCCGTGTCGTCGACGCCGGCGGTCGCGGCGACCAGTTCGGCCGCCGGTCCGCCGAGGGACTCGACGGCGATGTCGGTCCCCGTCACGGAGACGACGGCCTCGGGGTCGTAGCCGACGAAGGAGTACCGGGCGTGGCGGTCGGTCCCCTCGTCGGACTGGGTGAAGGCGCCCTCGGGGTCGCTCGACGGCGTCTTCTCCGCGCTCTCCAGCAGGAAGCCGTAGTCGCTGCGGTCGTCCAGCGCCGCGTACGCCGAGAGCGGCGTCGTCTCGGCGTCGAGCGTGACGGCGAGGCGGGCGACGACTGGGGCTGTCCGACCGTCGAGGTCGGTCACGAAGGTGTCGCGGTCGCGGTCGGGCGTCACACCGGCACCTCCCGGCGCGCGTTCCGGACGAACGTCTCGACCGCTTCGTGGTCCTTCCGCCCGCCAGTCCGTTCGACGCCGCTGGAGACGTCGACGGCGTAGGGACCGACCGTGTGAACCGCCTCGGCGACGTTCGCTGGCGTCAGTCCGCCCGCGAGGACGACGGGCGTCTCGAGGTCGTCAGCGAGCGAGCGCGTGGCTTCCCAGTCGTGTGTCTCTCCGGTGCCGCCCGCGCCCGACTCAGTCGTCGAATCGACGAGGATGGCGTCCGCGACGCCGTCGTGGGCGCGGGCGCGGTCGGTGTCGTCGGCGTCGACGGCGGTGATCACGTCCGCGCGCGCCTCGCGGCGGATATACCGGACTTCGTCGGCGCCGAAGTCACCGTGCAGTTGGACGGCGTCGGGAGCGACGGCGCCCGCGAGCCCGACCGCCCGCGCCGCCGAGTCGGGCATCGACACCAGCACCGTCGAGAGGAAGGGTGGGGCGGCGGCAACCAGATCGGCCGCCTTGTCCGGCTCCACCTCTCGGGGCGTGTCGACGTCGACTTCGGTGAGGATGCCGACGGCGTCGGCGCCGGCGTCGACGACGGCCTGCAGGTCCGCCTCGGTGGTCACACCACAGATCTTCACGCGCGCCATTCAGGCACCCCGCAGGTCGTCGAACTTCGCGGCGGCGGCGCCCGAGTCGATGGCCTCCCGAGCGGCGTCGACGCCACCCGCCAGGTCGTCGGCGACGCCCGCGACGTAGATGGCCGCGCCCGCGTTCGCCAGGATGATGTCGCGTTTTGGTCCCGTCACCTCACCGGTGACGATCCTCCGGAGGTCCGCCGCATTCGCCTCGGGGTCGCCGCCGGCGACGGCCTCGATCGGTGCTCGCTCCAGGCCCAGATCGGCTGGCATGAGCGTGTACTCCGTCACGTCCTCCCCCTTGACTTCGGCGACCGTCGTGGCGTCGTGGAGCGCGATCTCGTCCATCCCGGAGCCGTGGACGACCATCGCGCGGCCGATGTCCATCCGCGCGAGCGAGCGGGCGAGGACGGGCACGAGGTCGGGGTCGTAAACGCCGACCACCTGCGCGTCGGCTCCGGCGGGATTGGTCAGCGGGCCGAGCACGTTGAATATCGTCCGCATCCCGAGTTCCTTCCGCGGGCCGATGACGGCCTTCATCGCGGGGTGGAAGACGGGCGCGAGCATGAAGCCGATGCCGTCGCGATCGATGGCCTCTTCGACCGCCGGGGGTTCGGCCTCGACGTCGACGCCCGCCACTTCCAGCACGTCCGCACTCCCGGAGGTAGAGGACACGGAGTAGTTGCCGTGTTTGGCGACGGCGATGTCCGCGCCCGCGGCGACGATGGCGCTCGTCGTCGAGACGTTGATCGTGTCGTAGTCGTCGCCGCCGGTGCCGCAGGTGTCGACCAGCGGCGTCCGGTCGGGGTCGATGGTCCGCGCGGCGTCGCGCATCCCCTCGGCGAACCCCGCGATTTCGGTCTCGGTCTCGCCTTTCGCCCGGAGCGCCGCCAGCAGCGCCCCGATCTGGGCCTCGGTCGCTTCCTCGAAGACGGCGCGGGCGGCGTCCCGTGCCTCCTCCTGGGTCAAGTCCTCACCGTCGGTGACGCGCTCGATATGATCCTGCATGGATGGACACCAGTGTATTAGTTCGGGTTGTAATGAACAAATCTATACATCAACTTAACGCTGTCGCAACAGGAGACCGGCCGAGACGGCGCCTCGACCGCCGGACTGCAGCCGATTCTCGGGGCAGTCGCGGCCGCCCGTATAATCCTCTCGAAACTGTGGCGCGGGCCGGTGTTCCGAAAGGTTCAATTACTGGCCGGCGGTACGTGGTGATGCGTTCGAAAGCAAGCCAGAACCGGGTTGGTGGTCTAGTCAGGTTATGACACCTCCTTGACATGGAGGAGGCCGGCGATTCAAATTCGCCCCAACCCACTTCCTTTTACAGGTGATTTCGGGGACAGTAGCCACTTCGTTTTAACAGAGGTGGTTGCATGAGCCGAGAGGTCCGCGAACCGGACCTCGGTTCGAGGCGATATCGAGAGCATCCTCGTGACCGACCTCGAACTCGCCGATGTCGACGATCTCGAAGAGCGGACGGTCGCGACGGTCGTCGAGACCCCCGAGCGCGGTCCTCGAATCGTCGGTCGTACGATCACCTGGTAGCGCGGCGACTGGTGAGTGACAACACCGTCTCGTAGTATTGTTCTTCATATACTAACCTTCCCAACCCCGCTTTCTGGTGGAGCGATAAAATCGCCGAATTCCTTTCTTTCGGACCGTCCCGCCACGAATCTGCGCGGATCGTTACCGGCCGCCGGGAACATCCCCTTAGGGAGTGTTCGTAAAAGGACAGACTCCGAAAATCCCCCGCCAGCTTTGGCTGTTCCACCTGATGCACGAGAAAGGGAGGTCCTTCACTTCTGTCACGGAGCACCACAAGAAACAATCGTGTATGTGAGGATGAGTGCTTGTGTTCCTCCTTAATGGGATTGCTGTTCGTCGGGAAGGGTTCAAATTAGTTGTTGCTGGCATCCCTGAAAAATGGCATGATAGATTCAAATTAATGGGCTGGATTCGAGTTATTATTGAATCTATCTTGGCTATTATCGGAATTGTTTCTGTATTTTCCGGATTCGCTTACAGTCTCCCGATAATCACCTTAATACTCTCAATTCTCGTGTTTCTTGAACTTGGACGCCCTGATATAGAGTATAAATATCAAGTGTCATACTATACTACCCAGCAGAAGATGGGTTCGGATGGATCCCTCAGCTGGGGATTTGATCCCCACTTACTACATTAATACACTACTACTTGGACAATGAGAATGAGCGAATATCAAACGAAGAGTTAGGGCTGTATGGAAGCGAACACTTGGAATTACAACTTCCACCCCAATATATTGAAAATTTGGGCGAAAGTGTCGAATCCATCAATATGACTTTACCATTTCCTGCAAGGTCGTTAACCATTAAGAAGGAATCTGAGGCACAATTCCAAGAACGAACGTCTACTGAATAACTTGCTCTATACTGATTACCAAGAACGCGACACAGTCTTCACGACACCCTTCTTTGAGGCCTTGGATTACGATGTTTAGAATACTCTCTCATGCCATTAGTGGTATGCGTTGGTTTGTGGGAACGACGCAATTTACTACGATACTGAATGACTCTGCCCCAGTACGTTTAGGTGGCGGGGCGTCCCGCATGGCAGTGTGTCACGCCCCGACCGCCTTGGAGAACTGCTGGATGCAGACGCTCTTCTCGCCCGTGTGGCCGGGTTCTGGCTCACGATCGGCATCCAGACAATCGCGGTCGGACTCGTCACGATACCGTTGGGAGTGTTGCTGGCAACGTTTATTGGTCCGCTTCACCTTTCGCCGTGGCCACCAGATGGCTCTGTCTGGGTCTTTGTCGGACCGATTCATCTCACCCTGACTGTCGCCTTTGGACAATGGGCAGCCCGAATGCCCTAAATCCGCGGTCGCAGGCGATCACCGAGAACCGGCAGTTGATCTATCGCACTGCGCCGGATAACCCCAGCGACCACCAGCCCTATCGCGATTACCAGGACGCCAATCGCCGCTGGTGAGATGCCGGTTTCGCGGAACAGCAGATTGTCGGCGAACGGAATCACGACGGCTGTGAGGAGGGCCGGCGCAGTAACCCCACCGCCGAGCAGCGTCGCGACCCAGACTGTCCCGAACAGCAACGTCGTCAGATACGCGACGAACAAGATACCCGCCACCACGACCTCGATCGGGCGGAGACTAAGCTCATCAGCAGCCTCGAACCGGCCCAGCTTCGCATCCCGAAAGGCGAGCGCGGAGAGCTGCATGACGACGCCGACGAACGTCACCGCTACCAGCGCGCTTGATCCGATGTCAGTAAGCGCGAGCAGCAACAGACCCGGAGATCCGAAGACTGCAACACTAACTGTCAGCAACAGCAGTGCCGCTCCGAGCCCGCGATAGAACTCGCCGACGCGGCTTGGGAGCGTCTCGGCTGTGATAGACATAATGCGGTTTCTATAAGACGCTATAACCTCCGCGGTTGTAAGTGTGGCTCTCGATATCGCCTTTTCTCGCTGCTGAAAACACCGGCGAGAAAGGGTGGTTCCAGCGTATCACCCTAGTTATAAACCCAATCGGTTGTCACTACGTAACAAGACAGCACGTGTAGGATGGGGCACGCACCTGAGCCGTTGTTCGCGATGACTGTAGGTAAACCCTCGCCTGCTGTCGCTCAGACCATGTTCGGAAGCAACGACGTGAGCGACCTTCAGCAAGAGATTGTCCAGACCTACGATCGCAACCCCGACGCCGACGCGAAGGCGATTGCACAGATGTGCGACTGTTCGGCGTCATACGTTCGCGAGACCATTGACGAGTATCGCGGTGGGTTCGGTAGTGGAGGTGGTCTCGGCGGTAGCGGCGGGTTTCTCTGAACCCACACAGACCAGCCAGCCCGCGCAGGGCCAGCTGGATGCCGATCTCGGCGAGACGCTCGCTCAACTCGATGAGGGATCACGGATCGAGCAGGCGATTGCGACACTACTCCGGTTATTCCTTCTCGGAGTCATGCTGTATATCCTCGCGCGACTGGTAGAGATCCTCTTCGGGATCCCGATCCCATTCTGAACGACAATTCCTGGGTGTACTTACACTGGATTCTCGTACAACCGCGCCTTGCTTACGACCTATAAAATCGCGGTTGTCGGTGTGGCTCTCGCCGATCCCTTTTCTCGCTGCTGACCGTCGCGTACACCCTCCTAGCCGAGGCTTCGCCCCAACCCACTCACCCCGCTCGATAGTCGCCCAACCGATCCGAGACGCGACGGTTCATCGGAATCGCGGTCGGTGGACCGAGGAGCAGGGCGCCGAACAGCCCCAGCGCCACGAGGAGCGCGACTGGCACCCCGACTCCCGTTCCGAGGACCGCGAGCGCGGCGAGCGCGAAGCCGACGCCGATGACGAGCAGTAACCGCTGTCCGAGCGCGTGGCAGAACACGACGCCCGCGCTGGCGTGTTCGATCCCGTAGTCGGCCAGAAACCGTCTGGTGTCGGCGACGGCGGCGAGCAGGTGAACGACTCCGTATCCCGAGAGGACCGTGGCGCCGGTCCACCACGAGAGCGTCAGCATGGCCTCGCTCGGCGTGAACGGCCCGCGAACGAGGGCGACGAAGGGCGCGAACACGCCCGTGCTGGCGATAGCAACTGCGACGACTACCGTGTTCGCGTCTCGGAGTCGACGAGCGCGTTCGAACGCGGATCGGCTCATCGCCCGAGTGGCAGTCGGTCGATCCCATTAACTCTACGTGCTAGATCACTGCCACGGTCCCGAACTCACCCGACGAACGACCTCGGCCCGGCGCAGACCGTATTCGACGCCCGCGGCCACCAGGAGTACGCCGAGAAAGAGGAACCAGCCGCCGAAGTACAGCGCGTGTGGGTCGTCGACGCTCGCCGAGAACTCGGCTCGAACGTCGCGCAGGACGAACGCGGTCAGCCCCGTGGCTGGCGCGACGAGCCGATGCCGAACCAGCAGATACAGCGGGACGGCGGCGAGCAGCCACATGCCGACGACGCTCGCGCCGTACAGCAGCCACGCCGAGCCGCCGGACACCGTCACCCCGAGCCGGACGGCGAACCACGTCATGACGACGGTGTGGAGGACACCGCCGCCGGTGGCGACGGCGGCCGCTCGCCGCCGAGACGCGGGGATCGGGAGCCACGACCACGGCGTGGGCACCGCCGGCAGCCAGTCCCGGGTCGACCGGACGGCGTACTCGACCACCCCGAGAAAGAGAAACCCGACCGTCCAGACCGACGCGTTCACCATGTACCGGACGATGAACAGCCCGTCCTCGACGACCGTGATACCCGTCGGTTCCGGGAGCCGTTCGAGCGTTGCGACGTCCCGAAAGGTCGGCCCGGGCGGCGTGAGTTCCATGCCGAGCACGTAGCCGGTCGTCAGGGCCATCGCGAGCAGGGGTGTGACGATCCGACAGCGGATCGCGAGCCAGGCCGGGACCGCCGCAACGACGACGAGGCCGCCGTATCGCCACGCCATCCCGGGCACCGAGTACGCCGATGGTCCGACCGTGTAGCCGAGGTCGAGCGCGACGACGAGGAGCCCCGTCGCGTGCAACAGCCCGGTCAGGAGGCTGATCGTGACCGCTCGTGTGGAGGGCATCACCGAGTCCTGTGTCCGCCAGCCGTTTTGGTGTTGCCCCGCCCGCCGTCTCCCCGTTCGGAACTACGTATCGGAGGTGTTTTGTGACGCTGCCGAGAAGTGGATAGTAGACGGCACGGTGGGTCAGCCCCTTTCAGTCCACGTGGTCGACACGTGGATTCCGCTGACCGACCTACCCCGTCTTTCTACTACCCACGAGCGACCGCTGGAGCGTCGCATACACTGACCGATGTTCGAGAGCGGATGCCGGCGATTCGGTCTCCCCGATATCACCACTGCTCCGACACCAACTCGCCGCCTGCGACTTCGGGGATGATCACCTCGTCGGCGCCGGCGTGCCGAGCGACGGATTCGTAGGTTTCGTCGCCAACGCGGACGACGACGGTGAGGTCCGGCGCCAGTTGCGTCGCGAGGAGGGCGATCTGGATGTTCACGTTCGAGTCGTCGATGGCGGCGACGAGGACATCCGCTCGCTCGACCCCGGCGTCCCGCAGGTCGCCCTCCCGCCGCGCGTCGCCTTCGACGCCGAGGACGTCGGCGTCGAGCACTCGGTTGTACTGGGCGTCGTTTCGCTCGATGACGACGACCTCCCGTCCGCGTTCCCGCGACCGTTCGGCGACGGTCCGGCCGAACATCCCGTAGCCACAGATGATGATGTGATCACTGGTCGACGCTCGTTCTCGCTGGTTTCTCACGCGTCTGAGTTCCTCCTGGATCTGCCCGCCGAACGTCGCCGTCAGCGCCGTCTCGCCCGTCCAGACCATCGCACCGACGAGGGCGACGCGCACGACGATGGCGAACGTCTTCACGCGGTCGACCGGGCCGGACGCGGTCTGGTAGTAGAGTTCGATACTCGACGGATCGAGCAGCCAGAACGCCGCTTCGACGGTGCTGACGCCACCGAGGTGGACGAATCCGGCGATGCCGACGACGATGACGCCCAGGAGCGTCCCGACCGGTCGGGCGACGCGCCGGAGCAACCATCGGTTCGCCACGATCGGGACGTTCGAACGGGTCACCACCGCCCGGTGACCGCATCCGGGTAAAACGCTGTTTGTCGGCGCAAAAGTCGCCGACGCGACGTGTTACCGCACATCTGGGAAAGAGGCAACTTTCAAGCCGTCTGCAACCACAGTAGCAGTATGGATATCTCTGATATTGCGACTCAAGAGTACATCGAGGTCGACGCGGGCGAGCGCCTCGGAAAGGTTCGCTCTATTTTCGACCGCGAGAACCCGAAGGGCCTCATCGTCACGGAAGACGGTGAGTACGCGGGTGTCATCGGCGAACGCGACCTGGTCCGCTCCCGGATCGAGGACGGGACCAAGGCCAGCGTCGTGATGAAATCCGCACCGCGGGTCGACCGCCACGAGGATGTCCGCGAGGTAGCGCGCGTCCTCGTCGAGGGTGGCACCAAGGTTGCCCCCGTCTACGAGGGAGAGAACCTCTGGGGTATCGTCACCGCCGACGCCATCCTCGAAGCGGTGCTCGACAGTCTCGACGCCCTCACGGTCGAGCAGATCCAGACGGAGGACGTAGTGACCGTCACCGAGGACGACCACATCGGGCAGGCGATCAACCGCCTCCGCGAAAACGGCGTCTCCCGTCTCCCTGTCGTTGACGACGACGACTCCCTCGTCGGCGTGCTCACGACTCACGATATCGTCGACTTCGTGGTCCGGGACGCCGACCGCCAGGGCCGGGGCGACCGCCGTGGTGACCTCGACCGGATGCTCGACCTCCCCGTGTACGACCTGATGTCCAGCCCCGTGGTGACGACCACGGAGGACGAAACCGTCGAGGACGCCGTGCGCCGCATGCTCGACAACGATATTTCGGGGTTGGTCGTCACGCCGAGCGAGGACGACGAGACCATTACGGGCGTGCTCACCAAGACCGACGTGCTCCGCGCGCTCACCTTCACCGAGGAAGGGCAGATGGACGTTCAGATCACCAACGTCGCCCTGCTCGACACCATCTCTCGCGAGGAAATCGTCGAGGGGATCACCAGCATCGCGGACAAGTATCAGGAGATGCAGGTCCACCACGCCCACGTTCGGTTCCACGAACACAAGGAGAAACTCCGCGGGACGCCCCTGATCCAGTGTCAGATCCGCCTGCGGACCAACCGCGGTCAGGTCGCCGGGACGGGCGAGGGCTACGGCGCCGACCACGCGTTCCACGTCGCGGCCGACACGCTCGAACGCAACGTGCTCGAACTGAAAGGACTGATCGCCGACGAGCAGTACCGCGGCCAGCTGCTCCGAAAACTCGGCGAGCTATAAACTCTCCTCGCCGCCGGCCAACCCCTCGCCGGTGATGCGGAAGGCTGCCGTCTCACCCGCGGGCTTCGATCGGTGTTTCTCCAGCGTCGCCCGTCGGTTGCCGCCACGGAACCGATCCAGTCTGAGCACGGTCCCCGTCCAGTGTTCGAGCGTGTGGCCGCCGAGTGCCCGCACCCGGTCGGCGTCGGGGTCCGAAAACACCTGGTTCGTCACGACGACTGCGAGGTCATGTTTGCGCGCTAGCGACAGGAGATGGGTCACCTGCCGGCCCACGCGGCGCAGCGTCTCGCCCTCGTCGTCGTCGTGGCGTTCGAGTCGGTAGAAGCCAGTTGCGCTGTCGAGGACGATCAACTCCGCTCGTGGGGCGAACTCCGCGACGTCGCGGACGGCCTCCTCCTGTTCGGCGAAGTCGTGGGCCTCGGTCACGATGAGTTGCGAGGTGATCGACTCCAGGTCCGTGTCGTCGGTCGCGGCGTCGGCGAGTTGCCGAAACCGATCGAGTGAGAGCCCTTCGGTGTCGATAAACACCGCCGTCTCGCCCGCGACGGCGACCTGGACGGCCGCCGAGAGCGCGAGATTCGTCTTCCCGGCGGCGGACGGGCCGTACACCTGCGTGACGGTCCCGCGCTCGAACCCGCCGCCCAGCAGGTCGTCGATCGGGGCACAGCCGGTGGGTACTGGCTCTGACACGCTCCCATCTGGGTCGCTCCGGGTGATAAACCCTCGACACCGAGCACGACACGCTTTACCGCGATGGGGACGAACCGGGACTGTGATCGTCGTCGCCACCGCCGATTTCGAACTGTACCACGAGGTCGTCGACCTGCTCCGCGACCGTGGCGTGGCGTTCACCACGGTCGAACCGGGCAGCGACCTGCCCGAGAACGCCTCGGTCGTCATCGCCGCGCCGGACGATCGCACCGGCGACGACGCCGACGTCGACCGGGTGACGGCCACGGCCGAGGCACCACGCCGCGCCGTCGACGAGGCGCTGGCGCTCCTGCGCGGCGGCGAGGGTCGGACCGTCGTCGGCGTGGATCCCGGCACTCGCCCCGGCGTCGCCGTCCTCGCTGGCGAGACGGTCGTCGCGGCCTTTCACGTCCCGCTCACCGACGCTGTCGAGACGATTCGTCGGGAAGTCGACGACGCGGTGGATCCGCTCGTCCGCGTCGGCGACGGCGCCCGTCTCCAGGGCGCCCGCCTCGTCAACGACCTCGACGACGTGACGGTCGAACTCGTCGACGAGACGGGGACGACGCCGTATCTCGGCACCGGCGCTCGGGGGATGGGCGACGTGCTCGCCGCCGTCAACATCGCCCGTTTGGAGGGCGAGCGCGTCGAATCGCGAGACATCGAGCCGACGGCCGGCGAACTCCAGCGCATCAAGGATCGGTCCCGGCGCGTCTCGACCGACGACCGGACCATCGACGACGCCCTCGCCCGGCGGGTCGCGGCCGGCGACCTCACCGTCGAGGAGGCGCTTGCCGAACACCGCGAGTCCTAATCTTCGAACGCCGTTTCCGCGCGTCGGAGCACCTCGCGCACCGGCAGGTCGGTCTCGCTCGCCACCGCCGCAGCGTCGTCGTACTCCGCGCTGACGTCGTACACCTCGCCGTCGGCGTCGGTGGCGACTTTCACCGTCACGTCGTGGCGCTCGCCGGCCACGTCGAGCGTCACCGTCTCGAACGACCGGTCGGCCACCCAGCGGTGACTGGCACCGCCCTCGCGGACGCCGAGCGTCCCCGTCTCGGCGGCGAGTCGCCGGGCCACCCGCTCGGCGTCCGCGGGGTCGACGATCACTGTAACCACATGCCCTGGACGCGATTTCTTCATCGTCGTCGGGACGATAGACACGTCGTGGGCGCCCGCATCCGCGAGCGTCTCCTGCAACCCGCCCAGCACCTCCGGCGTCGCGTCGTCGAGGGTGGTCTCCAGCACCGTGATCGGTTCGCGCCGGAGCCCGCCGCATCCCGTGCCCGCGATCGCCCGGAGGACGTTCGGCTGGTGGGCCACGTCGGCGTCGCCCGCGCCGTAGCCGGTGGCGTCGATGTCGAGCGTGGGCAGGGTCTCGACGCCCGTGGCGATTTCGGCGAGGATGGCGGCCCCGGTGGGGGTGAGGAGTTCGCGGTCGACCGGCCCGCCCCGGATCGACCAGTCCGCGTCGGCCACGAGTTCGGTCACGGCCGGCGTTGGCACTGGGTAGTCGCCGTGGCTCATCGAGACGGTGCCGCCGCCGGTCGAGACGGGCGTCGTGACCACGCGCTCGACGCCGAGATCCGCCAGCAGGAGCGTCGCGCCGACCACGTCGGCGATGGCGTCGTCGGCCCCGACCTCGTGGAAGTGGGTCGATTCGAGGTCGGTGCCGTGGACGGTCGCCTCCGCCTCACCGAGGCGACGGAAGACCGCGAGCGCGGTCCGTTCGGCGACCGACGGAAGGTCCATTTCGCGGACGATGTCGACGACCTCCGCGTACGTGCGATTGGGGCCGCCGCCTTCCGCGTGGTCGTGGTGTTCGTCGCTAGCGTGGTCGTGGGTATGATCGTGGTCGTGATCGTCGTGGTCGTGGCTGTGCCCCTGCTCGCGCTCGGCATGATCGCGGTCGTGATCGCCCGTTTCAGCCCCGCTGTCCTCGTCCAGCACCACGTCGACGGTCGTCGATGCAATGCCGGCCTTGGTCGTCGACCCGACCACGTACCGAACGTCGAGGGCATCCTCCACGGGGTCGAGGACGGACGGATCGGCGCCGACGGCGAGTAGCGTCGCACAGAGCATGTCGCCGCTCGCCCCCATGCGGGCGTCGAACGCGAGCGTGTTCATGCTCGCTCGCTCGCGGCCCAGCGCCAAACGGCTTGCGACCGCTCCCGGATCGGCAGGGGTTTGTACGTCCAGGGTTGTGTTACAGTATGACACGGATCACGGCCAGACGCGATCGTGTCGTTCCGGCTAACAACAAACTTATGCCGCGCCACTCCCCAGTTTCGACCATCTTCGCGGGTATATCATGAACGAAGTGCAACTCGAAGTGGCGAAGGCGTACCCGAACGATTCGGGACGCGGTATCGCCCGTCTCGATCCCGACACGTTGCTCCACCTGAAGCTCTCTCCAGGGGATATCATCGAAATCGAGGGGGCCGAGACGACGGCGGCGAAGGTGTGGCGCGCCGACCGGCAGGACTGGAACACCGACACCGTTCGGATCGACGGGTTCACGCGGCAGAACGCCGATGTCGGCATCGGCGAGCGTGTCACGATCCGCAAGGCCGAAGCGACGAAAGCCGAGAAACTCGTGCTCGCGCCGCCGGAGGAGGCGAGCGTCCAGTTCGGCTCCGACGCCGCGGGCATGGTCAAACGCCAGATCCTCAAGCGCCCGGTCGTCGAGCGCGACATCGTGCCCGTGATGAGCAGCACGAACCACCCGTTCATGCGCTCGCCGGGACAGGCCATCCCGCTCATCGCCGTCGAGACGGAGCCCGACGGCGTCTGTCTGGTCACCGAAGACACCGAGGTCGAACTCCGCGAGGAGCCGATCTCCGGGTTCGAGAAGACGGGTGGCGGCATCACCTACGAGGACATCGGCGGCCTCCAGAGCGAGATCCAGCGGGTCCGGGAGATGGTCGAACTCCCGATGAAGCATCCGCAGATCTTCAAGAAACTCGGCATCGAGCCCCCGCAGGGTGTCCTCCTGCACGGGCCGCCGGGAACGGGGAAGACCCTCCTCGCCAAAGCGGTCGCCAACGAGACGTCGGCGAGTTTCTTCTCCATCGCCGGTCCCGAGATCATCTCGAAATACTACGGCGAGTCCGAACAGCAGTTGCGCGAAATCTTCGAGGACGCCAAAGACGAGTCGCCCTCGATCATCTTCATCGACGAACTCGACTCCATCGCGCCGAAACGCGAGGACGTGACCGGCGAGGTCGAGCGCCGGGTCGTCGCCCAGCTGCTGACGATGATGGACGGCCTCGAAACCCGCGGCCAGGTTATCGTCATCGCGGCGACCAACCGCGTCGACTCGGTCGACCCCGCGCTACGGCGGCCGGGCCGATTCGACCGCGAGATCGAAATCGGCGTCCCGGACGAAGGAGGGCGGAAAGAGATCCTTCAGATCCACACGCGTGGCATGCCGCTCTCGGACGACGTGAGTCTGGATCACCTCGCCGACGAGACCCACGGCTTCGTCGGTGCCGACATCGAGAGTCTCACCAAGGAGGCGGCGATGAAGGCGCTCCGGCGCTACCTCCCCGAGATCGACCTCGACGAGGAGGACATTCCGCCGAGTCTCATCGACCGAATGATCGTCAAGCGCGACGACTTCGGCGGCGCGCTGAACGAGGTGGAGCCGTCGGCCATGCGCGAGGTGCTGGTCGAACTTCCGAAGATCACGTGGGACGACGTGGGCGGTCTCGACGACCCCAAACAGAAGGTCAAAGAGGCGGTCGAGTGGCCGCTCTCCTCGCCGGAGAAGTTCGACCGCATGGGCGTCGACCCGCCGAAAGGCGTCCTCCTGTACGGCCCGCCCGGCACGGGGAAGACGCTGATGGCGAAGGCCGTCGCCAACGAGACCAACGCCAACTTCATCTCGGTGCGGGGTCCGCAGCTCCTCTCGAAATGGGTCGGTGAAAGCGAGAAGGCGATCCGGCAGACCTTCCGGAAGGCCCGGCAGGTGTCGCCGACCGTCATCTTCTTCGACGAACTCGACTCGCTCGCGCCCTCGCGCGGGAACGAGGTCGGCAACAACGTCTCCGAGCGGGTCGTCAACCAGCTCCTGACCGAACTCGACGGGCTGGAGGACATGGAGGACGTGATGGTGATCGCGGCGACCAACCGGCCGGATATGATCGACCCCGCGCTCCTGCGCTCCGGGCGCTTCGACCGCCTGGTGTTCATCGGCGAACCCGAACAGGAGGGTCGCGAGCAGATCCTGAAGATCCACACGCGCGATTCGCCGCTCGCGCCCGACGTGAGCCTGCGCGAAATCGCGGAGATCACCGGCGGCTACGTCGGCTCCGACCTGGAGAGCATCGCCCGCGAGGCGGCGATGGTTGCGCTCCGCGAGGACGACGACGCCGAACACGTCGAGATGCGCCACTTCCGGCAGGCGATGGAGAACGTCCGGCCCACGATCACCGACGAGATCATGGAGTACTACGAGCAGGTCGAAGAGCAGTTCAAGGGCGGCGGTGGCGGCGAGGGACTCGCCGGTCGCGGTGGCGGCGGTCGCATCGGATTCCAGTAACGCCGCCGTCGCGGCGGCCACTCCCGCGTTCTCGGTAGCCAACGCGTGTTAGTGATTCCTGGGCGTACGGTCGATGGAAGGGTGGCTCAGTGGTAGAGTGTTCTCCGTCGACTGGCGGCGCGGTCGCCGTCGGTCCGATGGGGAGACGACCGACCGATGGTCGGCAGCGGCTTCGCGTGGTTCGAATCCCGCCCCTTCCATCCGGTGTTAGCGCGGCGACCGAGCGTCGCGCACGTCGCCACCGTCGCGGACCAGGTCATCACAGCGGGGACAGACCCGGGGTTCGTCGACGCCAGTCGGCGTGAACACCCGGGCGTAATCACGGGTGACGAACGAGCCACAGTTCTGACACTCGGGCATACGGGTCGAGATACCCCTCAGATTTCACATAAGTCTTTGGGCCACTCCCGGAGATTCATTAGTCTGGCTGTCACCCGGTTTACCATGAACGCCCGCCGCCGATTGACGCGGACCGCTCGCCGAACCGACACGTGCGAACGGGGGACGGCGTGAGATGTGGTATCTCGCCCGAACGGCTGACGGCCGTCCCTTCGTCGGCGATGACGACGGGTTCGTCCCGCTCGAATCCGCCTACAGGGGTGCGTCGAATGTTCGCGACGCGCTCTCGCGGGTGGCCGACGAGCGCCCCGAAATCGACGCTGCCAGCGCCACCCGCTCCCCAGCTGAAGGGTTCGCGTTCGGCCCGTTTCTCGCCCGCCCGGGCAAACTGTTCGGCATCGGCCTCAACTACGCCGACCACGCCGCGGACCTGTCGGAGCAGCGCCCGGACGAACCGGCGAGTTTCTTCAAACCGGCCACGGCCGCGACGGGGCCCGGCGGCCCGATTCGACTCCCGCCGACCGACGAATCGTCTCGGGTCACGGCGGAGGCGGAACTCGCCGTCGTCATCGGGCGGACGTGTCGAAACGTCCGCGCCGAGGACGCCGCCGATGTCGTTGCGGGCTACGCCCCCGTCATCGATATGACCGCGGAGGACGTGCTCCAGCGGAATCCACGCTTTCTCACGCGGGCGAAAAGCTACGACACCTTTCTCGTCCTCGGACCACACATCGCTGTGCCCGAGGCGGACACGACGCTCGACGACATCGAGGTGCGGACCGTCGTGAACGGAACCGTTCGCGCAAACAACACTGTCGACAACATGCATTTCTCGCCGCGCGAACTCGTCGCCGTTCACTCCCGTGTGATGACGCTGGAACCCGGTGATGTCATCTTCACGGGGACGCCCGGCGCGCATCGAATCGAACCGGGCGACCGGGTGCGCGCGGAAATCGACCGGATCGGCTCGGTGGGCGCGGACGTGGTCCGCCCCGACACCGACCGGGGTCGGCAAGCGTAAGGGTCGGCCACCCCTAGCACCGCCGATGAACGGGAGCGACGGTGACACCGGTATCCGTCTCACGGTCCGGAGCGCCGAGAAGCGAGACGCGGGCCGCGGAATCGCGCGCTTGCCCGAGGCCGCCCGGAAGCGACTCGGCGTGTTGAGCGGCGACGCCATCGTCGTCGAGGGCGACCGTACGACCGTTGCGAAACTCTGGCCGGCCCGGGCCGGCATCTCGGAGGACGCCATCCTCATCGACGCCGGCACCCGCGCCAACGCCGGCGTGGCCGTCGGCGACACGGTACAGGTGCGGACCGCCGATGTCGCCGACGCCGAGTCGGTCACGCTCGCCCCGCCGCCAGGTGTCGACGCCGACAGTGAAGCCGTCCCTCGAGAACTCCGCCGGACGCTCGACGGCCGGCCGTTCCGTGCCGGCGACCGCGTCCACGTCGAGAGCCTCGGTGACGAGCCGTTCGTGGTCCGGTCGGTGCGCCCGGAGGGTGCGGTCCGGCTCACCGACGGCACCGACCTTCGGCTCGTGGGTGGCAACGCTTCGTCCGGCCGGTCCGACGCCGGAACGACGGGCGGCGCCACGCGTCCCGATCGATCGACCGACGCCGATACGTCGTCGCCGACGCCCAGCGTCGACGCCGAACCGGTCGATCACCCCGTCACGGGCGCCACCTACGAGGACATCGGCGGTCTCGACGACGAACTCGATCTGGTGCGGGAGATGATCGAACTCCCGCTGGCGGAACCGGACCTGTTCACCCGTCTGGGCGTCGATCCGCCGAAGGGCGTCCTGCTCTACGGCCCGCCCGGGACGGGCAAGACGCTGATCGCCCGCGCCGTCGCCAACGAGGTCGACGCCACCTTCATCTCCGTCTCCGGCCCGGAAATCGTCTCGAAGTACAAGGGCGACAGCGAGGAGCGCCTCCGGAGCGTGTTCGAACACGCCCGCGAGGCGTCGCCGTCGATCATCTTCTTCGACGAAATCGACTCCGTCGCGCCCAAGCGCGAGGACAGCGACGGCATGGAGGACCGCATCGTCGGGCAGTTGCTCTCGCTGATGGACGGCCTGGAGGCTCGCGGCGAGGTCATCGTCATCGGTGCGACCAACCGCGTCGACGACCTGGACCCCGCGCTCCGCCGCGGCGGCCGCTTCGACCGCGAGATCGAGATCGGCGTCCCCGGCGAGGCGGGGCGGCGCGAAATCCTCGACGTCCACACGCGCCGGATGCCGATGGCGGCGGGCGTCGACCTCGACCGTCTCGCCGGGCGGACCCACGGCTTCGTCGGCGCCGACCTCGAATCCCTGGTGACCGAGGCCGCCATGTCGGCGCTCCGTCGCGCCCGGCGCGAGGAGACGCCGGCCGAGGACATCAGGGTCACCCGCGACGACTTCGAGGCGGCGATGGCGGCGGTCGACCCCAGTGCCATGCGCGAGTACGTCTCCGAGGCGCCGACCCAGGGGTTCGAATCGGTCGGCGGCCTCGACGACGCGAAGGCGACCCTCGAACGCGCGGTCACGTGGCCGCTCACGTACGGACCGCTGTTCGAGGCGGCCGACGCCGACCCGCCCTCCGGCGTCCTGCTCTACGGCCCGCCGGGAACGGGCAAGACGCTGCTCGCGCGGGCCATCGCCGCCGAGAGCGGCGTCAACTTCGTGCGCGTCCAGGGACCAGAACTCCTGGATCGCTACGTCGGCGAGAGCGAGAAAGCCGTTCGCGAGGTGTTCGACCGTGCCCGACAGACCGCGCCCGCCATCGTCTTTTTCGACGAAATCGACGCCGTCGCGACGGACCGCTCCGCCGGCGACAACGCGGTGACCGAGCGCGTCGTCTCCCAGTTGCTGACGGAGTTCGACGCCGTCGCCGACAACCCCAACGTCGTCGTTCTCGCGGCCACCAACCGGAAAGAGGTCATCGATCCGGCGCTGCTCCGGGCTGGCCGCCTCGAAACCCACGTCGAGGTGCCGGCGCCCGACGAGACTGCACGGCGGGCCATCCTCGACGTTCACACGCAGGACAAGCCCCTCGCCGCCGACGTGGATCTGGACGCTGTCGCCCGGCGAACCGGCAGCTACACCGGCGCCGACCTCGCCGCCGTCTGCCGCGAGGCCGCGGTGCTCGCGGTCGAAGCGGTGGCCGACGCCTACCCCGGCCCCGAGGCCAACGAGCACGCCGACGAGGTGTGCCTGACGGCCGCTCACTTCGACGCCGCGCTCGAGACGGTGGCGCCGTCGCTCGGGGGCGCGGGTCAGAAATCGACGTGAGCCGAGTGGCTCCCTAATCCCAGAACGACTGCGTCCGGGCATACTGGCGCTCCTGTTCGAGGATGTCGCGGTAGAAGTCGTCCTCGTCCTCGCGGAGCTTGGCGATGATGCGGGCGGCGTTGTGCGGGCCGACGCCGCGGGCGGCCATCGCGATGACCGCCTGCTTGCCGTGGCTCTGGACCAGGTTCGCGGAGCGGTACGCGCGTTCGGTCAGGCGCTCCTGTTCCTCGTCCTTCTCGGGCGCCCGGACGGCTTTCACCGCCTCCTCGTCCCACGGATTGAGCGCGGCGATGCGCGTCGACTCACACTCCGGACACTGGGGCTGGTCGGGGACGCGTTTCACCTTGGTCTTGCGCGTCCAGTCCGTGCAGTGGAGACAGGCGAGGATGACGCGGTCGTTCCGAATCCGGTCTTTCAGCGTCTCGACGACGCTCGCGTCGGCGTTCTCGGGAACGAGGAGTTCCCGCCCGCTGCTCCGCCCGCCCGTCCCGATGGGGGTGTGTTCCCGTGCGGTCACCACCTCGATATCGCCCGACTGGACCCGTTTCAGGACGGACGCCGCGCCGTCGATGTCGAGGTCGCGGTGGAACACCTCGCGAACGGCCTCGTCGTAGACGGGTGTCTCCTCAAGGGCGGCCAGCAGGCGGTCGGCGCCGAAGCGGCCCGAGCCCTGATACCGCTTCAGGGCGCCGAACTTCGCGGCCACCTGCGCGAGCGTGAACTTCAGCGTCTGTGAGTTTTTCAGGGCGAGTTCGAGCAGTCCCTCGACGTGGTCCGGGTCCGTACTTTCGAGCACCTCGACCACGTCGCTCGGCCCCGCCCGGCCCGGCACTTCGAGTTCGATGCGGTAGGGGTCGACTTCCAGGCCGACGGACGATCCGGTCTGCTGGCCGATGAGCGCCGAACACAGGCGGCCGAGCGTCTCGTTCACCTCGTGGCCGAAGGGCGCGTTGAGCACGATGCCGCGGCCCTGGCCTTCGACGACGAGGCGGTCGGCGGTGGGCGTCGGCGCGTCGGCCTCCACCTGACGCTCGATGGGGTCGAGCGCCTCGCGCACGGTGCGTTCGTCGACGGGGTACCGGGCGCGGATGTCGCTGGCGACGGCCGTGCGGTCGGCGCCGCGGTCGAACTGGGACGCGGCGACGCCGCGCAACTCCCCGACTTCGCCGGCGACGGCCGACGGTACCGGTATTTCCTGGCCTGTCCACGACGGCACCTCGCCCGCCGGATTCTCGATGGGCGTCACCTCGACCCGCGTCTCGTCCTCGTCGACCTCCGTGATGCGCCACATCTCGCCGCGCTGGATGAACACCTCGCCCGGCGTGGCGAAGTTGAGGACGAACCGCTCGTCCAGAGTGCCGATGGTCTTCCGCGAGGAGAGGTCGTACACCTCGTAGGTCTCCTCGTCCGGAATCATCGAGAGGTTGGCGTAGAAATACTGCCACGTCCCGCCCGATTTCTCCAGGCGGTCGGCGTCCTCCTCCAGCCACAGCAGGCGATTCGCGTCGAGTTCCCGTACCACGTCACGGAACCGCTCTTCCGAGAGGTCGCGGAAGGGGTACGCCCGCGTCAGCGTCTCGTAGGCGTCGCGGGCGGCGATTTCGCCGTGGTCCATCACGAGGCCGACGACCTGATTCGCGACCACGTCCAGACTGCCGTGGTGGATGGTCGCGGGTTCGACCTCGCCGGCGACGGCTCGTCGGGCGATTGCCAGTGCCTCCAGCGTGTCGTCCGGGTGGTCCGTGAGGACGGTCCCCTGTGAGACGGCGTCGCGACGGTGGCCCGCGCGGCCGACGCGCTGGAGCAGGCGAGCCACCTCCCGAGGGCTTCCGTACTGGACGACGTGATCGACGCGCCCCACGTCGATACCGAGTTCCATCGACGACGTACAGATGAGACCGTCGAGTTCGCCCGACTTGAACGCCTCTTCCACGTCGATGCGGGCCTCCGTCGAGAGCGACCCGTGGTGGACGCCGATGGGTTCCTCCAGGCGCTTGAACCGCGAGCCGAGCGCCTCCGCCGTCTGCCGTGTGTTGACGAACACCAGCGTCGATTCGTTGTCGCGGACGACATCTCTGATCGCGCGGACGTGGCTCGCCACTGCCGTATCGGTCGCGAGTTCGCCCGCGAGCGCCTCGTCTTCGGCCGTCGGTTCGGGATTGCGAACCTCGAACTCGACGTTCGTCCCCGCGTCGACTTCGACGAGCGTACAGCCGCGGTCGCCGGTCAGGAACTTCCCAACCTCCTCTGGCGACCCGACGGTCGCCGAGAGGCCGATGCGCTGGAAGGGCCCCGCCAGGTCGCGCAGGCGTTCGAGGCCGACCGTCAACTGCGCGCCCCGCTTGGCCGACGCGAGTTCGTGCACCTCGTCGACGACGACGTGGTCGACGTCGGAGAGCGCCGTGCGGAGTTTCTTCCCCGTCAGCATCGCCTGGAGCGTCTCCGGCGTCGTCACGAGGACGTCCGGCGGGTCGTCGGCCTGCTTGCTCCGCTGATACTGTGTGGTGTCGCCGTGGCGCACGTCCACGTCGATGTCGAGATACTCGCCCCACCAGTCGAGGCGGTCACGCATGTCGCGGTTGAGCGCGCGCAGCGGCGTGATGTAGAGCACCGAGATGCCGAACTGCTCCTCGCGCCGGTCGACGGCGTCGAGCACCGGCAGCATCGCCGTCTCCGTCTTGCCCGTCCCCGTCGGCGCGAGGACGAGCGCGTTCTCGCCGGCCGCGAGCGGCGGAATCGCTCGGCGCTGTGGTTCGGTCGGCGTCGAGAACCCCCGCTCGGAGAGCGCGGCCCGCACCCGCTCCCCGAGGTGGGTGAAGGCGTCCATCCCCTCGCGAACCTCCCGTTCTGCCATCGGCCCCGCTAGCGGTGCGAGCCGATTAAGGTCACCGTTCCGCGGTGATGCTGGGCTACGCCCGCCGATACGCGCCGAGGCGCGTCCCGTCGAGCAGGTAGGCTTCGCCGCCGCCGAGGGCGTCGGGGAGGAACGGGGAGAGGAACTCCTGATTCTCGACGTTGATCCACGTCCCCCCCGAGCGGTCGTTGAACGCGGGGAAGACCACGAGGTCGGGCGTCGACCACGCCAACGCCTCGGGGCCGACGCCCAGGTGGTCGGCGAAGGGGGCGAGACGGAGGTCGCCCCGGAGCCACGCCTTCTCGGCGCGGCCGACGCCGACCTCGTCTTCGAGACGGACCTGCGGGTGTTCGTGCCCCATACAGACAGTCTCGGCGCCGAGGACAGCCCGGTTCGGCCACGTGTGTCCGTGGACGAATCCCACGTCGCCGCGGCGGTGACCCTCCGGGTCCGCCACCTCCATCCGGTCGCCGTAGGCGTCGGCGACGCCGCCGTCGTGGTTGCCGGGGACGAGCGTCAGCGGCACCCCGCGAGCGTCGAGGGCGTCGAGCAGGGCGTCCACTTCGTCGCGTTCGCCGGTGCCGGGGTCGCCGATTCGGTGGACGAGGTCACCCAGGACGACCACTCGGTCCGCCTCGACACGCTCGCAGAGCGCCAGCAGACGCTCGCGGCGAGTGTCGGCGGCGCTCCGGAGTTCGACCCCGCGTTCGTATCGGAGGCCGACCTCGATGCCGGCGTGGTAGTCGGCGACGACGAGTGCGCGCTCGTCGCCGCAGTCCGCGGTCGCAGCGGGGGCGTCCGGGACCGGTTCCACGAGCGCCATCAGATCGCTTTCAGGCGGTCCTCGCTCGGTTCGTAACACCGCCCGTTCATGAGGGCGTCCTCGATGGCGTCGGCGACGACGCCCGGATCGGCGCCGTACTCGTCGACGACGGCCGCGACGACCGCCTCGCGGTCCGCCCCGTCGCCGTCATCGAGTTCGTCCATCACCTCGATGGCGGCCGTTTCGAGGTTGATGTCCTCGGCGCTGGCGTCAGTATCGGCGCTCGAATCGTCTTCGTCCCCGGACTCGGCTTCGGCCTCGGTGTCTGCCGCCGCCGCGGCGTCCGTCTCGTCGCTGTCGTCGACGCCCTCTTCGAGGTCCTCCGGCCCGGGAACGTCGATGTCGGCTTCGCCGGGGTCGCCGACTTCGGCCCCGCTCTCGAAGCCGACATCGAATGACTCCTCCACTTCGCGGCGCTCCTCCTCGTCGAGTTCGTAGAGGTCGTCCTCGTCGAAGTCGCCGAGGTCGCCGTCCGGCGTCGTGGTGCCCGTCGCCTCGTCCGCATCCGCCGCCCCGTCGACTGACGAATCGTCGCTGTCCGTCTCGGCGTCCGCGTCGACCGCACTGCGTTCGGCGGACGGTTCGTCGGCCGCCGTTGCGTCTACCCCGCTCTCCTCGTCGATCGTGGCGTCGGTCGTCGTCCCTTCGACCGTCGTGGCTTCCGTCGCCGACTCCTCGTCGGCCGTCGTTGCCGCGCTCGCTTCCGACGCCGAGGCGACGGGTTCCGTCTCTTCGTCGCTCGTTGCCGTCGCGGTGGCGTCACTGCGTTCTCCACCGGTCGCACTCGTCTCGGCGGCGGTCGTCGCTCGCTCGGCCGTCACCGCGTCGGGAAGCGGCCCGAGCGACGTGGTGCCCTCGTCGTCGGGGGCCGTATCGAGCGCGCGCACCGCATCCCGGTCGCCGGCGACGACTTCCAGCGCGTCGAGCGCGACCTGGCGCACGGCGTCGAGATACGCCGTCGTCGTCCCGTAGCGTTCGAGGGCGATTGGGATGCCGGCCGCGAGCGACTCGTCGTAGCCGCGGTCGGCGAGTACTGCTTGCAGGTCGTCGCCCGTGGCGTCGATCGATCGGGCGTCGGCCACCGCCGCGACGCGGCGGAGCGTCGCCTCGGCGGCCGACACCGTCCACCGGTCGCGCGTGTCGGTGTCGACTTCCGCGACGCTCTCGGGGCGAACGGAGGTGTAGATGCGGTCGCCGTCGTCCGGTTCGAACGTCCGGGCCTTGCCCGTGAGCGCGACGAACGCCGGCGTCTCGGCCCGTTCGAAGAACGCGGCCGCGTCCGGCTGATACTGGCCGGCGTAGGAGACGAAGGCGCCCGTCGGGTCGACCACCCGCGCTCGGAGGACGTCGTCGTTGACCGACTCCACTTCCGTCAGGACGCCGACGGCGAACAGGCGGTTCACTCGCGCGCCCGTCGGCGTGACGACGTATTTCGGCGCGCGCTCCTCGTCGCTCTCGGCGTAGGAGACGGTGGCGTCGTCGAACTCCGCGGCGAAGAGGCGGTGGGCCACCTCGCGGCGGCCGGGTCCGCTGTCGCCGTCATCGTCGCCGTCGGCGCTCATCGCGCCACCCCCGCGAGCAGTTCGCTGGCACGGTCGGCGGGGTCGTCACTGCTCTCGACGAACTCGTCGGCGTCGAGGTTGGCGCCGTACTCGTCGACGGAGAGCGACCCCCGAACGCGGTACTCGCGGCCGACGATCCGGTCGCGGATGGCGTCGGCTACCACCTCGCGGTCCATCGCGTCGCGGGCCGCCTCCTTCGCGTCCTCGATGTCGCCGCCGTACACCTCGGCCGTCCGCTCCGAGTCGAGCACGACCGTCACCGTCCCCGTGCCGTCGTCGAGGATGGCCTTCACGCGCAGGTCGTCCTCGCCGTCCACGTCGCCGTGGGCGCGACACTGGCCGTTCTGGACGACGCGCCCGCAGTCGGGACAGCGTTCGATGAGGCCGGAGCCATCGCGCACTTCGATGACGTTGCCGGTGAGTTCGATGTCGAACAGGCCGCCCGTCGCGACGGCCTCGCCCACGGCCATCCGCGGGGCCGAGGCCGGCGGTTCGATCTCGCGGTCGAGGCGCTTGATCGTCGAGAACGCGGTGACGTTCACCTGTGGGACGCCCCGATACTCGCGGACGTAGACGTCTTCGAGGCGGAGCGACGCGCCCTCCGCCAGTTCGTCGTGTGGGTCCCAGTCGGTGATCGGCAGGCGCGCGCTCTCGTCGGCGACGACGCCCGAGAGAATCTCCGTCTCGCCGTCGCGGCCGTCGATGGTCCGGGTTTCGATCTCGAGCACCGTCACCTCGACGTTGCGGCCGCGGTCGCCGGGTTCGAGGTCGATGAGGTCCCGGTCGCCGCCCACCTCATGCGGCGTCTCGACGGGGTCCGAGGCGACCGCGATGGTCGTGTTCGCGCCGAGGTTGAGTTCGGGGCTGCCTTCCCACTCTCGGACGTTCGCGTTGCCGATGGTGACCGTATCGCCGGGTTCGGCGTCGAACGCTTCCCACGCGGTGTAGGCGAGGCGACCGCTCTCGTCGGCGATTTCCCCTTCGCGGATGACGCGGTCTTCGCCCTGATACCGGATGGATCGCGTCCCCTTCGTCAGCACTCTGACGGTCACCGTCACGGACCCGTCGTCGGTCGACACGTCCGCGATGGATTTGGCCGTCGGCGTCGCCGACGACCCGTCGTCACCGCCGTGTTTTCGGCGGATGCTCTGTTTGGCTTCCTCGACGGGAACGCTGTATTCGAGCAGGCTCTCCAGATCCTCTTTGACCTCCGCTTTGTCTACGCCGAGGTCGGAGGCGAGATCCTCGGCATGATCGTCGAGTTGCATCACCCCGTAGTTCGGCGTGCAGTAATAAAAAGCGTCGCACACCGACCTTTTGCTGCGGTCGGCGCCTTCGGCGCCTCCCTGGCAAAAGCTCGACCAAAAGCCTGCGCGCCTCCCTCCGGTCGGCGCTTGGCCCGCTCACTCGCTCCGCTCGTTCGCGGTTCGACTCCTGACCTCCGCCACCGCAACAACCCCGCGACCGCCCCACCGCAACAACCCCGCGACCGCTCCCTCAACCCCACCGAAAGCGGTTTCTCTCCCCGTCCGAACGGAAGCGTATGGAAGTCGTCGTGAACGCGGCGACGAGCGTGGACGGCAAACTCTCGACGCGAGAGCGCCGCCAGGTTCGCATCTCGGGCGACGAGGATTTCGACCGCGTCGATCGCCTACGGGCGGCCGCCGACGCCGTCCTCGTCGGCGTCGGAACCGTCCTCGCCGACGACCCGCATCTCGGCGTCAAATCCGAGTCGCGGCGGGTGGAGCGCCTGCGGAACGGCCGGGACGCCAACCCGGCTCGCGTGGTCGCGGACTCCCGCGGCCGGACGCCGCTCGATGCGACGGTCCTCGACGACGGCGCCGACACCTGCGTTCTCGTCTCGGAGGCGGCCCCCGAGGAGCGCCGTGACGCCCTCCGTGACGCGGGCGCGACGGTCATCGTCGCCGGCGCGGAGCGGGTCGACCTCGCCGCCGCCTTCGCGGCACTCGAACGCGAGGGCGTCGACCGACTCCTCGCCGAAGGGGGTGGCGAACTCATCTACTCGCTCTTTGCCGCCGGCCTCGTCGACGAACTCAGCGTGTTCGTGGGATCGCTCGTCATCGGCGGCCGGGACGCCCCGACCCTCGCCGACGGCGAGGGGTTCGTCGAGGATTTCCCGTCGCTCGAACTGGTCGCCGTCGACCGCCTCGACGACGGCGTCGTGTTGCAGTACCGGGTTCGCGACGCGGCCGACTGACGGTCGTGCGTCCCGTCGGTCACGCGACTCAACCGTTAAGGGCTTCGCGTCGCTAGTTCGAGTATGAGCGAATCGACCGCGGAACGATCGGAGCCGATTCACGTCGAAGACGCCGACCACCTGGACGAACTCGTCGCGGCAAACGACATCGTCCTCGTCGACTACTACGCCGACTGGTGTGGCCCCTGCAAGATGCTGGAGCCGACGGTCGAGGAGATCGCGGCCGAAACCGACGCGGTCGTCCTGAAAGTCGACATCGACGCACTACAGGAACTCGCCCAGGACCGCGGCATCCGGAGCGTCCCGACCCTCGAGTTCTACGCGAACGGCGAGCAGGCCGAACGGCTCATCGGCGTCCAGGACAAGGCCGATCTGGTGTCGATAATCGACGACCTCTCCTGATCGTCCCGCGGTGGGGCGCTGTCGTTGGCCGAGAGTATAAATCACCGGAGGCTGTAGTCCGGCGTATGATATCGCTCGACGAGGCCGTCACCGCGCGCCTCGAATCCCACGGCTCACGGTTCGAGGTACTGATCGATCCCGACGCGGCGCTGGCGATCCAGCGCGACGAGTTCGACGGGGATCTGGAGGATGTCATCGCCGCGGAGGATGTCTTCGAGAACGCCTCGCGCGGCGACCGGCCCGCCGAGGAGGACCTCGAAGAGGTGTTCGGCACGACCGACCCGATGGAGATCATCCCGGAGGTCGTCAAACGCGGCGAGATACAGATCACCGCCGAGCAGCGCCGCGAGATGCAAGAACAGAAGCGCAAACAGTTGATCAACCGGATCGCGCGCAACGCCGTCAACCCGCAGATGGACGACGCGCCCCACCCGCCGGAACGCATCGAGCGCGCGCTCGAAGAGGCGGGGTTCAAGATCGACCCGATGGAGCGCGTCGAAACGCAGGTCGACGACGCGCTCGACGCGCTCCGGCCCGTCATTCCGATCCGCTTTGCCGAAGTGACCGTCGCGGTCCACGTCCCGCCGGAGTACGCCGGAAGCGCGCAGTCACGCATCCGCGAGTTCGGCGACCTCGACCGCGAGGAGTGGCAGGCCGACGGCTCCTGGGTCGGCGTCCTCACCTTCCCCGCAGGGATGCAAAACGAGTTCTACGACCTGGTGAACGAAGTGACGAGCGGCGAGGCCGAGACGCGGATCGTCAAAGACGAAGACGACCTCAACGTCCGCTAGCTATCCGCGCCGGAAGCCGAGCAGGAATCCGCCGGCGAACCCCGCCGACACCGACAGCGTCGAGAGGATGCTCGACACCCATCCGGGCGGCCCGTCCGCTGCGCTCTCGCCGGTTTTCAACACGCCCGCCGACAGCGCCGCCCAGTCGACGCTGATGATCTCCCGCGATTCGAGGAACTTGAACAGCGCGAGCTCGAGGCCGACGATGATGGCGATGATCTTGGCCACCTTCTTGGCCGCGAAACCGATGATGCCGCCGATCACCGCCCCGCTCCCGAACTCGATGCCGAGTTGCTGGGGGTCGATTCCCAGTTGCAAGACGAACGGGTCCATACCGCTTTTCCGACGCTTGCGGTTAAGTCGCTTGTGGCGGTGGGGTTGGCCCGACGGTCTCGCCCGCTGACGCCGACAGATGGGTCCGTCGGCGCGCTCCGAGCGTATCCGCGAGGCTGAGACAAATCCACCGATACCGAGCCGAACGGGACCCTCGCGGCCCGACGCTTCTCATTTCGCCGCGCCAACCCCCCGACCATGTTCGGATTGCCCTCCGCGGCGCTGTCGTGGCTCGGTGCCGGCGTCCTCCTCCTGATCCTCGGGAGCCTGATCCGGTTTCGGGAGTGGACGGTTCCCATCGCGGGCTACGACGAGACATCGCCGGTTCCGGCGGCGGTGGCCGCCGACGCCGTCGGGAGCACTGTCCTCCGTATGATATATCGGCTGCGGACGTACACGCCGTCGGAGACGACGTGATGGGGGGCGAGCGGAGTTTAAGTGGTTCGAGCGCCTACTTCCGGTAGATCGTGCAGAGAACGAACGCGTCCGCTGACGGGGAGCACGCGACGACCGCCGTCGTCGCCAAGCGGGTCGACCACGGATCGGTCGACCTGAGCGAGATCAAGGACCTCGCCCGTGCCGCGGGCTACGACGTCGTCGGAGAACTCACCCAGATCCGGACGGAAGACGCCGCCTACGCGTTCGGTGAGGGGAAAGCCGAGGAACTGGCACAGCTGGCGGTCCGGACGGACGCCGACGCGGTGATCGTCGACAACCGTCTCGGCCCGTACCAGACGTACAACATCGGTGGCAAACTTCCCGAGGGGACCGAGGTCATCGACCGATTCACGCTCATCCTCGACATCTTCGGTCAGCGGGCACAGACACGCAAGGCCCAGTTACAGGTCGAACTCGCGGAACTCAGATACGAACTCCCGCGCGCCGAGGCGAAAACCAGCCTCGCCAAACGCGACGAGCGCCCCGGCTTCATGGGTCTCGGCGAGTACGACGAGAGCCGCGAACGCGACATCAAAAACCAGATCGCGGACATCAAGCGCGAACTGGACGCCATCGCGGAGAAAGAGCAGGACCGCCGGGAGCAGCGCCGCGAATCCGGCTTCGACCTCGTCGCCCTCGCGGGCTACACCAACGCCGGCAAGTCGACGCTGATGCGCCGACTCGCCGCCGAACTCGATATCGACGAGAACGAGGACCGCCACCCCGACCTCGCCACCACCGCCGAGAGCGAGGACCGCCTCTTCACCACCCTTGGAACCACCACACGCCGTGCGGATACGGGGCAGCGTGATGTCCTCCTCACCGACACCGTCGGATTCGTTTCGGATCTGCCCCACTGGCTCGTGGAGTCCTTCGAGTCGACGCTCGACTCCGTCTACCGCGCGGATCTCGTCCTCCTCGTCGTCGACGCCAGCGAATCCGTCGCGGAGATGCGCGAGAAACTCGTCACCTGCCACGACACGCTGTACGAGCGCAACGAGGCGCCCATCGTCACCGTATTGAACAAGGTCGACCGCGTGGACGACGACGAACTCGCGGAGAAACGTGAGGCCCTCTCGGCGCTCGCGCCCAACCCCGTCACCGTCTCCGGACTGACCGGTGAACGCGTCGACGACCTCCGGGACCGCATCGAGCAGGAACTCCCCGACTGGGAGTCCGAACGGCTCGTCCTCCCCATGACTGACGACACCATGAGCCTCGTCTCCTGGGTGTACGACCACGCCAACGTCGAACGCGAGGAGTACGACGACGATCAGGTCCTCTTGGAGTTCGAGGCGCGACCGTCGATCATCGAGCGCGCCCGCGCTCGAGCGGGCGACCTCGCGACCGTCGAATCAGTTTAACCGACGTTTCGTCTTCTCGACGACCCGCACGCCGGTGAGTTCGGTCGCGGGGTACTCCCCGTCTTCGTCTTTCTCCGCCGCTTTCACCATGTCCCAGACGACGTTCAGCCCCGTCGTCACACCTTCGAGCGCCTCCATCTCACAGCCGGTTTTCCCCGTCGTCTCGACGGCGACGGTCACCTCGACGCGGTCGTCGCCCACGTCGAACGATGTCTCGACGTTCGTGATGGGGATCTGGTGGCACATGGGGATCGTCTCCCAGGTGTGTTTCACGGCCTGAACGGCGCCGATGCGGGCCGTCGCCAGCACGTCGCCCTTGCCGATTTCGTCGGCGCGAATCGCCTCGATGGTCGACGGCTGGAGGTGAATCTCGCCGCGCGCGACCGCCCGGCGCGACGTGTCGGGCTTGTCGCCCACGTCCACCATCTGGACGTTCCCGGACTCGTCGGTGTGGGTGAGGTCGTCCTGCGGTGTCTCCTCGTCAGACATCGACACCACCCCACAGGGCCGCGGGCAGTTCAGGCAAGAGGTCGCTCGCCAGCAGGCCGTAGCCTCGGTCCTCGACGATGCGGTCGCCGGCGAGGCCGTTGGCGTAGGCCGCGAGCGATCCGGCGTCGACGGGAGGAAGCGACGCCAGCAACGCCCCCGCGGCGCCCGCGAGGACGTCGCCGGTTCCGCCGACGGTCATCCCCGGATTCCCGGTGCGACTCACGCGCTCGCGCTCGCCGTCGGTCACCACGTCGTCCGGGCCTTTCACCAGCAGCGCGTGGCCGGTGTCGGCGGCGAACGCGGCCACCTGTTCCAGTCGCTCCCGCCAGTCGGCGCCGGTCACGTCGGGCCCGCCCATCGCCCGGAGTTCGCCGGCGTGGGGCGTACACAGGAGCGTCGCGTCGGTGTCGACGTCGGGGACGACGGCGAGGGCGTCGGCGTCGACGACGACCCGCCCCGTGTAGTCGGCGAGGAACTCGCGGACGGCCGCGAGCGTCGCGTCGTCGTCGCCGAGGCCCGGGCCGAAGACGACGGTGTCGTGATCGGCCGCCAGCGTCCGAACGTGGTCGAGGTGGTCGGGTGTGAGTCGATCGCCGTCGAACGGGCGGACGATGAGACCCTCCTCGAACGCCTGCACCTCGCGGGCGACGCTGCGGGGACAGGCCACGCGAACCAGGTCGGCGCCGGCGCGCATCGCGGCCTGGCCGGCGAGCGCGGGGGCGCCGGTGTAGGGGCCGCCGCCGACGACGAGCACCTCGCCGAACGCGCCCTTGTGGGCGTCGGCGGGCCGCGAGAGCAGGCGCCGGTCGCCGGGGCCGACGAACAGCTCCGCCGTCTCGGGGATGCCGATGTCGGCGACGGTCACCTCCGCGTCCAGCGCGTCGAGACCGGGTTTGGCGTCGTGGAAGGTGACGACGTGGTCGGCGTCGACGGCGACGCCCGCGGCCTCGCCGGTGGCGGCGTCGACGCCCGAGGGCACGTCGACGGCGACCACCGGCGCGTCGTGCGCGTTGATGCGCTGGGCGGCGTGGCGTTCGGGGTCGCGGAGCGCGCCCGTCACGCCCGTTCCGAGCATTGCGTCGACGACGATGTCGGGGTCGCCGAGGTCGAAGGCCCGGGAGTCGCGGACGACCCGCGTCTCGATGGCGGCGCGTTCCAGCGCGTCCCAGTTCTCCCGCGCGATGTCGGTGATGATGGTCTCAGGTCGGCCGAGCAGGTGGACGGTCACGTCGTGGTCGTCGAGAAAGCGGGCGGCGACGAAGGCGTCGCCGCCGTTGTTGCCGCGGCCACAGACGAGGGCGACGGTGGCGCCGGGAGCCGCGACTTCGCGCACCGCGTCGGCGACGGCGTTACCGCTCGACTCCATCAACTGTTTGCGCGGGACGCCGAGCGCGGCCGCGTTCTCGTCGACGGCCGCCATCCGGTCGGGCGTGATCATGGGCGCGCTTCGCTCCCCCGGCCGTTATACTATTCGCTGTCGGAGCGCAACGCTTGTGCCCGCCCCGGTCGAACCCCGGACCGTGACGCGACGGCTCTTCGGCACGCTCTGTGGCCTGGTGTTCTGTGTCAACTTCGGCCGCGTCGCGTTCGCGCCGTTGCTGGAGACGTTCCGCACCACCTTCGGCGCCGGCACGGGCGCACTCGGCCTCGTGACGACGCTCGTCTGGGTCGGCACGGCCGTCCCGCGGATTCCGGTCGGATATCTCGTCACGCGCGTCGCTCGCGGACGCATCGTCCTCGGCGCGGGCGTCCTCCTCACCGCGGCGTCGGCGCTGACCGCCGTGACGACGTCGCTCCCGCTCCTGCAGGTCGGCGCCTTCGCCATCGGCGTCGCCTCCGGTGCCTACTACGCGTCGGCCGTCCCGCTGATCGGCGATCTCTACCCCGAACGCGTGGGACAGTTCGTGGGCATCCACGGCACGGCGGCCCAGATGGCCGCCGTCGTCGCGCCGACGCTCGCGGTGGCGCTCGTCGCCACCGTCTCGTGGCGGGCGGTCTTCTGGCTCCTCACGGCGATCGGCGCGACGCTGACGCTCGCCCTCCTGCTCGTCGCCCGGCAGCGCGAAGGCGGCGTTCCCCACGGGGCCGACCGCGACTTTCGCGCGGCGCTCGCCCACTGGCGGATCATCCTCGCGGCCGTCGCGCTCATCGGCGGCGCTGGCTTCGTCTGGCAGGGTGTGTTCAACTTCTACGTCACGTATCTCGTGACGGCGAAGGGACTGGCTCCCGGCCCTGCGGGCACGCTGCTGACGGTCGCCTTCGTCGCCGGCCTGCCAGCGTTCTGGCTCGGCGGGAGCCTCGCCGACCGCCTGCCCCGCGTGCCATATATCCTCGCGCTCGGCACGGGCGTCGCCGCCTGCGTCGCGGTGCTGACGGTCGTCGACTCCCTCCTCGGCCTCGTCGCGGTGAGCGTCGCGCTCGGCCTCGTCGTCCACGGCCTCTTCCCCGCGCTCGACGCGTACGTCCTCGGGACGATCCCGGACAACCGTGGCAGCGCCTACGCCGTCTACGGCGGCCTCGCCCTGTTCGTGCAGGCAATGGGGAGCGGCACCGTCGGCGTGCTCGGCGAGCATTACGCGTTCGACGCCATCTTCCGCGGGTTCGCTGGCGGCCTCTTCGCGCTCGTGGCCCTCCTCGCCGGACTCTATCTCGCGGGCATTTTCCAGACGCCTGCGGAGTGACCTTCACCTGTCAACTCGTTTACTGAAGCACATTCTGGCGAAGGGTTTTCCATCTGGATTCGAAACCCACGGCGTGATGCCAGAGCTGTTCCGATCCCAATCGACGGGGGACGCGGCGTCGGAGGAGGGTGAAGTCCGCGTCCTGTCCCTGACGGACGACGACGCCGAACAGCTCATCGGCTCGCTCTCGTCGGAGACGGCCCGTTCCATCGTGACCGCGCTGGAAGCGCGCCCCGCGACGGCCTCGGAACTCGCCGAGTCGGTTTCGACGTCCCTCCAGAACGTCCGTCACCACCTCGGCAACCTCGAAGAGGCGGGGCTGGTCGACGTGGCCGACACGCGCTACTCGGTGAAAGGCCGCGAGATGACGGTGTACGCCGCGACCCAGGATTCCCTCGTCGTCTGTGTCGGGGCCGACACGGAGGAGTTCTCGACGCCGTAGTCACCCGTGTCACGGCAGGGAAACTGGCATGGTGACGCGACGCGAAGCTATCGCCATGCTGCTGACTGAGCGGGATGCGCCGAGTCGGTCTGCCCGAGCGGTGGCGCAATGACCGCCAAGCCGCTGGATTCGACGGCCATCAACTCCCGGATCGAGGAGTACTGGGACTGGATCACCGTCGCGCTCTTCCTCCTGCTGACCGTCGATCTACTCACGACGCTCGCGGCGGCCCGGCTGGTCGGCACCGGCGCCGAGAGCAACCCACTGATGCGGTGGCTCCTGGGACGGAGCCTCGCCGTCGTGGTCGGCGCACACCTGCTCGTCGCCGTCGTGGTCGCTGTCGGGTTTCGCCTGCTCGTCGAGCGCCTGCGGCGGACGCCCCCGCCGGCGAACCGCTATTTCGCCGCGCTGATCGAGGTGTGGCTCGGCGTCCTCGTCGCCGCCGGTCTCCTCGTGTTCGCCAACAACCTCGCGGTGATCGTTCTCGGCGAGAGTCTGCTGTAATCGCGACAGAGACGGACCCGCTTCTCGGCGTTCCGCCGAGCCGAGCTTTTTATCCGAGGACGTCGCCAGTCTCTGGATAACATGGGGGAGACGTGGCGGGCGATTTTCGGCCACGACGAGCCGTACGCGGAGCAGGCCGATGGCATCGAGACGGCCATCGAGACGGCCGACCGCGACGGCTTCGCCGTCATCGAAGGCGCCTGCGGGACGGGCAAGACCATGCTCGCGCTGACCGCGGGTCTCGACCGAGTGCGCGATCCCGACTCGTCGTTCGAGCGGGTGGTGGTGCTCACGAGCGTCAAACAGCAACTGCGGCAGTTCGAGGCGGACGTGCGCACCATCAACGACAACCTGCCCGACGACTGGCGCCCTCTCTCGGCGCTGACGCTCGTCGGCAAGGCCGACATCTGCCCGTACAGCCGCGAGCGAACGGGTAACATCGACGAGACGACCGTCTACGACCGCTGTGAAGGGCTGCGCGAGCGGACGCGCAACCTGACGGGGAGCGACGGGCCGACGACGGCCGCCGCGCTGGCGGACGAGGCGCGCCGCGCCCAGACCGGTCTCCTGAACACTGGCTCCGGCGGGTCGGCGGGTGCCGACTACCTGGAGACGGCGGGCGAGACGACGCCGTATCTTCCGGACACCGCCGAGTTCGAGGACACCGAATACTGTCCGTTCTACGCCCAGTATCTGGAGGACCTGCCCGAGGACGGCGACCCCGTCGAGGCCGTCCCCTTCGACGTCGAGGACCGTGGCCTCCTCGACACCGAGGAACTGGTGGGTCTCGCGGCCAGCCACGGCACTTGCCCTCACTCGATGCTCGGGGCACTCCTGCCGCATATGGAGGTAGTCATCGGCAACTACTACCACGCCTTCGACCCGCGGACCACGGAGACGTTCACCGGGCCACTGCTCGACGAATCGACCTTCGTCGTCTGTGACGAGGCGCACATGCTCGAGCCGCGGGTGCGCGACTTGGTGAGCGACGGGGTGGCCGACACCACCCTCCGCAACGCCGAGTCGGAACTGACGCGGGTGATCCAACCGCTCGAATTCGAGCGCGGGGACGGGGATTCCCCGGCTGACTCGGACGCGGCGATGGTCCGCGGCGAACTCGAAGAGACCGACGTCTCGCTCGCGGAGCTGAAAGCGACGCGGTCGTTCGTGCGCGACCTGCGCAAGGAACTCGACCGGCAGGTGACGGCGTATCTCGACGGCGAGCGGCCGGCGTGGCGCACGGCGCTGGACGACCTCCCTGACGACGAGATCGCTCTGCGCGACCCCGAGACGCCGGAACCGGACGCCATCACGGAGTGGGCGAATGGGGAGTACGGCGACGACGTGTGGGTGCGCGCCGAGACGGTCGGCGCCGTGGCGGCGCGCGTCCTGAACGAACTGGAGGAGGCGGATCGCGACCGGGCGGCGCCGACGGTCGGTCGGGTGCTCGGGGCCTGGTATCGCGCGGATCACGCCCGCTACTTCCGCGAGATCGACCTCTCGCGGACGTGGGACGAGACGGAACCCGCCGACTCGTGGCGGCGGGCCTACAACGCCCGCCTGTCGCTACACAACTGCGTCCCTGGCGACGCCATCGCCGACCGCCTCGCCGACTTCGGCGGCGGCGTGTTGATGTCCGCGACGCTCGAACCGCTCGACGTGTTCCGGACGGTGACGGGGCTCGACGAGTTGGCTGAGAACGGCCGGCCGGTCGTCGAACGGACCTACGGCCTCTCCTTCCCGGCCGAGAACCGCGCGAGTTTCGCCGTCGACGCGCCGACGTTCACCCACGAGAACCGCGGCCCACCGGGGAGCGAGAGCGACACGCGACGGGTGTACGTCGACGCCGTGGCCGAGGTGGCCGGGCGCGAGGGCAACGTCCTCGTCGGGATGCCGAACTACGCCGAGGCGGAGTGGATGGCGGGTCGCCTCGCCGACCGCCTCGACTCGTCTGTCCTCCTCGACGAATCGAGCGATGACGGCGCGACCGAGGCGCTCAAACAGGAGTTCTTCGGCGCGGACGACAGCACGCTCGTCACCAGCCTTCGGGGGACGCTCACGGAGGGCGTCGACTACCGGGGGGACCGCCTCCACGCGGCGGTGGTGTGTGGCGTTCCGCTCGTCGACACGACCCGCCCGCGGACCCAGGCGGTCGTTACGGCGTACGACCGGGCGTTCGGGGCGGACGCGGACGGGCGTGGCGGCCGCAGCGGGTTCGAGACGGCGCTGACGGTGCCGGCGGTGCGGAAGGCGCGCCAGGCCGTCGGTCGGGTGATCCGCGGGCCCGACGAGCGCGGGGTTCGCGTCCTCGTCGACGCGCGCTACGCCCGTGACCGCTGGAACGGCGTCCGCGAGTATCTTCCCGACTGGGAGCGCGAGGAGTTCCAGCCGGTCAGCCCGGATATGCTCTCGCTCGGTCTCGACCGCTTCGCGGACGGCGGCCGCTGACCTACTGGTTCGGCCGCTTCCCGCTCCAGGACGCCCGACACTCGTCGTCGCAGAAATGGAGATGGTCGATTTCGCCCTCGTCGATCCAGGAGACGACTCGGTGGTTCGGCTCCTGTACTATCTTCTTCCCACACGTGTGACACGTCGGCGCAGTGCTCTCGTCAACGTCCTCCCCAATATCGGAGGTGGGATCGATCATATTTCCAGTCAGTAGCGGTGAATCCCTCTTAAATCCGGCTACATCGCTCTGGCGCCCTCACCCGCTGGGGTGGGGGCAGTCGAGCGTCGTTCGCGGCGACGGATCCAGAATCGTCCGCTCGCGGCCGTCGGGCCAGCGGACGACCGCCTCCCGGGGCGTGGCGTCGCCGAGGCCGAAGTGAGCGACGGGTTCCATCTGGCAGAGATAGCCGCTCCCGGGGTCGATGATACGGGTCTGGCGCCCCGCGGTCGTCCGGAGCGTCACTCGGGCGCCGCGGGCCGGCGCGCCGGCGGGCGTGAGCGGTCGCACGCGGAGCCAGTCGGCGTCGTTGGGCGCGCGATACAGGGAGAGCGGCTGGGCCTCCGCCTCGCCGTGGACCACGAGGAGTTCGAGCGTCCCGTCGCCGTCGATGTCGGCGACGGCGGCGCCGGTGCCCATCCCCTCGGGTTCGCTCGCCGCGCCGACGCCGGTCTGGGTCCACTCGCCGTCGTAGGTGAGCAGGCGGTTGGGCGCGCCGAGGCAGTTCACGAACAGTTCCTGCCGGCCGTCGTTGTCGAAGTCGGCGGGAACGACGGTCCGAACCCGGGTCGGGCGGGCGAGCGCCGATGGGGCGACGTCGCGGAACCGGTCGCCGTCGCGGGCGAAGAGGCGGTTGTCGCCGTTCCAGTTGCCACAGACGATGTCGAACTCGCTCGCGCCGTCGGGGGCGACGAGCGCGGCCCCGCGGGCGTTCTCCGCCGCGTCGGTGACGCCGTACTCCCGGGCCACGTCGACGAAGTGCCCGTCGACGTTGCGCAAGAGCAGGTTCGGTCCTCGCTCGGCGCCGAGAAACAGATCCGTCCGGTCCGAGAGGATAGGGCCGGCAGCGACCGACCGCCCGCCGGTCACCACGTCCAGCCCGACCGTCCCCGCGAGATCGGTGATGCTACCGTCGTCGCCCATCTCGTAGAACCGGGAGGGGGAGCCGTAGCCGGTGACGAACACGCCGTAGCGACCCGTGCCCAGGCGGTCGATGGCCGCGACGGAGCGGCCGACCCGGTGGTTGGCGCGGCCGCGGTTCGCGGGGTCGGCAAAGCGGTCGTGCCACCGGTCGCCCTCGGGGTCGAGGAGGAGGTCCGCCTCGGGGGAGGTGCCGCCGAAGGCGGCGACGTTGTGGACGTACACCTCCTCGCGACCGTCGGCGTCCATGTCGGCGGCGGCGACGCCGATGGCGTGACGACCGTCGTCGGCGAGGATGCCACAGGCCGTATCGACGACGCCGGACCGCCACCGGAGGACGCGGTTGGCGTCCCCGAACCCCGCGACGAACACGAGCGGACCCTCGGGTCCCGACGTGACGGTGGCCCCGTACCCCCGGAAGTCGGGGTTGTCTGCGAACCGCCCCGAGCAGTCCTCGAACATACCCTGCCCAGACGATACGGGGTTAAGAGTCGCTCGCTCCGGACTGCCGTCTCATGCGGATTGCTGTAGTCGGTTCCACATCGAGGCCGACTGTGGGCGGTCGTCGTGGCGAACAGCCACAGCGACCCGTCTCATACGGATTACTGTACCTGTCTACCGGTGGTTCGACAAGATGGTCCGGCGAACCACCGGTGATGACTCACACTAAACCGTCTCAGTCCTCCCACGCCTCCGCGAGGGTGCGCTGGACGGCCTCCTCGCCGACGGCGGCGGCGAGGTGTTCGAACCCCTGTCGCTCGCGGCGGTCGCCCGCGTTGGCGACGAGACGCGAGACGATGAACTCCGGCGTCGACTTGCCTACCGTGCCGAACCGCGGCTGGTAGTCCACCCGGAGATCGAGATCGGACGTGAGGCCCTCGGCGAAGATGCCGTCGATCCGGGCGGCCGGCGGGAGCGGACTCAGGTCGTCCGCAAGGTGGGTGACGTAGACGCCGAGGGCGCCGCGTTCGACGGTCAGATCGACCAGTCCGTTCAACAGGTCGGCCGCGCGGCCCGGTTCCGTGATCGCTTCGAACTCGTCGACGAGCATCAGCGTCCGGCCGCCGTCGGTCAGCGGCGGGACGATGGATTTCAGCGTCGACTCCAGCACGCCGGCGTTGAAACTCGCGTGCCGTCGGTGGAAGACGACGGCGTCGAAGAAGCCGACCTCCGCCCGCTCGGCGGGGACCGGCAGTCCCATCGCGGTGAGCAGGGCGACGGTACAGCAGGTCTCCAGCAGCGTCGTCTTCCCGCCGCTGTTGGCTCCCGTCAGGACGGCCACTCGGTCGCCCGACGGCGCCCCGTCGAGGCCGTGGTCGCCGACCGCGTAGGTGACCGGGTCGGGGTCGTCGAGAAAGAGGCTCCGCGCGCCCTCGACGGCGAGCCCGTCGCCCCCCAGCGTCGGTCGGACGAGGTCGTGGGCCTCCGCGAAGCGGGCGAGCGACAGTTCGACGGCCACGTCGTCGACGGCGGTGACCGCCCGGTCGACATCCTCGCGGGCCTCGGCGATGGACGCCCGGAGCGCGTCCTCGACCTCGCGTTCGCGTTCGGTCTCCTGGCGTTCGAGGTCATCGACCAGCGCCCGGAGCGACGTGCTCACGAAGTCGGCGGCGTCGTGGGCCTGCTCGGGGGCGACCGATTCGACGGCTCCCCGAGAGAGTCGCGTCTCGCGGTCGACGTAGTCGGTGAAGGCGCGCCGGAAGTCCGCCAGGTCGCGGACGCCCGTCTCCCGGATCCGTTCGAGCACGTCGAACGCGGAGTTCTCCAGGTCGCGCGCGTCGTCGAGGCGCGCGCGGATATCGTCGAGGCGGTCGTCGGCGCCCGGCGCGACGCCGTCGTCGGTCACGTACTGCAGCGCGTCGGCCGCCTCGCGGACGGCCTCGGGGTCGATGTCGCCGAGGGCGTCGAACGTCGATCCGTCGAGGCCGGCGTCGCGAAGCGCCAGCACCGCCTCGACGGCGGCGCGTTCGCTCCCCGTGGCGTCGTCGTAGTCTTCGAAGGCCGCGACGACCGCGCTCCGGCCGCCGTCGGCGAGGCTCGCCCACGCCGCGCGGGCGTCGCCGACGGCGCCGAGTCGGGACTCGATGGCGTCGCGGGCGGTCAGCGGCGTCAGTACGCGGATCCGGTCGGCGGCGTGTCTGGTGAGGGCGTACTCGCTCGCGAGCGAGAGCAGGTCGTCGTACACCTCGCGCGCGTCGCGGGTGGCGAGGGCTTCCATCCCGGCGTCGTCGTTCGCCCGGCGGAGGACGCGCGTCGCCCGGCCACGCGTGATCCCCGCGTCAGTGAGCGCGCGGACGTCCGCCGATTCGATGGCCTCGACGGCCGCCTCCTCGCCCAGCGTTTCGCGGAGGCGCTCGCTCGTTTTCGGCCCCACTCCCCAGTACTCCTCCAGTCGCATACCCGATGCACTCTCCCTACCGGTTTATCAGTTTGTGCCGCACCCACCGATACCGCGACAACGACACGCCTTTTCGGGCGGCCCGAGAAAGACGGGGTATGGACGCGAAGCGGGAACTGACGAGCGTCGACATCGCCGCCCTCGTCACCGAACTCGGGGCGTACGAGGGGGCGAAAGTCGATAAGGCCTATCTCTACGACGACGACCTTCTGCGGTTTCGGATGCGGGATTTCGACCGCGGCCGGGTCGAACTCATGATCGAAGTCGGCGACATCAAGCGCGCACACATGGCGGATCCGGAACACGTCGCGGACGCGCCGGGACGCCCGCCCAACTTCGCGATGATGCTCCGGAACCGACTGAGCGGCGCCGACTTCGCCGGCGTCTCCCAGTACGAGTTCGACCGCATCCTCGTCTTCGAGTTCGAACGCGAGGACCAGAACACTCGCATCGTCGCGGAACTGTTCGGCGAAGGCAACGTGGCCGTCCTCGACGAGGCGGGCGAGGTGGTCCAGAGCTTAGAGACGGTGCGCCTGAAGTCCCGGACCGTCGCGCCCGGGTCGCAGTACGGCTTCCCCCAATCGCGCATCAACCCCCTCACCGTCAGCTACGACGCCTTCGTCCGACGGATGGAGGAGTCCGACACCGACGTGGTGCGGACGCTCGCCACCCAACTCAACTTCGGCGGCCTCTACGGCGAGGAAATCTGCTCGCGTGCGGGCGTCGAGAAGACGCTCGACATCGCCGACGCCGACGAGGAGACGTACGAACAGCTCTACGACGCCATCGGTCGGCTCGCCGACCGGCTCCAGTCCGGCGACTTCGATCCGCGGGTGTACGTCGCGGACGATCGCGTGGTCGACGTGACGCCGTTCCCCCTGGAGGAGCGCGCGGACTTCTCGGCCGAAGGGTTCGACTCCTTCAACGCCGCCGTCGACGACTACTTCCACCGCCTGCAGCGCGAGCCGGAGGAGGAGACGACGAGCGACGAGAGCCCCGACTTCGAGGCCGAAATCGCGAAACAGAAACGCATCATCGAACAGCAGAAAAACGCCATCGAGGGGTTCGAGGAGCAGGCTGAGACCGAACGCGACCGCGCCGAGGCGCTGTACGCCAACTACGACCTGGTTGACGAGGTCATCTCGACGGTGCGCACGGCGCGCGAACAGGGCGTCCCCTGGGACGACATCGAGGAGACACTGGCGGAGGGCGCGGAACAGGGCATCCCGGCGGCCGAGGCGGTGGTCGACATCGATTCGGCGAAGGGGATGGTGACTATCGACCTCGACGGGATTCAGGTGCCGGTCGATCCGACCTCCGGCGTCGAGAAGAACGCCGACCGCCTCTACACCGAGGCGAAACGCATCGAAGGGAAAAAGGAGGGCGCTCTGGAGGCCATCGAGAACACCCGCGAGGAACTCGAGGCGGTCAAGCGCCGGCGAGAGGAGTGGGAGAGCGAGGACGAGACGGCGGAAGAAGAGCCGGAACCCGAGGGCGAGGTGGACTGGTTGGCCCGGTCGTCGGTGCCGATCCGGAACCCCGAACACTGGTACGAGGACTTCCGCTGGTTCCACACGAGCGACGGCTTCCTCGTCATCGGCGGGCGGAACGCGGACGAGAACGAGGCCATCGTCAAGAAGTATATGGAGCAAAACGACCGGTTCTTCCACGCGCAGGCCCACGGCGGCCCGGTGACGCTGCTGAAGGCGACGGGACCGAGCGAGGCCGCCCGCGAGGTGGAGTTCCCCGACTCCACGCTCCGAGAGGCGGCGCAGTTCGCGGTGTCGTACTCCTCGGTCTGGAAGGACAGCCGGTTCGCGGGCGACGCCTACATGGTCGAACCGGACCAGGTGTCGAAGACGCCCGAGAGCGGGGAGTATATCGAAAAGGGCGGGTTCGTCATCCGCGGCGACCGGACCTACTTCCGCGACGTGAGCGCACGCGCCGCGGTGGGCATCCAGTGCGAACCGGAGACGCGGGTCATCGGCGGGCCGCCGGCGGCCATCGATCCGGCCGCGGCGACGACGGTCCATCTCGAACCCGGCAAGTTCGCGCAGAACGACGCCGCCAAGCGGTGTTACCGCGTCTTCAAGGAGCGGTTCGCCGACGAGTCGTTCGTCCGGAAGGTGGCGAGTCCCGATCGGATCCAGGAGTTCCTCCCGCCGGGCGGCAGCAGCATCATCGAGGAGTAGCGGCGTCCCGAATGGCAAGGTATGTGGCCGTGGGCGCCGAGATTCAGGTATGCGAATCCAGAGCCGCGGTCGGGGAGAGGAGGGGCGCACCCGACTGACGGTCGTCCCCGAAAACGTCGACGACCTCTGGCACCTGTCCTACGTCCTCGAACCCGGTGACGAAGTCGAGGGCGATACGAGTCGCCGCATCCAGCGCAACGACGAGCAGATGCGCGACACCGGCGGCGAGCGCGAGCATATCCACGTCACCCTGGAGGTCGAGGAGGTGGAGTTCGCCCGCTTCGCCAACCGCCTGCGGGTGAGCGGCGTCATCGTCGGCTGTTCGCGGGAGGACCAGCTCGGCCACCACCACACGCTGAACGTCGAGGAACACGACGAACTGACCATCGTCAAACGTTTCAAACCGGATCAGATGGAGCGCATCGAGGAGGCGGAGGCCGCCGCCGAGAACCCCGATGTCGCCATCGCGACGGTCGAAGAGGGCGAGGCGCACATCCACACCGTCGCCCAGTACGGCACCGAGGAGTACGCCTCGTTCACCCGGCCGACGGGCAAGGGGGAGTACGCCCGCCCGCGCTCGGAACTGTTCGAGGACCTGGGCGACGCACTTTCGCATCTCGACCCCGACGCCATCATCCTCGCGGGCCCCGGTTTCACCAAGGGTGACGCGCTGGACCACCTCGAAGACGAGTATCCGGACCTGGCCGATCGGACGACCACCGTCGACACGGCGGGCGTGGGCGACCGGGGCGTCCACGAGGTGTTGAAACGCGGCGCACTCGAGGAGGTCCAGACCGAGACGCGTATCGCCCGCGAGGCGGAACTCATCGACGCGTTGACCGAGGAGATCGCGACGGGCGAGAAGGCCACCTACGGCGTCGAGGCGGTGGCCGAGGCGGCCGAATACGGCGCCGTCGAGACGCTGCTGGTCCTCGACGATCGACTCCGGGAGGAACGCCAGGGCGAAGGCGAGTGGGACCGCGACGTCGACGACATCATCACGTCCGTCGAACAGCAGGGCGGTGACGTGGTCGTCTTCTCCGGGGAGTTCGACCCCGGCCAGCGCCTGAAGAACCTGGGCGGCATCGCGGCGCTGTTGCGGTACCGCCTCGACTGATCACTCGCCCGTCAGCGCCTCGCTCGCGGGCGCAAAGGAGATGGTCGAGCCACGGCCCGCGTCCTGCGCTCGTTCGTAGAGCATGGCGGCCGCCGCGGCGGTTTCGATCCCCGTCCCGCCGCTGTCGAAGACGGTGATTTCGTCGGCAGCGGTGCGGCCGGGGACGGCCCCTGCGACGACCTCGCCGAGTTCGCCGTGGAGGTGGTCCGCGTCGACGGCGCCGGACTCGACGGCGTGCATATACGAGCCAGCGTCCTGCGTGGCCCGGTCGCGCAGGTCGAGGACGTACGTCGCCCGCGCGACGGTCGTCTCGTCGAGTTCGCGCTTTTCGGGATGGTACTGCCCCATCGCCGTGACGTGGGTGCCCGGTTCGAGCAGGTCGCCGTCGAAGACGGGGTCCGGGGCGTTCGTCGCGGTGACGACGATGTCCGCGCCCTCGACGGCGGCGGCGCTGGAGGAGACGGCGGCGACGCTGGCGTCGAGGCGGCGGTCCATCTCGCCCGCGAAGGATTCGCGGTTCTCCTTGGTCGGCGAGTAGATCCAGACGGTGTCGATGTCCCGGACGGTGTCGATGGCGCGGAGTTGGCCGCGGGCCTGGGCACCGGAGCCGAAGACGCCGACGCTCGACGCGTCCCGACGGGCGAGGGCGTCGACGCCGACGGCGCCGGCCGCCCCCGTCTTGAACGGGTTCATGCTCGCCCCGTCGAGGACGGCGAGCGGTTCGCCCGACTCGGCGTCGAACAGCGGCGTCACGAACCACGCGTCACCCTCCCCGAACCCGGCGGCGTACATGTAGCCACCCATCACGCCCGTGTCGGGGAGGACAGCCGTGTAGGAGGTGAACAGCCCCGGTGGCTCGTCGTTGTAGAGCGCGGTGCGTGGCTCCGCGGGGGCGCCGTCGCCGCGCTGGCGATAGCCGTCGCGGACGGCGGCCACGTAGTCGGCGGGCGTCGCCAGGTCGTCGACGTCGTCGCTGGTCAGGAACAGGGTGTCGGTCATACTCGCGTCTGTGGGCGGCGCGCAGTTATACTATTGGTCGGCGGGTCAGTCCGCGCCCGTCGGCGGGGCCGTTGTCGACGCGTGCGTGGCGGCGACGGACGGCTGCGATGCGGGGGCGTTGACGAACAGCGCGTGACCGACGACGAGACTGGCGACGGCCCCACCGACCGGGAGCGCAGCCATGAATCCGACGCCGACGGCGCCGAGGCCACCAGTGATCCCGACTAGCGTGACGGGGACGAGCACGAGGACGAGATCGTAATACCCAATCATGAGTATTGTTCACACGACTATACTCTCGGTTGGCATATAATATTTTCCGTCGTCATCCGGAATCTGTGAGATGCTTTTCCAGTGCTTACTCATAAGTTTTCAATCAACGATCGTTGTGTAACTCGGGCGCGGGATCGGATGTTTCATCGACGATTCAGATAGGAATTAAGTCGATCGGTGCCGTTGTGTCGGCCGTGAACCGGAACGACCGGGAGATCGTCGCTCTCGTGATGCTGGCTCACAGCCTGGTCCATACGTACGAACTCTCGATTCCCATCTTCGTCTCCATCTGGCTGGCCGAGTTCGAGGTGATACGGGTGGCGGGGATGGAGTTCGCCGTCACGCAGGCGTCGCTCGGGGTGATCGTCACCGCCGGTTACGGGCTGTTCGGTCTCGGCGCGCTTCCGGGCGGTATCGTCGCCGACCGCGTCGGCTCGCGGCGACTCATCGGCGCCTGTCTGTTCGGCATGGGCGGCTCGTTTCTCCTGCTCGGGCTCGCCCCCGGTCTCGTCGCCGTGGCGCTGGCGTTGCTGGTGTGGGGCGCGGCCGCCAGCGTCTACCATCCGGCGGGGCTGACGCTCATCAGCAAGGGCGTCACCGTCCGCGGCACCGGCTTCGCGTATCACGGCGCCGCTGGCAACCTGGGGATCGGTCTCGGTCCCCTGATAACCGCTATCCTCTTGCTCGTGTTCGACTGGTCGACGGTGGCCATGCTGCTCGCGGTGCCCGCTCTCGTCGCGGGCGTCTACGCCGTGCGCGCCGAGTTCGACGAGACGGCCGCCGTCGACGCCGACGACAGCACCGTCGACGCGCGCGCCGGCAGCGGCGTCGAATCCGTGCGTGCGTTCTTCGCGGAGTCGAAACGGCTCTTCGTGGGCGCCTTCGCTGTCGTGTTCCTCATCACGATGTGTAGCGGTCTCTACTACCGGAGCGTCCTCACCTTCCTGCCGAGTCTCCTGTCGACGTTCCCCGGGTTCGAACCCATCCCGCTCGCCGCGCTCCTGCCGGGCGTGGACCCGAGCGCCGGTCGGACGCTCAACCCCGAACGCTACTTCTACGCCGGACTGTTGCTCGTCGGCGTCCTCGGGCAGTACACCGGCGGCAAACTCAGCGATCGGCTCCCCTCCGAATACGGCATTGCGGGCGTGTTCGCCGCGCTCACTGTCCTCGCTCTCGCCTTTCTCCCCGTCGCGGAGATGGGACTACGGCCGCTGCTCGTCTTCGGCGCGCTGTTCGGCGTCACGCTGTTCATGGCACAGCCGATCTACCAGGCCACTATCGCCGACTACACGCCCGTCGGGACGCGCGGACTCTCCTACGGCTACACCTACCTCGGCGTCTTCGGCATCGGTGCGCTCGGCGGGGTCATCGCGGGAACGATCCTCACCTACGCCGATCCGGGGACGCTCTTCCTCGCCCTCGCCGGTATCGCCGCCGCCGCGACGGGACTTTCCGTGCTGCTCGTCCGACGCCGGGCTACCGGAGCTTGAAAAAGAGCGCGCGCCACAGCCCCAGACCGACGAAGCCGACGCCGATCGAGACGGCCAGGAAGGAGAGCGCGACGTTGCCCCGAACGAACGGCGTCGCCCGAATCCCCATCGCTATCAGGTCGGCGACCAGCCAGGATCGAAGGGCGAGCGGAACGGCGGCTTTCGCCGACTCCGCCGCGCCGGGAGCGTACGCGCCGAGCAGGGGCGCGGCGATGATCCAGCCCACGAAGAAGGGAGCCAGCGTGCCGACGAGATAGCCGGGATTCGCGGCGACGTACGACACACCGTTGTGATGGACCGTACCCGCGCCGAACAGGACGGCGATGAGGAGGAAGTCACCGACCGCCAGCGGCGCCGTACGGCCGTCGAGACGGTTCTCGAGGAACGCCGGGACTGCGTTGGCCATATCCGGCGTTTCGACCGGGGCCTAATGGCTCCCTCGCTTCGTCCCGAGGACGGTGTACGCGAACCCCCGATCGAGCACCGTCGCGTCGAGGCCCGCGCTGTCCACGGCCGTTGCCGTCGTCTCGGGGCGCCGAAACGTCGACTCGAAGCCGACGGCCCGCTCCGACGCGGCCAGCAGTCGGCCACGGAGGGTCCCGGGATCGAACTCCCGGATCACGAGGACGCCGCCGGGACGGAGCACGCGCGCCGTCTCTTCGAGCGCGGCTTCGGGATCCGGCAGGTGGTGGAACGCGTCGAGGAGGACGACGGCGTCGACGGCGCCGTCCCGGAGCGGCAGTCGGCCGGCGTCGCCCTGCACCGACGCGACACCGCGGGCCGCCGCTCGCCGGAGCATGGCGCGTGAGGCGTCGACCACGACGGCGTCGACCGAGCCGAGTCCGGCCGCCGCCGCTGACTCGGTGACCGCCCGCGCGCCCCGTCCCGTCCCCCCGGCGAGATCCAGCACCCGCGTGACGGGGCGGTCGGCGCGGGCCAGCCCGGCCCAGATGGGTTCCGGGTCGGTCGCGGGCGCGAGGCGGTCGTACAGCCGGGCGACCCGGTCGAAGAACGCGACGTCTCCCTCACCGTGCATAGGTTTCCATGGGAGACCGAGCGCCAAAGGTTTCGGGGCGGACGCCCTCGGCACGGTATGGCGTTCGCCCTCCTCGGCTGGCCGCCCGACGGCCCGACCCTCCGTCTCGACTACCGCCGGTTCGCGTACGCCGGCAAGTTCGTCCTCGGCGCGACGGGGAAGGCAGTCGTGTACGACGCGAACGCCGCCGCCGAGGACTCTGCCTATGACGACGCCGTTCTCGCGGCCGCGTCGTTCAGCCCCGACCGCACCGACGACGACTGTCTCTGTGTCCGTTACATCACCGTCCGTGACGACCGCCAGGGCGACGGCCTCGGCTCTCGCCTCCTGGCCTTCGTCGCTGACTGCGCCGAGGCGCGGGGGTTCGACCGCCTCCGCATCGCCGTCAACAACCCCGTCGCCTACCGGGCGGCCTACCGCGCCGGTTTCGGGTTCACGGGCGACGAGACGGGGCTGGCCGAACTCGTCTGCGAACGTCCCGGTCCGCGCGACGCCGAGACGTACCGCGACGGCCTGGAGCGCTATCGCGGCCGCGAATTCGACGACGAGATGGCGTCGTTCCTCGACGACGAACGGGGTAGCGACCCGCCCGCTGTCGTCGATCCGCCGGATGGCGTCGGCGTGGTGGACGGAGATGTGGTTCCCTGGCAGTGACTGCTCTTGGTCTACGCTTGAGATCCTGACAATTCATCGTCGACGATGTGATCCGCGGACGATGCTCCCGAACACGCGAGTAGACGGTCAATCTGTCGGCGAGGTAAATTGAAGTGTAGCTGTAAATAACGGCTGTACAACATATGGAGTTGCGTGAACTGATCGATCAGGACTGGAAGAGTCACGAACGAAAGCGGTTCATCAAGGACAATACGAAAACACGTACCGACGAGTTTGACCCGGAAGCGTTCAAACACGACGGGTTCAGCGACCGCGAAGAATATCTCGAAACACACGCTCCCGCTCTCGCAGACGAGATTCGACTCCATGCGGAACTCAACGACTTCACGCCGCCACGTCTCAGCGCGATCAACGACTCGCCGTATCAAGCACTCGTCATTCGGTACGGGATCCTCCACCAACTCATCCAACGACCGGACTACAGTATGGAGAAGGGCCCGCTTCTGGATGCCGTTCAGGACTGGCAGCACACGCTCATCGAAGACTACGACGACGGGTCGTTCCCGGAGTCCGACGACCTCCTCCATCTCGCCCATGCGGCTGTCGACTACAAGAACCAGATCGACGATTCGGAACTCCACATGGTGTACAGTTACTTCGAACTCCATAACCGATCCCACGACAGCAAACACGAGTACTACACGTGGCTCGATTTCTTCCAGCGGCTCTCTGCGATCGAGCGGTTCCCCAAGGTCTCACGGTCGGACAACCCCGAACACGCACGCGATACGATCGAGAAAGGGCTGTGGTCACTCCAGGAGCAGGCGATCGTCTACGAGGTCAACGGCGACGACTTCGACGAACTCGTTGGCATCCCGGAGGACTACGTCGATGTCGTCCGTGACTGGCTGTACTACGAAATGTCGGACGAGAACTTCCTGCAGATGCTGGAGACGCTCGACCCGTTCGACCGCCAGTCCGTGTTGATCGACGCGCGTGAACGATTCGGTGTCGACGGGAAGAACTACGGCCGGAATCAAGATCGCCGAGAGAACATCGTCGCGGCGGGCGTCTACCCCAGTGAACTCCTGAAGGAAGTCGTCGAGAAAGACGATCTCAAGGCGATCGTCGATCGATATAGTCTCGACGCGCACAAGCGCAAGACCGACGAGATGGTGTCGGCGATCATCGACTACTTCGAGCATTCTCAGAAAACCGTCGATGAGGACGAACCGGCCGTCGATCTGTATCTGGATGTTTACGAAGATATCGCGGATGGTGCCGTGAAACAGGTCCCTCCCCAACTGCAGGATCTCGTCGATGCCGATCACCCAGCGGAGAAACTGGACGTGTTATTCGAAGATGCGACGGCGGAAATCTTTCGAGAAGCGCTCAACCTCGAAGAGACGACCCAGTTAGGGCAGCAGGCGAGCGGTGTCGTGGCTGATGGAGAAATCGAACAGGACGGGCAGTGGTTACTCTGGGATAACAAGCGCAGACGGCAGAAGTTTCGCCTCGGCAGTGACACGCGTAGCAAGATCAAGAGCTACATCGATACGAAAAGCGAGCAGCACGACGTCGAGTGGTTTCTTATCATTGCGCCCGACTTCACGGAGCAGGCGGCGACGAACGCGACGCAATTAGAGAAGCAACTCGGGACGGATATTCGATTAGTACGAGCGGCTGATCTGAAAGAACTCGCCGACGTGTGGCGAGAACGTTACGCAGCAGATGGCCGAGAGTTACCCTTATCTATTTTCTACGGATCGGGAGTTTTCGATCTGAACGCCGCAGCCGACTGGCTCAAAACACAGTTTGCGTAGCGCCCCTCGACCTGTCGTCGGCACGCCTCAGTCGGGGGAAAGCACGCGGTCGCTGACGAAGGCAGCCTTGAAAGTCAAGGCCTGCGTAGCGCCCAGTAATGGGCAACGCAGACCTCCGCCAACTCGCCGCCATCTCGGACGTGACCTGGGACGAAGTGGCCGGGAGCGTCGTCGCCGTCGACGCGCACAACTGGCTGTATCGCTATCTCACGACCACGGTCAAGTGGACCGACTCGACCATCTACACCACCGCGGACGGCGAGGAGGTGGCGAACCTCGTCGGCATCGTGCAAGGCCTCCCCAAGTTCTTCGACCACGACCTGACGCCCATCTTCGTCTTCGACGGTGGCGTCACGGAGTTGAAGGCGAGCGAGGTGGCCGACCGCCGCGAGAAGCGCGAACAGGCCGAGGAGCGCCGTGCCGAGGCCGAAGAGCGCGGTGAAACGGTCGAAGCCGCCCGTCTCGAAGCCCGCACGCAACGACTCACCGATGTCATCCTGGAGACGACACGGGAACTGTTCGCCCGCCTCGACGTACCGGTCGTCGACGCCCCCGCCGAGGGCGAGGCGCAGGCGGCGTACATGGCGCGCCACGGCGACGCCGACTACGCGGGCAGCGAGGACTACGACACGCTGCTGTTCGGCGCGCCGCGAACCCTCCGCCAACTGACGAGCAAGGGCGCGCCGGAACTGATGGATCTCGACGCGACGCTCGCCCGCCACGACCTCACGCGCGAACAGCTGGTCGACGTGGCCATCCTGTGTGGCACGGACTTCAACCCCGGCGTCGACGGCGTCGGGCCGAAGACGGCGCTGCAGGCGATCCACGACCACGGCGACCTCTGGACCGCCCTCGACGCCGAGGGGTGGCAGGTGGTCAACGGCGACCGGGTGCGCGACCTGTTTCTCGACCCACCGGTCACCGACGACTACGACATCGACCTCGATGTCGACCCCGACATGGACGCCGCTCGCGACTACGTCGTCGAGGAGTGGGAGGTCGACGCTGCCGAGGTAGAACGCGGTTTCGACCGTATCGAGGAGTCGCTGGTCCAGACGGGACTGGACCGCTGGACCTGATCGCGCCCCGCTCTCGCGGCAGGTTTTATCACCTGTCCCGCGCGTGTCGTCTACATGTCGGTCCCCCAGGTGTCTCGCTACCGCCTCGGCTGGTGGAGTTTCGGTGCCGCGCTCGGGGCCGCCCTGCTGTACGTCGTCTACTCGTTCATCGGCACGTTCGTCTTCGGTGCGTTCATCTACTACGCCACGCGCCCCATCTACCGTCGTCTGCGGCGGCGGATTCGCCCCCCGAGTCTCGCCGCGGCGATTTCGCTGTTCGCGCTCGCCCTGCCCGCCCTGCTCCTGATCGCGTACGCCCTCAGCGTCGCCTTGAACGAACTCCTGTCGTACGTCAACGAGGGAGCCTTCGACCCGTCGAGATGGCCCATCGTCGACGAAGACCTCCTCAACGCCATCGCGGACCCCGCGGCACTGCTCGCCCTCGATCCGGAGCAGTATCTCACCCTCGAACAACTGCAGTCGCTGCTCTCCTCGCTCGGCTCGGCGGCGGACACGCTGGCCTTCGTCGGCGTCGGCGCCGTCCACCTGTTCGTGATGCTCGCGCTCGCCTTCTACCTGCTCCGCGACGGGGCTCGGCTCTCGCGGTGGACCATCGCGCGCTTCGGCGACGACCGGGGCGTCCTGGAGTCCTACGCCCGCGCGGTCGACCGTGACTTCCACGGCATCTTCTTCGGCAACATCCTCAACGCGGTGTTGACGGGGAGCATCGGCGTGATCGCGTACTCGATACTCAACGTCTACGCACCCGCGGGGCTCCGGATCCCCGCGGCACCCCTGGTCGGGTTGCTCACGGGCATCGCGAGCCTGATTCCCATCGTCGGCATGAAGCTCATCTACGTCCCTGTCGCGCTGTATCTCGGCGGCGTGGGGTTTCTGACCGATCCGAGCACGCTCTGGTTCGTCGCCGTCTTCGCCGTCGTCTCGTTCGTCATCGTCGACACCATCCCCGACCTCGTGCTCCGCCCCTACGTCTCGGGCCGGAGCCTCCACGTCGGGAGTCTGATGATCGCGTACACCTTCGGCCCTCTGCTCTTCGGCTGGTACGGGATCTTCCTGGCGCCCATGCTGCTCGTCCTGGTGATCCACTTCGCCCGACTGGTGTTGCCGGAGCTCATCGAATCCGAGCCGCTTCGCCCGTACGCGGTCGATCCGAGCGCGATGACGGCGGAAGCCGACGAGGCGGCCGACGAGACGGGACACGACTGACGGTATGCGACGAACAGTAGTGACTACGTGGCTATTGTGTGCGGAAAAGGAAGCAAGCCACGCGAAAATCGCGTGGATACTTGCCGCCCTGAATTGGTCCCCGCTGACGCTTCGGCCCTCCAGACGAAGCGTCATGCGACAATGGGAAATCGCCCCTGATAAAGGTACCGGACTACACACCGGTTTGCTGTCAAAAATAAAACGCTATCCGTCGTCGGACGGCCTCGAATCGGGGTGGGAGCGCCGGTACGCCCCCAGAGCGCCGACCTTTTGCCGCCGCCCGGCCAACGACGCGTATGAAGGTTCGCGGCCGGCGGGAGTGTCAGGACTGTGGCTGCCGGTGGTCGTACTACGAGACGGGGAGCGTCGCGTGCCCCGAGTGCGAGAGCCTCCGGAGTGTCGGCGTCGACGACCGCACGCTCCATACCGACGCGCCGGCGACGTTGGATCTGACGCCGTACCGGACCGCCGCGGCGTCGGAGTCGGCGTCGGACTCACTTGCCGATGTCGTCGACGACTGCAAACGCGACCTGCGGGAGTATCTCCGTCGTCGCGGGTTCATCGATGGAGGACGCCTACAGCCCCTCGACGACACCGTCCTCGCCGCCAGCGAACTCCTGCAGATGATCGATCGGTTCGACCGCGAGCGGGCGCCGAGCGACGAGGCCCGCACGTATCTGCTCGCGCTCCTCCGCGGTGCCGACGACGGGGAGCGCCCGCCGCCCGACGCGGTGCCCGCGGCGTGGACCGACGCCCGCGGCCTCGGCTACGCGAACGCCATCGACGACTACCGAAGTGACCTGCTCGACTGGCTCGACGAACATCCCGACGACGCGGCGCGCAAAGCGTTGGGGACGCTCCGTGAGCGCGTCAAACGAGTGCAGGCGCTCCAGGGTGACGTGTCGCCGGCGGACGCAGAATCACTGGTGACGGCGGCCCGCGAGGTCGGTCGGTATCTCGCCGAGGACGACGAGGACGACGAGGACGCGCTGGCGGCTGCGCGGGAGCGACTGTAGTCCCCTTCATACGGTTTATTGTAAGTCATTACCGGTGAGTCGCCGAGACGGGTCGGCGACTCACAGGCACACAGTTACAATAATCCGTATCAGGAGAGGTCGACCGGCACGTCTTCCTGCCGGCTCGCCGCCGTGACCGTGTTGTAGAGGAGCATCGCTCGCGTCATCGGGCCGACGCCACCGGGGACGGGCGTGATGGCACTGGCTTTCTCCTTGGCGCTCTCGAAGTCCACGTCGCCGACGAGCGTCGACTCGCCGTCGCGTTCGACGCGGTTGACGCCTACGTCGATGACGACGGTGCCGTCGGAGATCATCGAGCCGTCGATGAGTTCGGGCACACCGACGGCGGCGACGACGACATCCGCGCGGCGAGTCTTTTCGGCCAGGTTCTCCGTCCGGGAGTGACAGACCGTCACCGTCGCGTTGCCGTAGTCGGCCTTCTGGACGAGGAGGTTCGCCAGCGGCTTGCCGACGATGTTCGACCGGCCGACGATGGCGATGTCTGCGCCCTCGGTTTCCACGTCGGCCGCATCGAGGAGTTCCAGGACGCCGTGGGGGGTACACGGCTTGAAGACGGGGTCGCCGGCGACCAGTCGCCCCACGTTCTCGGGATGGAAGCCGTCGACGTCTTTCGCGGGGTCGATGGCGCGGATGACATCGCGGTCGGCGATGTGGTCCGGGACGGGCATCTGGACGAGGATGCCGTTGACGTTCGGATCGGCGTTCAGGTCCTCGACCGTCTCGAACAGTTCGTCGGCGGGCGCCTCGGGATCGAGTTCGATGTCGAGCGCCTCGATGCCCACTTCCTCGCAGTCTCGCTGTTTCATCGAGACGTAGGTCTCGCTGGCGGGGTCGTCGCTCATGAGGACCGTCGCGAGCGTCGGGGTGACGCCTTCCGCGTCGAGCGTCTCGATTGCCGTCGACAGACCGTCTCGAACGTCCGACGCGACCGCGTTCCCGTCGATGATGTGAGTCATGTCCAGACAGGCGCGATGGACCGCCTTCAACGCACTGATTGGTGCAGGATCGGCGCGTGATACTGTCGGCTGTATAGTGGCCTTTGTAAGTCATTGCACACCTGATCGCGTGCAGTCTGGAGATCAGGTGTGCAAACAGTTCCAAATGCTACTATAACTGGATCAAGATAGTCACCACTCCGGGGTGGCGAAATCGTTGAACGACTTACAGCCGACAGTATGAGAACCGTGAATACGTTTTTCAGCTGACGCGTCGAACTGCGTCACATGTACGACGACATCCTGCTCGCGACGGACGGGAGTATCGCCTCGGAGAACGCCACGTCCCACGCCATCGGCCTGGCCTCCCTGCACGACGCCCTGCTCCACGTCCTGTTCGTGGTCGACAGCGATGTCTACTCCGCGTACAGCGGCGACGAGTACGTCGACGAGCGGGAGGGGCCGGAACACGGCCTCGAAGAGGTGGGCGAGGACGCGCTCACGGCGGTGACGGAGCGCGCGGCTGCTCGCGGCGTCGAGGTGATCGAGACGCTCAGACACGGCCGGCCACACGAGGAAATCGTCGACTACGCCGACGACGAAGACGTCGACCTGATCGTCCTCGGCACCCGACGCCACCCGGAGGAGTACCGGAGCCTCCTCGGCTCCGTCACCGACCGCGTGGTCCGCCTGGCCGACGAACCGGTGACGGTCGTCAAGACGCCGGTCGAGTAGCTCGCGACGGCGCGTATCGGAAGTCACGAGAGAGTCGGACCGTCCCGGTCCGACGCGAATCCATCAACAGTTACGATCCTTCCGATTAGTCGTACAGCGGGTGGGCCGCACAGAGTTCGTCGACGCGGTCGGCGACCGCCTCGATGATAGCGTCGTCGTCCGGTGCGTCGAGGATGCGCACGATCAGATCGCCCACCTCCCGCATGGCGTCCTCGTCGAAGCCGCGGGTGGTGAGCGCGGCGGTGCCGGCCCGGATGCCGCTGGGATCGAACGGCGACCGCGTCTCGCCGGGAACGGTGTTTGCGTTGAGCACGATGCCCGTTTGCTCCAGCGCCGCCTCGGCGTCGCCCCCCGAGAGGTCGGGATGGGAGTCGCGCAGGTCGACCAGCACGAGATGGGTGTCGGTGCCGCCCGAGACGAGCGAGAGGCCGTGATCGGCGAGCGTCCCCCCCAGCGCGCGGGCGTTGGCGACGACCCGTTCGGCGTACTCGGTGAACACGGGTTCGAGCGCCTCGCCGAAACCCACCGCTTTGCCCGCGATGTTGTGCATCAGGGGACCGCCCTGGACGCCGGGGAACACCGCGTTGTCGATGGCGTCGGCGTGTTCCGCGTCGCACATGATGATCCCACCGCGCCCGGCGCGGATGGTCTTGTGTGTGCTGCCGGTGACGAAGTCGGCGATGCCGACGGGCGAGGGGTGGACGCCCGCGGCGACGAGCCCCGTGATGTGGGCGATGTCGGCGATGTGGTAGGCGTCGACGGCGTCGGCGACGGCGTCGATGCGCTCCCAGTCCACCTGTCGGGGGTAGGCCGAGAACCCGGAGACGATGGCGTCCGGGTCGAACTCGTCGGCGATGTCGGCCAGGTTCTCGTAGTCGAGATACCCCGTCTCCGGGTCGACGCGGTACTGTTCGACCTCGTAGAGCTGGCCCGCGAAGTTCGCGGGGTGGCCGTGGCTGAGGTGGCCGCCGTGTTCGAGTTCGAGCGAGAGGATGCGGTCGCCGGGGTCGAGCATCGCCAGGTAGACGGCCATGTTGGCCTGGGACCCGCTGTGGGGCTGGACGTTGACGTGTTCCGCGCCCCACAGTTCCCGTGCGCGCTCGATGGCGAGCTCCTCGACGGCGTCGGCGTAGGCACACCCCGCGTAGTACCGTTCGCCGGGGTAGCCCTCGGCGTACTTGTTGGTGAGCGTGCTTCCCTGTGCTTCGATGACAGCTCGACTCGCGTGGTTCTCCGAGGCGATCATCGACAGCGTGTTTCGCTGGCGGTCGGTTTCGCCGACGAGCGCGTCGGCGACGGCCTCGTCGACGGCTCGAACGTGGCTGAACTCCATAGCCGTCTCTCACGAGGAACGCTGAATAAGCTAGCGATCGGAGCGCTCGCGAACCGCACGGTGGTCGCCCGCGTCACCGATCGCTCGCAGATAATTCCTGGTACTCCACCGAAAAACCAATTATTTATACACTGAATATTTACTCTGTTACGTGTTGTGCTAGTCGTTAATATTAAATATTGATATGGGAATATTGATCGCATGGGAGCCGGGGCGAACTTGCACGGCCGGAGTTTCGAAGAGGTCCTGGAGACGATTTTCGCGTCGGCCGACGACCTCCTGATCGTCGACCCGATAACCGATGCCGTCGAGTCGCTGACGGCGCTCGCAACGACCGCCGACGATCCCCCACGAATACGGGTGCTGGCCGACGAGTCCCTGTTGAAAGACGTGATGGACGACTTCGTCGTGGCGAGCAACGCCGCCGACCACGTGGACGCGGGCACGCTCACGATCCGAACCGGAAGCAGCGGCCACAGAAATCCGCTCGCGGTCGCCAACGGCACCGTGTGGTCGCTGGTCGCGGTCGGCGACAACGTCGCCGCCCTCGGCACCGACGAGGACTCCTTCGTCGACACCGTGGACGATCTCTACGAATCCCAGTGGCAGATCGCTTCGGACTTCGACCTCCGCACCCCGCCGATATCGCGGGTTCGCGAGACGCTCGGCGCCGAGATCGGGGAGCAGACCCGCGAGGATTTCGACGCCACGCTCGACGCGTTGAAATCCGCACGCAGCGCCACGGCCGAGTTCGACGAGGTGACGCTGACGCTGTTGGTCGCCGCCCGCAACGACGTACTGCTGTACGATATCAGCAAGTGGGGCGAGGATGTCGGCATCGCGAGCAAGGCGACGTTCTCCCGCACCAAGACGACGCTCGAAGACGAGGGGCTGATCCGAACCGAGAAGGTTCCGATCGATGTCGGTCGCCCCCGGCTACGCCTGAAACTCAACGAGGACCGCTTCGACGAGGCGACGCCGGAAGAACTCGCCGCCGTGACGCTCAGTCACTCGGCCTGATACGGTTTATTGTAAGTCTATACCGGTGGTTCGCCGAAACAGTCCGGTGAACCACCGGTACACAGTTACAATCACCCGTACGAGTCAGTCCCGAACTTCCGGTCACTTTTCTCCCCGGAGCGTCTCGACCGTCCCATGCAGATCGGTATCGCGGGAAGCGGGCCGGCCGCGGCGTCGTTCCGTGCCGCCCTCGAGGACATCGATGCAACGGCGGCGGAGACGACGCCGGACGACCTCGGATCGTATCCGCTCGGCGTCGTCGTCGCTCCCGCGGGTGCGCCCGCCTTCGAGGTAGCCGACGCCGCGGCGACGCGCTGGATCGCCGTCGAAATCGGCGGCCTCGGCGGCGTCACCGCCGACCTCGACGCGGCGGTGACCGTCTTCGCCGACGGCGTGGGCTACCGTGATCTCGTCGCGCGGATCGAGTCGACGACGGAGACCGAGACGGACGCCGATCCCACCGGGAACCGGAGCGCGGTTCGCCTCGCCGGCGCCGTGGCCGGGCACCGCGCCGTCTCGCTTCTGAGCGGCGCGGATCTGGCCGGGACGGTCGTCGAAGTGCCCGGCGAGGAACGCCGCGTCTTCCCCGTTCCGCGGCCGGACGACCGCGACCGGACGCTCCGGCGCGACGAGCGCCAGGTCGCCCTTGACGACGCCGTTGCCCGCGCGGAACAGGCCGTCGACCGACGCGTCGGCCTGCTCACACAGGTCGGCGAACGCGAGTCGTTCCCCGCGCCCTACTACCTGGCGACGACCGCCGATACGACCGCCTACAGCGACGCCCGCGCCGCGCGGTTCGCGGCCGGCGTCGACGACGACTGGGACCGGGCGTTCATGAAAGCGCTCGGCGAAGGCCTCGAACGCTACTGCGCCGGCGTCTATCGCCGCGAGGAGTTCACCGTGGCCGCACCGGCCGACGTTGCGGCCGACGGCGCCGTCTCGCCCGACGCCGTCGTCGCGCCCGACGACCAGTCGGTCGACCCCGCGGAACCGATCCCGTGGGTGCCCGGCGAGGACCTGCGGACGGGTGCCTCCGTCTCGCTCCCCGCCGAACTCGTCCACTACCCGCCGCCCGAGGAGTCGTCCCGCCCGGCCATCACGACGGGGCTCGGTCTCGGCAACAGCGGCGTCGAGGCGCTGCTCTCGGGCCTGTACGAGGTCATCGAACGCGACGCGACGATGCTCGCGTGGTACTCCACGTACGAACCGCTCGAACTGACGGTGGAGGATCCGGGGTTCGAGGCGCTCGTCGACCGCGCCCGCGCCGAGCGCCTGACCGTGACGCCGCTGCTCGTCACCGCCGACATCGACGTGCCCGTCGTCGCCGTCGCCGTCCACCGCGAGGCCGAGTGGCCGCGCTTCGCCGTCGGATCGGGCGCTGACCTCGACGCGGCGGCGGCCGCACGGTCGGCGCTCGCGGAGGCGCTCCAGAACTGGATGGAACTCCGGGCGATGGGGCCGGAGGAGGCGGCGGCCGAGGAGGGCGCCATCGGCCGGTATGCCGACTTCCCGCGCGCGGCCCGCGAGTTCGTCGAGCAGGAGTCCGCCGACACCGTGGTGCCAGCGGCCAGTGTCGGTCCCGACCCCCTGCCGACGGGGGAGACCGCACTCGACGCCGTCGTCACGCGGACAGCCGACGCCGGCCTGTCGACGTACGCCGCCCGACTCACGACGCCCGATGTCGCAGAGCTCGGGTTCGAGGCGGTTCGCATCCTGAGCCCCGAGGCCCAACCGCTGTTCGTCGGCGAGCCGTTCTTCGGCGAGCGGGCCGAGACGGTGCCGCGCGAACTGGGCTACGAACCCCGGTTCGATCGGGCGTTCCACCCCTTCCCTTAGACGCCGAACGTCGCCCGGAGCATGTCGCGGGTGCCGGGCCCCAGTCCGACCGCGAGAATCGCCACCAGGAGGAGGATCGTATACTGCGGGCTCTCCTCGAAGATCCGTTCGTCGAACAGCCAGACGACCGCCGTCGCCGCGACGAGTTTGACGACGAGGAAGGGCCAGGTGTCACCCGTCACGGCCAGCACCGACGCGGGGAGCGTGGCGGCCGTGATGTCGACGACGGCCTGGTTGACCGGATGCTTGGGGACGAGGTTCGGGCCGGCGCCGAGCGCGACCATCCAGTCGAGGCCGACGACGTTGGCGACGCCGTCGATGGCGTGCCCCCAGATGACGACGAAGCCGATGCGGCCGGTCCCGGCGTTGATCCCTGGAGCATACCGCTCGATCAGCCACCAGGTGCCGCCGGCGGTGACCGTCGCTCCCGCGAGGATCACGGCGAGGACCTGCGGATAGAACGTCCCCGGGCCGTCGGGGCGGATCGCACTCCAGAAGAGGAACGCGAGCGTCACTCCGAGCACCGCGACCCCGCTGCCGACGAGCGGTCGCGTGTAGTGATCGATGACGTCACGGCGAGCGAGCGCCACGCTGCCGAGTAGGGCGCCGAGCGTCACCGCAAACACCGTGAAGTAGATGATCGGGCTGATGAGCAGCGTGTTGAGCGGGTAGGTGATCGCGGCGTCGGCGCCGCCGGTGTCGGTTACGTCCTCGACGACCCGGAGCGCCCCGCCGAAGAAGACGAAGGGGATGAGGGCGAAAAACAGGTCGCGGTCGGTGCCGAGCGAGAGGCGCTTGAGCAGGAAGATGAGGCCCGTGAGCGCGATCAGCAGGATGACGACGTAGCCGACCTCCGAGACGAGCGTATACCCCGGGTAGGCGACCGGTTCGGGCGCCGCCGAACACGCGGCGGCGTCGTAGAGATAGCGCGTCGTGCCGCCCTCACGGACGGCACAGACGGCGGCGTTGGCGTCGGCCTGCACCGGCCCCCAGAAGTAGTGCCAGATGAAGCCGTCGTAGACGACGCGTGGCGCCGCGAGCGAGCCACCGATCAGGACCGCAAGGAGTGTGAGTACTGATCCGACCCAGAGCCGTGCCGGAGCGACGCCGAGGCGTTCCGCAACCGTGGCCATGTTCCTACCCCGGTTGCACTCCGTTTCAGGGTTGCGGTTGGGCGTCGGTGATCGAGGGCGACCGAGCGAAGCACGTCGATGTCGAACGCCGCGCCGAACGTGGTTTCGTGCGCGTAGTTGGTGGGGCCGATGAGCATGAGGTAGCCGAAGACGAGCGCGAGCAGTGTCGAGAGGGCGAGCCCGCCGAGGAGGCCGACGACGCCGACACCGGCGCCGGTCTCGGTTCCCGTCCCGATCGCGGCGACCGATCCACCGACCGTCAGGAACAGGACAGCGAGGGGGATCAACTGGTAGAGGAGCATGACGACGAACGCCACGACGCCCTCGCGGAGGAGCGTCCCCCAGTCGTCGAACGCGGGCGGTTCGTCGGTCCCCGCGATGCCGGCCCGCAGGACGCGGAGGAGATACCCGTACAGCAGAAACGCCGGAACGATGAACACCGAGAGCAGCGCCAACACGCCGCCGATAGCGACGGTCTTGATCCATTCGTCCGAGTTCGTGGGGTACGTCACGACCCGCTCGATATCTATCGCCATGCCGACCTATCGGTGGGCCGAGTAGTAAGTAGTTACCCAAAACTATGCGGCAGCGTTTCGACGGCCGCTATCGGACCGGCGCCTCGGCCGTCGACAGCGCCTCGGTCAGATCCGTCGTCGTCAGGATGCCGACGCCGTTGCCGTCGCCGTCGGTCACCGGCAGGTGGCTGATGTCGCCCTCGACCATTCGCTTGGCGACGGCGGACAGCGGTTCGTCCGGGCTCACCGTTTCGACGTCCGTCGTCATGTACTCCGCGACGGTGGCTTCGCCGGCCGGAGCGCCGTCGGCCGCCACCTGCAGTGCGTCCGTCGACGTGAAGATGCCCTCCGGTTGGCAGGCCTCGCCCACGACGACGAGCGACTTGATGCCCGCTTCCAGCATGCCCCGCGCCGCCTCGTCGACCGGCGTCTCCGCGTCGAGCGTGAGCATCGGTGTGGTCATCGCGTCGCTGACCAGCGTCTGTGTCATACGCTCCCATAGGACACGAGCGCGTATAACGGTTCGGTGGCATGGCCGCCGAAGCGTGACACCGTTCATCGAGGTGTCACAGGATTTATTGGAAGTCGTCAGGGATTCTCACGGGAACCGTCCCCGCGAGAATCTCTAAACAGTTACAATACTCCCCATCAGTACGTTCCGACGATGCCCTCCATCCAACGCCGGACGTTCCTCGGCACGCTTTCGGTCGGCCTCGTCGGCCTCGCTGGCTGCTCGTCGTCGTGCCCGGACTCCGACGGTCCGACGCCCGACACCGTCGTCGACGCCGACGAGACGGGCACCGGGTTCGATCGACACCCCGGCGGTGCGTGGCCCGCGCCGCGGTTCGACGCCGCCAACACGGGGTACGCTCCGTCGCGTCGCCTGCCGACCGGGACGCCGACGCTCCGCTGGCGGACGACCCTCTCGGCGCCCGTCGTCGACGACGCCGAGGCGACGGTGAGTTCGCCGACCGTCGCCGACGGACGCGTGTATCTCACCACCGGCGACGGCGTGTTCGCGCTCGGCCTTCGCGACGGCGAGACGCGCTGGAACGTCTCGCTCACGCCGGCGGTGACGGGGCCGCCCGTTCGCGACAGCGCGACGCTCGCTCCGCCGGTCGTCGCCGGCGACACCGTTTGCGTTGCGACCGCGGACGGACTGACCGCCCTCGACATCGCCGACGGAGCGACCGTGTGGCAGTTCACGGACGCCCAGCCGACGGGAACGCCGGTCGTTGTCGACGCAACCGTCGTCGTGCCGACGACCACCGAACTGGTCGCGCTCGACGCCGCAACGGGCGATGTCCAGTGGTCGGCGGCGGGCGCGGACGCGACGCTCCCCGCCGTCGCCGACGGGACCCTCGTGGCGGCGCTCGACGGACTGGCCGCGATCGACGCCGCGACCGGCGAGCGCCGGTGGGTGTCGCCGGTGCGCACCGACGCGTATCCCGTCATCGACGGCGACACCGTCTATCTCGGCACCGACGAGGGACTCGTCGGCGTGGCGCTCGCCGACGGAACGATGCGGTGGACCGTCGACCGCGGATCCGGACGGACGTTCTCCGCGCCCGTCGTCACGCCGGAGACGATATACGCCGCCGAACAGCCGGTCGAGGCGGGGGACGCCACCTTCGCCTTCGACCGCGTCGACGACGGCCCGCCCGAACCCCGCTGGTGCTCGTCGGTCGGGGAGGGGAGTGTCACGGCCGCCACGGCGTCGCACGCGGTCGCGCTCCAGGCCGGGCACAGCGACCGCCGGCCACCCGTCCGGCTGGTCGCCTTCACGGCCCGATTCGGCGAGGCGACGTGGGGGTACGCCGACGTCGACCCGGCGATGCCGCCGGCGATCCTGGACGGCGGCGTCGTGACGGTGACGCGGCGCGGAACCGTCGTCGCGTTCGGAGGGGTGTGAGCATGTGGACGCCCCCTCGACGGCTCGTCGGCGATCTGACGATCCTCGGGGGCGTGCTCGCCATCGTCGCGACGGTCCCGCCGCGCTGGTACGGGCCGATTCCGACCGACTCCTACGTCTTCGAGCCGCCACTGTTCAGTCCGCTGTGGATCGAGCGCGTCGTCCTGCCACCCCTGTCGGTGCTCGCCGCGCTGCTCGTCGTGGTGGGACTGCTCTCGCTATTCCGGCGAGACCGCCCGTGGATGGGGCGGTGGCATCGCTGGAGTGCGTCGGCCGCGATACTCGGCGGTGCCGTCGGAACCCTCGCAACGACGCTGTTCGCCGCGACTGGCGGTGGCAGTGACGACCTGACCGCCGCGGCGACTGCCTTGCTCGGTGCCCTGCTCGCGCTGGTCGCGCTCGTGTTCGCCCTTCCCGGGCTGATCGGGTGGGGCATCGGCTACCTCCGTGCCGAGCGCGACCGGCAGACGCTGGGCCTCGCGCTCGTCGGGGCCCCCGTGCTCGCCGCGCTGTTCGTCGCGGTTGGCGCGGTCGTCGGCTCGGTCGCCGAACTGGCCGGCGGCCTCCCGACCGTCCTCCCGTTCGCGGCGCTGGCCGTCGTCGTCGGTGTCGACCTGCGTCAGCGACGTTCGTGAGTCACCGGACGGTCGATGCCGGCCGGCGGTCCGTGGGTTCTCCCAGACTAGCCCGCCAGCCGAGCCGAATCCCCCCGGGGCCAAGGTACTTGCCCGGGGCGGTCCAACGGCAGCGTATGGAAACCACGCTCTACGCGCTCGAAGGCTGTCCGTACTGCGAGAAAGTGCACGACGCCCTCGATCGCCACGACATCGACTACGAGACGGTGTGGGTCGACGCGCTCCACTCCGAGCGGAACGGCGTCAAACGCGTCAGTGGACAGCGCGGCGTGCCGGTGCTCGTCGACGACGATCACGGGGTGACGATGGCCGAGAGCGACAACATCCTGCAGTTCGTGGATCGGACCCTCGCATGAAGATTTACACCGGCCGCGGCGACGAGGGGATGACCGACCTGCGCGACATGTCGCGCGTCTCGAAGACGAGTCCGCGGATCGAGGCCTACGGCACCGTCGACGAGGCGAACGCCCTCATCGGCACCATCCGCCCGACGGGCTACGACGACATCGACGCGCATCTCGAACGCGTCCAGAACCACCTCCACGTCGTCCAGGCGGACTTCGCCAACCCCGATCCCGACGAGGATGACCCGGTCGTCCGCGAGGACCACGTCGCGGAACTCGAGACGTGGATCGACGAGGCCGACGCCGAACTCGCCCCACTGGAGTCGTTCGTCCTGCCCGGCGGCAGCGAGGCCGGCGCGGCCCTCCACCACGCACGGACGGTCGTTCGCCGGGCCGAGCGACGCGCGGTCGACCTCGCCGGCACCGACCCCGTCAACGATCAGGCGATCGCGTATCTGAACCGCCTCTCGGACGCGCTGTTCACCTTTGCCCGCCTCGTCAACGAACGCGACGGCGTGCCCGAAGACCGTCCCACGTACTGACGCGGCGTGTGACTGCTTTCGGCTTCCCTGTCACACCCCCCCACAAAAGCTATATTTGTCCTTCGCCTTGGGTCAGATATGAACAAGCACTTCGAAGACGCACGATACTACCTCAGCCGCGCCACTGAACACGCCAAGGAAGGCGTCCTCGAGGAACTCGACCCGCTCGAAGAGCGATTCCGCGAACTCACCGGGAACGAGGACGAAGAAGAACCGGAGCCGTCGCGACTGCAGAAACTGCAGGACGACCTGGCCGAACTGGAGGAGCGTGCCGAGGGCGAGGCCAAGACGGCCATCCAGGACGCTCGGGAGCGAATCCGTCGCTACCGCGGCGATTCGGACGAGTAATACGGATTAGTGTAACTGTTTACCGGTGGTTCGCTTGACCGTCCCAGCGACCCACCGGTACTGACTTACAATAAACCGTATAAGACAACCCTTAAGTCGCCGTCCCAAGTACCGATTTACTGCGCGGGTTGGTGGTCTAGCCAGGTTATGACGGCTCCTTCACACGGAGCAGGCCGGCGGTTCGAATCCGCCCCAACCCATCCGTAATCCGCACGACTTGTAACCATCCGGTTTTCTTGCTCTTCAACGCTTGTAGAGCCGGAATTGAATTTTCAGCCGCCGTTTGAGCGCCCGCTGAATTTCCGGAACCCATGCGGATCGTGTGCGGCTCTCGCCTCTGTCCGGGACTCGAACCTATTGAAATCGTGGAGAGTTATAAGTTTATGGGGAAGATTGAAGGAAATACGATTACGAGCGGCAACAATCCCTCTCCGATTTCTAACACTACACTCCAACAAGGACCTGAAGGATGATTGCCCGACACTTGATTAAATGACAAATCAACCTACCACCTTCGATGACCACGACCCACTTGCCAACTACATCCTGAACGTTCTAGAGGACTTCATTGATGAGATCGGAGCACGCGAATGCACCGCGCACTTCGACACCGTCGTTGACGGAAAACACTTTCTCAAAGGACAGAATCTCATCCAAAAACCAGAGCGTTTCATCGAAGACCATCTCGTATTCCCGATGCTCCGACAGGCATTCGGGTACTCGTTGCGCCCACAACCGAAACAGTACGCGCCACGATGGCCACGAGGCGGCGGCATTCCCGACTTCGCAGTTACCTCGATTCCAATCGAGGTAGCGATGCAGCAAGACATCCGGTTTTTCGGCGAAGTAAAACCCCCAAAGAAAATCGAAAACGCGCGGAACGACATGGAGAACTATCTTGACAGCGACCTCGACATCCATGCAGTAGCAATACTTTCTGATGGATTCGACTGGGAACTCTGGATTCGACCGAAAGGAGAATCCATAGATGACCTCGATAACCCGTTTCAAGAAGCCAGTCTCCGAGATTCGCTCAGGACTGTTCGAACACGAAATATGCAGACTGCATCGTACCGACCACACGAAGTCCGCAGCGATATCGATACCGATGCTTTCTCCCAATTCACAGTAGACGCAGTGCTGGACGTAATTGAAACAGAATTTGAGGTACCATTTACTCCCTTCTAATTAGAGTTCGCTGCCTCTACGCTGCCGACTGCTTCCTGTGACTCAAAACGCCATTACTGAAATATCAGTCACCCACACTCTATATCCGCCCATACTGGTTCCTCTGCCATTTTCCTAATTTCGCACTTCTACCCCGCCAGTAGCATAGAGTGAGGGTGTCATAGAACAGTTCCCAAGGTGGTTAATTCCGAGACTTTCGGATATGAACCACCCGCTCAGTAGGTGTGCGTATTGAGCGCTATCGACCTGTGGGAATCACGCTGAAACTGAAGGCTGTCGTCCCGCACGTAATCCGACAAAGTAGATGAGGATGAGTAGGAGTTCGACCGCAAATAGCCCGATAACGGTGTCGAGTACGAGTACAAGAGCAAATCCAAGCATGAAAACGAGGATGCCGGAGATTAATGGCGAACGAGCCCCATATCTTCCCGCCAGGTAATAAACGAATGATGAAATAATGGCTTGTGCGGCAAGGAATACTAGGCTGATAGCGGGCATAGAAAGCTGTACTTGGCAGCGACATATATAGTTTCTCGGACTCAATGAAACGTGCTCAAGAACGACCAAATGACCATTATATACAAGGAACTGAGTGGTACGTGTATCTCCTATACGCAGTACAGAGTGGATTACCGTATTAGTGGCCTGTTGATGTGGTGTGGCAGTATCTTCATGAGGCGATGCAATATCGTTCAACACAGTGTACCTCTACACCCCCGACGACGTCGACCGCAAACGCGCCCATCACCAGGCAGTGAAGCAGGACGCCGACGACGTCCCCACCAAACGCCGCGGCAACCTCGGGGAGCTCGCCTTCGAACAGTTCTGCCGGGAATACCTCCCCGTCGAAATGTGGGAGTGGGAAAACGAGGAGGCGATTCGTAAGTGCCACCCGGAGAGCTTCTCAGCCTACGACTTCGAGGTGTTCGGCTACGAAATCGACGTGAAGACCTCCCGAGATGTCTCCGCCTTCCGTCCGTCGAAGCTCCTTGACCAGGATCCCGACGACGAAATCATCGTGATGGTGTGGCACCGGGACAACGAGGACGGGCTCATCCTCCTCGGCTGGGAGCGCGTCGAGACGCTCACGTCGAAAGTGTCGACCCAGGAAGCGTACTCGGGCGACGAACCGACGAAACTGGACCATCTCGCAGCTCGTCCGATGAACGAGCTGATGGATCTCGGCCCGAACACGGCCCACATGAACCAGAAGCCACAGAACCCGTTTTCGCCGGGCGACCGCGTCGTCAAGTCCGGTGACGAGGACGCGTCTGTGGCGGTCGTTGTCGAGGTCCTACCTCCGGAGAAGGACGTGGGCGTCTACGGTCAGTCGATGGACGGTGAGGCCGTCTGCGTCGCGTTCCCCGGTAGCCTCGACGAAGGGCCAAGCAACTGGCGAGATATCGACTCGGCCATTCTCTCGTCGTACTGCGACGACCAGGACATCACGCTGTACACGTACAAGCATACGAACCTGGAATTCGCTGAGAACCCGTTCACGCCGGGCGACAGGGTCGTCAAGGCGAGTCACGACGATCCCGACGAGGCCGTCGTAGTTGCCCGTGCTGGCGGTTCTACCTCCGAGCCGGTGTCGGTGGTCTACACCGGACAGCTTGAGGATCCAGAGATGTTTCCCGGCGCACTCGAATCGCATTGTGACGAAGAGGGGATCAAACAGTACTCGTACGCCCCGTCTGATTTGGAGTGGGCCGAGTAGGCACCCGTATGGAACGGAACGCGCTCGGAACACCGATGCACGGACTCACAGAGGAAGGGTAATTTATCCGTTCTCCGCATGTACGTATGGGTATGAGTATCGATTCCGGGCACGGATCCGGCCGGGAACCGCGGATCACCCTGACTCACAACGAGGATGGGACCTGGACCGCCCGAGACCTCGAAGTTGAGGTGTCCGCTCAAGGCGAGACGCGAGACGAGGCCCTCGAAAATCTCGATGCCGTCGTCGACGCGATCGAAAACGACGGTGGGCGTGAACCCACCGAGGAGGAGCTGCAAGAACTCGGAATCAATCCCGACGAGAACACACCGGAACGCGGCGAACTGCCGGACGTTCTCAAGTAGTTCTAGTCTCCAGTCAAGGATATTCAGCAAGCCCTGGATTCGCTCGGATTCAAGCCCTGTTCCGTGGGGGGTATCCGTGCGTCCCGCCGCACCGTCTGATTTTCCGGCCCATTCTCGTGAGTACGAATGTACTCTTTGATGGACTCAGCAACCTGGTATACTTCACTCACCACAGTTAGCTGCCTCAGGAGCAGCTGATTCAGCAGAGACATTCGTAGCTGATCCGACTTCCATCGACCAGATGTTGGTGAAGAGCGGCTGCAAGCTCCTCCATGGCTACTGCCTGCGCTTCGGTGGCTAACCCGAGTCGATAGTACGTTTCCGTTCGGTTCTGGTTCCACAGTTCGGCAAGCTCGGCAGCGAACTCCTCGTCGTAGAGCCCGACTTCGGCCCCACGCTGGTAGAGCCGGCGATGGCTACTGATTACCTCGGACGACTCCATCGCACCGTCGTGGATGAGTCGGAACTGGATGGTGCGTTCGATCGCCACGAACGACGATTCGTTGACATCCTCCCCGCCCTGAAGGGCGAGGTTTTAGCCTCGAATCTTTCATAACCACCGTGTAGTACCCACGATCCAGTAGCAACGATGCCGCGGCACGCAGCCGGCACGCACGCCGAAGTTGTACCAGCTCCGCCTCGTCAACGTCGAGCCCCTCTTCGACCCGTTCGGGTGATTGCTCGAAGCTCCGTTCCGCTGCGGCCAGTGCGTCCGTGATGTCGTCATTCTCCATCGTCGTACACCTCCGACCGAATCGCCGACAGCTCGTCCGAGCCGACGAGCGTAATCCCGTCGTCGAACTGCTGCTGGAGGCGGTCTCCAATTCGTCTCGCGCTGTCAGTCGACTCGACTAACACTTCGAACGAGTACCGATTGCCGTCGAACTTGGTTTCCTCTAAGTCACTGACGATGGACTGGACGGAGCGACGGGCTTGGGTTTTGTCGTCGTCGACGAGGACCAGCAGGTCGATGTCGCTCGCGCGGTCAGCATTGCCACGAGCGACACTGCCGAACAGGAGGATTCCGACGAGGTTGTCGAGTGCCTCCTGTGTGCGGTCGATGACTGTTTTGAGTGGTTTGTGGAATTCGGTCTGTGGAACCGAGAGAACGGGATCGGGCTTCGAGAGCCGGTCGCGACGAATACTGACGTACCGTTTTCTGCCATCTCGACGGGTCTGGATCGCTCCCGTCTCGTTGAGTAGGCGCACCGACTTCGAAATCGTCGCCTGGGTGGCGTCAATCATCTCCGCCAGTCTACTCACCGTGTACTCTTCGTATGGTTCCTCGATTAACAGTCCGAGGAGGTCTTGCATCGCCTGATAGCGGAATACCCGATCGCCGGGAAACGGATATTCCAGCGCGATCGTGGTCTTTTCTTTCCCATTAGGCATAGAATTCCTATTGGGAATATATTGCCGTAAAGCTAGGGCTCGCAGATTTCAGGCTGCTCGAAGGTTCTTGTTTATTATAAGGAATCCTTACATAATCATGAACAGCGACACTCCCGAAATCACGACCGTGACGCCAAAGGATCAGATTACGATCCCGAGTCGGCTCCGAGAAGAGTTCGGTCTGCAACAAGGAACGAAGCTGATGGTCGTTCCCACCGACTACGGCCTCGTGCTGAAGAAAGTCGAGCTCCCCTCGGTCGAAGAGTTCCGACAGCGTGTCGAAGAGCGCGCTGACGAGGTTGAGCTCTCGATAACCGAAGTAGCCGAGCTCGTCCATGAAGCGCGGAACAACGTTGAATGACAGCGGTGCTCGACACCACCGTCTTGATTTCGGGTGCCATTTCGACCGGCGTTCTCCCACACGGTGTTCGTCGCTGGGTTGAGGGGTGACTACCAACTCGTTGTCTCGACCGCTACCCTAACCGAATTCCGGGAGACGCTGCTCAAATACCTCGAAAACCCACATGTGCGAAGCGGATATCCAAACGGAGGTCGCAGAGACAGAGGAGGCGACTAATCCTTCCCCGTCGACTCAACCATCGGCTCCCCGCACTCCGGGCAGTGCTCGTGCGTATTGTCGAACTGCTCATCACATGCTGGGCACTGGAACGTATCAGTGCTATTGGCTGCGTTCTTCGCAGTCTGCTTGAACTCCTCGACCTGTCGCCCGAGCTCGTTGAAAAGCCCCATGGGTTCTTCAAACGAGGGCACCGCGAGACAAAAGCGTTTGCCGGAGCATCCGGGGAAGAACATACTCGATACGCAGTACAGAGTGAATTGTCGTATTAGCTGAAAGTAGGCGCTAAGCCCCCTACCTCAGCGAGCGCCGACCGAACGGGAGGCGCGAGCAGGGAGGGGATACAGCGCCGTACAGTTCTCATACACGATTCGGTGGCAGGCCCACAGGCCCACAGGCCCACGCAATCACAACGTTTGTGCAGTAGGGTAGCATAGTATTGATCGAACCCAATGGAGTCCGACCTCGACTCGGGAGCGCACTCGACGTATTCCCTGCACTACCACCTGATACTCACCACGAAGTATCGGCGCGGAGTGCTAACCGAGGAGCGAACCCAATTCATTCACGAGGTCATCAGCGGGTTCACGGACAACTACGGTGTCGAACTGACGCACCTCGACGGCGAGGACGACCACGTACATATCCTCTTCCGAGCGAAGCCAACCACAGACCTCGTGAAGTTTATCAACACGGCCAAGGGCGCGACTGCCCGCCGTATCCGCAACGAGTACGCGGACGAACTCAAGACCGAACTGTGGGGCGACTCGTTCTGGAACGACTCGTACTGCCTCATCTCGACGGGGCAGGTGTCGCTGGATGTGCTGAAACAGTACGTCGAGGACCAACGCGAGTAGAATGTACTACGCCTACAAGTTCCGTCTCAAGCCGTCCGACGCCCACCGTGAGGAGTTGGACCGCCACCGAGACATTTGTAGGCAACTGTACAACCACACACTCTACCGCCTCAACGAGTACCAAGACGAACACGGTGAACTGCCGTCCATGACCACGCTACGGGCGGAGCTCCCCGACCTCAAGCAGTGGTGGGACGACCTCTCGGACGTGTACTCGAAGGTTCTCCAAACCGTCGTGGAACGCCTGTTCGACAACCTCAACGGGCTCTCGGCGCTCAAGAGGAACGGCTACGGCGTCGGTCACCTCAAGTGGAAGCCCCCACGGGAGTTCCGCAGTTTCACGTACCAGTCTGGCTTCAAGCTCGACAAGAAGGGCGGTCAGACTGTGCTGTCGCTCTCGAAACTCGCGGACATACCGATTCGGCTCCACCGCGCCATCCCCGACATCGCCACCGTGAAGCAGGTCACGCTCAAGAAAGAACCGACGGGTGAGTGGTTCGCCACATTCGGCGTCGAAATGGACCGTGAACTACCCGAGCCTCCCGAGAACCCTGAACGGTGCGTCGGCATCGACGTGGGGATTCTCAAGTACGCACACGACACCGACGGCACGGCGGTCGGGCCGCTCACTCTCTCCGACGAGCGCGAACGGTTGGAGCGCGAGCAACGGAAGCTCTCACGGAAGCAACACGGGTCGAACAACTACGAGAAGCAACGGCGTCGAGTCGCGGAGTGTCACGCCGACCTCCGACGGAAGCGCCGCGACTTCTTGCACAAGCTCTCGGCGTACTACGCTCGGGAATACGACCTCGTGGCGGTCGAAGACCTGAACGTGAAGGGGATGATGGAAAGTCCGTCGAACAGTCGGAATACTGCATCGGCAGCGTGGCGGACGTTCCTCTCGTTGCTCGAATACAAGTGCGACCGCGAAGGGACGCACTTCGTGGCGGTCAATCCGAGAGGGACGACGAAAGAGTGCGCGTCGTGTGGCGTTTCGACGGAGAAGCCGTTGTGGGTCCGTGAACACGCCTGTCCGGCCTGCGGGTTTGAGGCAGACAGAGACGCGAACGCGGCGTGGAACATCCTTTCTCGCGGTCTACAAGATGTAGGAGTGGGATACTCCGAATCAACGCCTGTGGAGACTGCGCTCCCTACGGGAACCACTACGGTTCCTGCAAAGCGCGTCGTGGAAGCAGGAAGCCCTGCCCTCAAGGAGCGAACGGCGTCAGCCGTGAGCGAGTAGGGGTGGGTAGTTCACATAACCGACTCCCGCAGCTTCCATACGTCCGTCGAGGGGTCCAGATTCGACGGTTCGGCGCCCCGTGTCGTCAGAATTCCCGCGTGATACAGCATCGCCTTGAGCTGGAAGACCGTCGGCGAGTGGTACACGTCCCCGTCGGCCAGCGTGGCGGACTGTAACTCGCCGTCGGCGTTCAGCACGCGACTGCGAACGGCTTGGTCGCCGCGGACGAACAACTCGACGGTGAAGGAGGGATGGAGTTCGTGGAGGTACTCGACGACCTCCGGCAGCGTCGGCTCGGGAATCCGGTCCGCGTGCATCCGCTGAAGTTCTTCGACGAGCAGTTTCGTCGCGGGATACTCGTAGACCACCCGGCGAGTGAGCAGTCCCCACTTCGGGGCGATGTCGCAGAAACGCTTGCGTGACCGTTTCCAGTCGTCGAACGCGCGGAGCGCGTCGTCGACCGATTCGTACTCCCGGAGCGCGAACCGGACGACCTCTCTCCCGAGGGGCGTCAGGTGAATACGGTCGGGGTCGTCGTCGACGAGATTCAGGAACGCGGCTCCCGTGCGCGCGTCGTCGACTGCGCGCACGACTCGCTCGGCCAGAATGCCCTCCGTCTCTGCCGTATGATGCACGGCGAGCGGGTACGCGAGGTAGTTCTTCGGGTGGTTGAGCCCGAACGACTTGTCCGCGACGCCCTGCGCGCTGGCCTGGAATCGGATCGCGCTCGTCTCCGTCGTCGTCCGGTTTCCGACCATGCGCGGGGCTTCGATGGCCTCGACGGCGCCGTCCGTCTCGACACCGAGGACGCCGACGTTCAACTCCCGGGCGAGCGTGCAGGCCGATTGGGAGATAGCACTCGCCGGCGCCGCGACGTAGGCGGCGTTGGCCTCGTGCAATCGGTCGTACGCTTGGACGATCCCGCGTTCGATGTCGACCCGGCCGTGATCCGTATGCCCTTTCGCTTCGACGACGATCAACGGCGGGTCGTCACCCAGTCGGTCGACGGCGAGGAGCCCGTCGTCGAGGGTGCGAACGCCGACCAGGTCGGGATAGCCGGTGCCGACCCGAACGTGATTGAACGGCGAGAGCGCGTCCTTGATCTCCGGGCCGATGTGCTGGCTGGCGAGCCAGCGATCCGAGGAGAACTGCGTGTCGACGACGGCGTATCCCTCGTCGGCTTCGGGGAAGAGCCGCCGTTTCGTGTGCGCGAGCACCTGTGGCTCGGTCAGACTGCCTGCCGCGCTTGCCATGCTTGGTCAGTTCCGGGAGCTAGCACATCAAGATTCGGTCGATGCAGGGCCCCGCTTTGCTGATCTGTGGGCGCGTTTCGTGTCGCGACACCCCGACTCATTGCTGATGGCCGAGGAGCTCGACATCTCCCCGCTTGACGCGATCACGACATCGGTCGCGAAACGCCGTCGATTCGTCGGCATCGCCGCCACCGGAGGAGGAGAGATCGTCACGTCCACCGAAACCGACGGCCCCGACCTCGTCGGCCGCGCCACTCCCACAGACAACTATCTAAATTCTGATAGTATATTAATCCACAGCAGTTTATCACTACCTACGGGGAACCGAAATTGCAGAATTCCGGTCTTCTAAAATTGACACACAAAAAATAATTCGACAGAGACAAGGGCCCGTTGCTACGAAACGAACTGTACGAAGATGTCTCGGACAAGGCCGTCATATGAGCACCGGCGCGGATATACTGATGCTCACCGGAAAGGGACCAATCGGACTGTAGCAGTCAGACGGGGCCAGACTCCCCCCGCGGAAAAATGACTGGCCAAAACCGCGTCGCGGAAGCGAACGGCGTCGAGGGTACGCCTCGACGTGGCCTATTTATGGCGACGGTCGGGTTTTTCGCAGGCCTCACCACGATCGTGTTCTACGGGGCTGCCGGCCCGATATTTGAGGAACACTTGGCCCTCACCGGCGTTTTCCACGGACTGTTGTTAGGCTCGCCACACCTCAGCAAAGCAGTGCTGCGGATCCCGTTCGGGGCCTGGGTCGACGAGGCCGGCGGAAAGAAACCGATGCTCATCCTGTTAGCCTCGACGATCGTCGGGATCGCAGGTCTCGTCGTCACGCTGTTTCTGACGTACCCCCACGATTTCGGGATGCATCTGTACCCGCTGCTCGTGCTGTTCGGCCTGCTGGCGGGCGCCGGCGGGGCGACGTTCTCCGTCGGAATCAGCCAGACCTCCTACTGGTACCCCAGCGACAGACAGGGGTTCGCGATGGGCGCGTTCGCCGGCGCCGGTAACATCGGCCCGGGGATGGTCGTCTATGTCCTGCCGGTCCTGATTGGTCTCACGGGGCTGGCGATCGCCTACGGGATCTGGCTCGCGTTCGTCGTCGCCGTCACCATCGCCTACGCCACCTACGCTGTCGACCCGTACTACTTCCAGCTGCTCCGCCAGGGGAACGACCAGGAGGCGGCGACGGAGACGGCGGACGAACTCGGACAGGACATCTTCCCGTCCGGGAACGCCTGGGACTCGCTGCGAGAATCCGCGTCGATCCGACGGACGTGGGTGCTCGTCTTCCTCTATACGGTCTCGTTCGGCGGCGGGTTCACCTCGCTGTCCGCGTGGTTTCCCACCTACTGGGACCTGTTCCACGGCTTCGACCTCTCGACAGCGGGGCTGCTCGCGGGCATCTTCATCGTCTACGGCTCCCTCATCAGGATTCCCGGCGGTAGCATCAGTGACCGATTCGGTGGTGAGAACGTCGCGATCGCGAGTTTCAGCGTCATGGCCGTCGGTGCGGTCGTCATGACCTTCGCGAGCGGTTTCTGGCCGGCGTTCATCGGGATGATGATCCTCGGCACGGGGATGGGGATCGCTAACGCCGCCGTCTTCGAGTTGGTCCCGAAGTTCGTCCCCGAAGCCGTCGGTGGCGCCTCCGGTTGGATCAGCGGCGTCGGCGGCGGCGGGACACTCATCATCCTCCCGGCGCTGGGCTACTACACCGACGTCTTCGGGCAGATCGGGTACGCACGCGGGTTCTCCCTGTTCGTCGTCCTGAGCGCGATCTGTGCCCTGGTCTCGTGGGGGCTGAAGCATTACGACCCCGATGTCGACGCGACCGTCGACGAAACACCGGTTCATTAGGTTGCCAGTCCCGAGCGCTCACTGAACGGCCCGGATTTCGCCCGCCCGTGACGGAGGGCTGTGAGAGACCTACTCCTCCGGGTCCCGGTGGACGGTCAATACCGGAATCTCGGAGTGGCGGACAACGTCTTCGGTCACGCTACCGAGTAGCGCTCGCTTAACGCCCGTTCGACCGTGGGTTCCCATGACGATGACATCGATATCGTGGTCCTCAGCGTACGTGAGAATATCGTCGTGCGGGTTTCCACGTCGGACAGCGCTCGTCGCTTCGATGCCACGGTCCGCTGCCTGCGCGGCGACATCGCCGGTGGCTTCCTGTCCTTCCTGCTCGAACGCGTCCAAAAGGGCATCCAATCCAGGTACTCCCTCACCCGTCCCGGAAACAGAGGTCGGTTGGTCGACGATGTAGAGCACGTGGAGCGTTGCCCCGTGTATTTCAGCGAGGTCGATGGCGGTCTCCTCTGCGGGCCCGACTGCCTCGCTGCCGTCCGTCGGAAGAAGCGCTCGGTCGAACATGGACTCCTGGCTCTGACACTATCAGGGGACGCGTGTTAAGAGTGGCCACGCCCCGGTAACTTCTATCCACCCCTGAGACACTCATCTGGTCCGACAATCCAAGGACGGTGCCGTGACCACTCGTCCGGATCGCTCGTTCCTCCAGTGCTTGTTTACCGGGATGGCGCGGCACCCCGAGGAGAACCGCGATATCGTGTTCGACTACGGGTACACCACTCGGCGCGGCGGAACGGGGTACGGCCTCAGTATCGTCGCGCGGGTCGCCGAGGCCCACGGCTGGCCCGTTCGCGTCACCGACGGCGACGCCGGCGGCGCCTGGTTCGAGTTCACGGGCGTATCACGCTGGCGGCCGAGTGACGCCGGCGGCCTATGCCGTTGCGAACGGCGTCTCGCTCCGGTATCGCCGTGAAACGCCTAGGATCACGCCCCACGGGCTCGTGGGCTGACCCGCCGATACAGCCCCTCTGTCGACCGGTACGTCGACAATCGTCGATAGCTCGACGGAGAAAAATATGAGTTATCCGTCTGGAGTACAGTCGTGGACGTAGCTATCACGGAACACCCATGTCTGACACATATGATCTGGTGATCGTCGGCGGCGGTATCAGCGGTGCCTCACTCCTGTACACCACCGCGAAGTTCACCGACATCGGCTCGATCGCACTGATCGAGAAGGAAGCGGAGATCGCGGCGATCAACTCCCACCACACGAACAATTCGCAGACGCTGCATTTCGGCGACATCGAGACGAACTACACGCTCGAGAAGGCCCGCGAGGTCAAGGAGGGGGCAGAACTGCTCGCCGGCTATCTGGAGAACCACGACCCCGACCGCGAGATGCACGCAAAGCGGAGCAAGATGGTGCTCGCGGTCGGCGACGAGGAGGTGCCGGAACTCGAACGCCGGTACGACGAGGAGGGCTTCGGTGACCTCTTCCCCAAACTGCGACCGATCGGGCGCGAAGAGATCGCGGAGATCGAACCCGCGGTGGTCGAGGGCCGGGACCCCGACGTGGAGCTGCTCGCCCTCCAGACGCCCGACGGCTACGTCGTCGACTACGGCGCCACGACGAAGTCGTTCGTCGAGCGCGCGGCCGACGAGGCCCACGTCGACGTGTACGCCGACACGGAAGTCACCGATGTCACGCCGACGCTCGACGGGCACACCATCGAGACGACCGAGGGCCGGTTCGACGCTGACGCGACCGTCGTCGCCGCCGGCTCGCACAGCCTCCAGATCGCGAAGGACCTCGGCTACGGCCAGGACAAGGTGTTGCTCCCCGTCGCCGGGAGTTTCTTCCTCGCCGACGACCTCCTGAACGGGAAGGTGTACACGCTGCAGATGAAGAAACTCCCCTTCGCTGCCGTCCACGGCGACGCGGATGTCCACGATCCGAGCGTCACGCGGTTCGGGCCGACCGCGAAACTGGTCCCGACGCTCGAACGCGGTCGCCTCTCGACGATGACCGACTTCTTCGACGTGTTCGGGCTGAACGCGGCGGCGATGCTCAGCTACGCGAACGTCCTCTCGGACCGGATTCTCCTCCCCTACGTCCTCCGCAATCTCGTCTACGACCTCCCCGAGGTCGGTCGCCGGCAGTTCCTCCCGCACGTCCAGAAAGTCGTCCCGAGCGTCGACCTCGCTGACATCGAACGCGCGGCGGGGTACGGCGGCGTGCGGCCACAGATCGTCGACACGTCGGCGAAGTCCCTCGATATGGGCGAGGCGAAGATCGTCGGCGACGACATCATCTTCAACATCACCCCGTCGCCGGGTGCGTCGACCTGTCTCAAAAACGCCCGGCGGGACACGAAGGCAGTCCTCGACTTCCTCGACGGGGAGTACACGTTCGACGAATCGGCGTTCCGGGCGGCGACGATCGATAACTTCCCGCGCGGGGCCACCGGTGGCGTGACCGAGCCGGGCGCGGCCGAGGGCGCGGCGGCGGACGACTGAGCGACGGCCACGACCGTTCGTCGTTGAGTCGTGCCGACCTTGCCCGCTTGCGCCCCGAATCAGTGTGCCGTTCTCGGTCTCTCGATGAGTGTCATGGCGGCCGACACCGGGCCGTCGGTTTCCGAACGCTATCGGCGCAGAAGCGCCCTTATGTCTGACTCTGATAGAACAGCACGATGATCGCTACCCCGACGAACGCGTGGGGGATGACGATGAACGGGCTCCCCCCGGACGGCGGAAAGCCGAACGCCAAGTGGATGACCGGATTGGCGGTCAGCGCGTAGAGCAATAGCGCCAGGCTGAGAAGAATGAGACTACGTGTGTATCTGTTCGGCAGGTCGCGATAGAGGGAGACGTAGGTCCACAGCAGCGCCATCAGCAGCACGAGATTGAACGTCGTGACGAACACTTGGACTCGGACGAGGAACACGAACAGTTCCGGAATCCACTTCGGGGGGGCCGGGAAGACCCCGACCGCGAGCATGGCAAGCAGTCCACACAGTAGTCCGATGGCGGTGACGAGTGCCGTCCTGCGGCGTGGGTTTCGATCAGTCCCCATGGCTGTTTATGTCCGCTTGTTCGGCGATTTCGTCGAGGATATCCAGGTTTCGTTCCATGCGATCGGTGAGAAAATACATCTTCCCGTAGGTGTCGCCTTCCGTCGTCACGATGTCGTTTTCCCCGAGCACCTCGAGGTGGTGTTGGACGGTTTTGTAGTTCAAATCGAGATCCTCCGACAGTTGGTTCGTGTTCCTCGGACGCTTGTGGAGCGCTCGGACGATCCGGAGGCGGTTTTCACCTCCCCGCGAACCACCGATGAGCCACCACAATAACTGCCGCATTACCGCAATTGCGGGGGAATACGCGGAAATAGCTTCTGATGTCGACGGAATCACGTCGTAGCGTACCGACTCACGTCGAGCGATGTCCCGTGCTCCGTTTCGATGGCGCGACTGGGTGACGTTCATCCACTCATCCTCGGAGCGCCTCGACTGGCCGGTCGTTCGCCGCCTTCCAGGCGGGGTAGATCCCACTCAGCACGCTCGTGACGACTGCAAAGAGGAAGCCGAACAGAAGATACCGGACGCTGCCCCAGCCGAACACGAGGGTCGCATCACCTGTGAGCACGCTGAATAAGACGACCCCGACGGCGAGCGATCCCGCTGCGCCGATGACCCCCCCAACCACACCCAGGAAGGCTGCCTCGGTGAGAATCATCCGGAGGACTTCACCGCGGCGGATGCCGACGGCTCGAAGGACGCCGATTTCGCCACGGCGCTCAACCGTGCTCATCAACATGACGTTGAGGATCGCCACGCTCGCGACGACCAGCGAAATCGAGCCGATGCCGATCAGCGCGAGCTGCAGGGTGTTCATGAAGGAGTTGATGCTCTCTTGGGCGCTCCCGTAGGTAGTGATCTGCAACTCCTCCTCGGAGTCCCGTCCCTCGGTGTTGAAATGCGCTTCGAGCCGGTCTGCGATCGCCGAGGCTTCGTCGCCGTCTTCGGCGATGATCGTCACGGCGTCGTAGTGCTGTTGGTCGGCGAGTGCGGAGAGAGGAAGGACGAGTTCGCCGCCACCGCCGGGCCCGAAGCCGCTGTCGGAGGCGATAAAGCCCCGGATCCGGTACAGCTGTCCGTCGTATCTGACCGGATCACCGATCTCGAGGCCGAGCTCTTGGGCAGTGCTGTTACTGAGCAACGCACCGGTTTGTAGTCGGTCCGGTGCCTCCCCGCTGGAGACGTCGTAGAGCGCGCTCGCTTCGGTTACACCCGTCACGCTCACGTACGCCTCGTCGCTTCGCGAGGAGACCGTCGTGTCGTTGGTCTTCTGTGGGACGACCCGTGCGTCCGTCAGAACACTGTCCATCTCATCGATCTGGTCGGCTGTCACGCCGTCTTCGACGCTATCTTGGCCGGCAGAGACGGACACCTGATCGGTGAGCCCTCCGAGTTGCGATGTCGCCTGCTGCTGGATCGCGACGCCGGCCATGCCGAGCGAGGCGATCGCGATGACACCGATGACGATGCCGAGCGCGGCCAGACCGGTGCGCATCCGATTCCGGCCGAGGTTTCGCCACGCCATCAACGCGCTGGGGAACCGCCGGAGAATAGCCGCGACGCTCACGACTGGATCACCCCGTCGACGAGGCGGACGACGCGATCCGCGTAGTCCTTCATCTGTTCGTCGTGGGTTACCGCGACGATGGCGATGTTCTCCTCCTTTTTGAGACGCGTCATCTCTTCGAGGATGGTTCGACCGGTCGCCTGATCCAGGTTCCCCGTCGGTTCGTCCGCGAGGAGAATATCCGGTTCGTTGATGAGCGCGCGAGCGATGGCGACGCGCTGTTGCTGGCCGCCGGACAGTTGGGCTGGCGTATGGGTGAGCCGGTCACTGAGGCCGACCCACTGCAGCAGGTCGATGGCACGCTCATGGCGGTCGACGCTTCGATCCCACATCGACGGGAGTTCGACGTTTTCGACGGCCGTAAGCATCGGGAGCAGATGGAAATCCTGAAAGACGAATCCGAGCGACGACCGACGCTCCTCGGTAAGTTCGTCCTCGTCGAAATCCGTCACGTTTCGACCGTTGAGCAGAATCGTCCCCTCAGTCGGCGTATCGAGGAGGCCGATCATATTGAGCAAGGTACTCTTCCCGGATCCGGAGGGGCCGGTCACGAGCACCATCTCGCCGCGCTCGGCGTGGAAATCGACGGCTTTCAGCGCCTCGACCACCTCCTCTCCGCTCTGATAGCGCTTGACGACATCGGTGAGTTCGATAATACTCATTGGCTACGCCAGCGACGGATGCCGAAGCCGACGGCACCAGCGATCACGACCAGCACGGCGATCCCGATTCCCAGAATCGGTGGGCCCCCATCCGAAGGCGGACCCTGCTCCTCGCCCGCCGCTTGCTCGTCGCTCCCCCCGGTAGCGGCTTGTCCACTGCTCCCCGATATCGACGCGATGTCGATCCGTTGGATCGATGTCACTCGGTCACCATCGACGACGTACGTGACTTCGACCGGTATCGTCGAGGCGTTCGATCCCGTCTCGGCACTCAGTTCGAAGGTGCCGAACTCGCTGCCCTCGATTTCGCCGACATAATACTCTCCCACCGGAGCGGTCGGATCTACGTCGTCAGTGTCGACGACCCTGAGCAGGACGGATTCGGCAGTGGTACTGCCGATGTTCGCGGCGTCACCCTGCAGGGTCACTCCTGCCCCGGACCGGGATGTTGCGACGCTGACGAGACGGATCTCCCCCGAGACGGCGGATTGGTCCTGTACGGCTGTCGTGTGCGTGGTTCCAGCCGCAGTGTAGGTCGCCGTGTACGTGACTGTGCCATCGACGGAGCTCGGAACATCGAATCTCACTGATCGACTCGAGTCGGGGTCGACGTCTTCCATGAGGTTCCGAGCGACAACATCCCCGCCCGCGCTCGCGACGACCTCTACGTCGGAGAACGCCGCGTTTCCGAAGTTCGTCAACTCGACGTTGGTTTCGACCGAGCCGTCGGTCGCGCTTCTCGCTGTGAGACCAGCGCTGATGTCCGGTTCACTGACTTCGATATCGGCCGATTTCGTGGCCGTTCGCCGCATCCCCTCCGACGTCGTGTACGTGACGTCGCCGCTGAGCGTCTGCGTTCCGGTGCCATCGAACGTAACGTCGTACTGGAACGTCTGCTCCGACCCTGCGCCGATGGATCCTTTGACTCGCTGTGGATCCTCGACGGTCCCACTGCCGTTGAGCTCGAGCTGGATTCCGGTGACGGCCTCGCTGTCGCCGTTTGCCAGCGTGACGTTGATCGGGGTTTCCGCGCCTGCAGCGGGATCGGCGTCGAACACCGGCGAGAAGGCGAGCGAGATGCCGCTCGATTCCTCCACGGTCACGTAGACCGGTCGCTCCACGACGAAGACGCTCCCATCGGGGCCGTGCCCGCGAAGCACGACCGTGAGCCGCTTCTGTCCCGTCTCTTCGAACGTCGTGGAAAAGGGAACCTCGATCGAGTCCCCGGGACCGAGGTCACCGAGGTTATCTGCCGAACTCCGTCTCGAGACGCCGGGCCCACGAAGGCTCGCTTCCGTAAGCTTGGCAGCCCCACCACTATTCGCGGAGTTCCGGAACGTCGCCGTGACCGTGACCTGTTCGTCAGGTCCCGGATACTGGGGGGACACCGAGACGTTTCCGATCGAGACGTATGCCTCCGACTCATCCGCGGTACTCTGGGCGGCGCCGACGCTCGTCAGCGGCGCCACCAGGCAACTGCCCACGATGGCCGAAACCAGAAGCGCCGTCAGGAGTCGAGATCGATTCATTCCGCCCCCATATCGAGCGCCTGCTCACGTGTCTCTCTTCGGGCGTCGGCGAGCCGAGCCCCGGAGTTCGGCGCCGCCCCATCCCTCTGGATGACATCGCTCATGGCTCACGGTTGGCGCTTCGGTAATAAAACCCGTTTTCGTCATTTATCCATCCTTCTGCCATACGGGAGGCACAAATTCGACCCAGAACGGGACGAGCCTTCCCACCGACGACCCCCGAAGCAGATCGGAGCCGCCGCGCCACGCGCCGCTCCGTGTCAGACGGCGCTGTGGGTGAGAATACCCCCCGTTCGGGGGGTGGCACGTCCGGGCGAGGCCGGATGCGAGCCGTATTACCGCGCCGGCGAGGGGCCGGCTGCGGAGCCGACTCCCTTATTCGAGATCGAACCGGTCGAGGGTCATGACCTTGTGCCACGCATCCACGAAGTCCTGCACGAACGCCTCTTCGCCGTCGTCGCTGCCGTAGACGTCCGCGACGGTGCGGAGACGGGCGTTCGAGCCGAAGATGAGGTCGAAGCGGGTGGCTTCCCATTCGACGTCGCCGGTGTCACGGTCGCGGACCTCGAAGCGTTCGTGGTCCGCGGAGACCGATTCCCACTCGTAGTCCATGTCGAGCAGGTTCACGAAGAAGTCGTTGGTCAGCGTGCCCGGGCGGTCGATGAAGGTGCCGCGGTCGTCCCCGTACGTCGCGCCAAGCGCGCGCATGCCGCCGACCAGCACCGTCATCTCGGGGACGGTCAGGTTCAGTAGCTCCGCCTTGTCGACCATCCGTTCCTCGGGCGTGTCGTACAGGTCGTCGAAGTCGCCCGCGCCGAGGTAGTTCCGGAAGCCGTCGACTTTTGGCTCGAGCACCTCGAAGGACTCGACGTTGGTCTGTTCCTGGGTGGCGTCCGTGCGCCCCGGCTCGAACGGCACGTCGACGTCGTAGCCGGCCTTGGCCGCCGCCTGCTCGACGGCCGCGTTGCCGCCCAGCACGATGAGGTCGGCGAGCGAGACGCGCACGTCGTCGTCACGCGAGCCGTTGAACTCCTCTTGGATCCCTTCGAGGGTCGAGAGCACCGCCGCCAGTTCCTCGGGCTCGTTGACCTCCCAGCTGCGCTGGGGCTCCAGCCGGATACGAGCGCCGTTCGCGCCGCCGCGCTTGTCGCTGTCGCGGTACGTCGACGCCGCCGCCCACGCGGTCTTGGCCAGCTGCGAGACGGTCAGGTCGGTGTCGAGAATCTCCTCCTTGAGTTCGGCAGCCTCGGCGTCGCCGATAACCTCGTAGTCGGCATCGGGGAGGGGGTCCTGCCAGACGAACGTCTCGTCCGGGACCTCCGGGCCGAGGAGTCGCTCCGGCGGGCCCATGTCGCGGTGGATGAGCTTGTACCACGCTTTCGCGAAGGCCTGCTGGAACTCGGCGGGGTTCTCCTGGAACCGCTCCAGAATCTCTCGGTAGTCGTCGTCGTGCTTGAGGGCGATGTCCGTCGTCAGCATCATCGGCTCTTCGGTCTCGTCGGGGTCGTGCGGCCGCGGTGCCCCCTCGATATCGTCGCCGACAGGCTTCCACTGCCACGCACCGCCGGGGCCTTTGACCGAGGTCCAGTCGTGTTCCAGCAGGTTATCGATGTAGCCCATGTCCCACTGAATCGGCGAGGCGTTCCACGGACCCTCGATACCGCTGGTGATGACGTCGAGGCCGCCGGCCTTCTCGTCGAGATGCTCCTGTGCCCAGCCGAGGCCCTGCTCGTCGATGGGGGCCGACTCGGGCTCGGGACCGACGTGTTCCTCGGGGTCGTCGGCGCCGTGGACCTTCCCGAAGGTGTGGCCGCCGGCGATGAGCGCGACCGTCTCCTCGTCGTCCATCGCCATGCGGTCGAACTCCTCGCGGATGTTCGCCGCCGAGCCTTCGACATCCGGCTCGCCGTACGGGCCCTCGGGGTTCACGTAGATGAGGCCCATCACGGTGTTCGCGAGTGGGTCCTTGAGATTGCCCACCTCTTCGTCTTCGAAGCGCTCGGGCGAGGTCGTCTCCCAGTCCGTCTCGGGACCCCACTCGGCGGCTTCGTTGGACTTGAACTCGTCCTCGCGGCCGCCGGCGAAGCCGAACGTCTCGAAGCCCATCGACTCCAGGGCGACGTTCCCCGCGAGGACGATGAGGTCGCCCCACGAGAGCTTGCGGCCGTACTTCTGCTTGACCGGCTGGAGCAGGCGACGGGCCTTATCGAGGTTCACGTTGTCCGGCCAGCTGCTCTCCGGTGGGAGCCGCTGGAGTCCACCGGACGCACCGGCACGGCCGTCAGCGGTGCGGTAGGTCCCGGCGCTGTGCCACGCCATCCGGATGAAAAACGGTCCGTAGTGACCGTAGTCCGCCGGCCACCAGTCCTGCGAGTCCGTCATCACCGCTTCGATGTCCGCTTTCACCTCTTCGAGGTCGAGCTTCTGGAACTCCTCCGCGTAGTCGAAATCCTCGTCGTACGGGCTGACATCCCGCGCGTTGTCGTCGAGAATGTCCAGCCGCAACAGGTTCGGCCACCACTCTTGGTTGGACCAAGTCATCGTCAGTGAGTTCTCTCGTTGGCAAGTTAATATTGTCGAACCCGAAAGAAAGTCTTCGCGATCGTTCAAGTCACTGCCTCACGAGTAAACAACGCCACTCTCCCTCGTTCGGTCTGGCAACCCGTTTCGTTGAGGTGTCGCTGTCGTGTGAAGTCCGTTCTGGCAGTCCGAAACGGCAGGCTCGGACTCACCGCTCACTTCGATCCCGCGATTCGAGCGCACAGCTATGGCTGTCCTTCCTCCTGACGGCGTGTGCGCCGAGCGGAGATACTTCGGGCTAACGTGCTTCGCTGCGTCGAGCGAGTTTCGACACTTGACGGCAACTCAAGGAGAAAGCCCCGTGCTTTAGCGCGGGGAGGATGTCAAGCTCGACTGGGACGGACCCGCGATGCAGGGATCGACAGGTGCGATAGCCGCTCAGACGGATTATTGTACTGCCTTCCAGTGGGTCGCCCAGACGGGTCGTCGACCCACCGGTACTGACGTACGATAAACCGTATCAATCGAAACGGAACGTCTCCAGATTTTTCGGCGCGTGCGTGCGAATATCGAACTCCTGATAGAGCCCGGACGAGAGCTGATCCGTCGACGACTCGTCCCCGTGTACACAAAGAATCTCCTCCGGCCGCGGATTCATCGTTTGCACGTAGTCTTCGAGGCCGCCCCGGTCCGCGTGGCCGGAAAATCCGCTGACCGATTCCACGTCGAAGCGCAGTGTCAGTTGCTCACTCCGGCTTCCGCGGTCACTGAACGGGATCTCTCGTCGACCGCTTTGAATCCGCCGTCCGAGCGTCCCCTGCGCTTGGTAGCCCACGAAGACCAACGTGTTCTCCGGGTCACCGCCCAGGAGTTCGAGCCACGACATGATCGGGCCGCCAGTCACCATCCCCGAAGTCGAGAGGATGATGCAGGGGTCGCCGCCGGCGATGTTCTCACGCATCTCCTGTCCGCCGTCGACCTGTTGGAACTGCTCGGCGAGGAACGGGTTCTTGTCCTCGTGGAGGATTCGCTGTCGCAGACCGTCTCGAAGGAACTCGGGATAGGCGGTGTGAATCGCCGTCGCCTCGCGGATCATCCCGTCGAGATAGATTGGCATCGTCGGGAGTTTCCCCTTCCGCATCGCTTCCTCGAGGACGAGCATGAGTTCCTGTGAGCGACCGACGGCGAAGGCGGGGATGACGACTTTCCCATCCTGTTCGTAGGTGTCGTCGATCAGCTCGATGAGCTTGCGCTCGCTGTCTTCCTGGTCGGTCTGGTCGTCGTTGCGCCGTCCATAGGTCGACTCCATGATGAGCGTCTCGACGCGCGGGAAGTCGTTGGATGCGCCGTTGAACAGGCGGGTGTCCGTGTGATGGATGTCGCCCGAGAAGACGACGTTGTGGAAGCCGTCGCCGACGTGGAAATGTGCGACGGCGCTCCCGAGGATGTGGCCCGCGTTGTGGAGCGTGAGTTTGATGTCCGGTGCGATGTCGGTGACGTCACCGTAGTCGACCGTGATCGTGTGTTTGAGTTCCTCGCGCACCATCGCGCTCTCGTAGGGCGGCGTCCGGCCTTCCTTCGCGGCGACGTCGAGATAGTCGAGCTGGAGCAGGCCCATCAGATCGCGGGTCGCCTGCGTGGTGTAGATGGGACCGTCGTAGCCGTACTTGAACAGGAGCGGAAGCAACGCGCTGTGGTCGAGATGGGCGTGGGTCAGGACGACCGCGTCGAGGTCCGGAATGGGGTTTGCCTCGGGCGCCTGCAGGTAGGGCACCTCGCCCTCGGCGCCGGGTTTGTCGCCGCAGTCGACGAGGATTCGCGTTTCCGGCGTGCTGAGGATGAAACTCGCGCGGCCCACCTCTCGACAGCACCCGAGCGTCGTCACGCGGACCCACTCCGTCTCGTGCGTGGGTTCGCGGTGAATGTGCTCGCCGACGCGTTCGAGGAACGCCTGTCGCTCGTCGCGTTCCTGAATCAGGAAGTTCCGGACGTTGTCGACCGTCGACGACTCCATCGGCGGCGTCCGCAGCACTTCGGGCGTCCAGCCGACCGCCTGTGTGATTTCGCGGAGCGTGCTCGCGCGCCGCCCGATGACGAGTCCGGGCTTCTCCGCTTCGATCAACACTTCGCCCGTCGTGGGATAGAACTGTAGGTTCGTAATGCCAGCCTCGTCGGGGATGACATCCATGATCCGCGGCTTGGCATCGGCCGGACTCGCCTGTGTGCCCGCCGCTGGCCGAACGGTGATGCGTTTTCGGATCGAACTGGCTAGCTTCCGTATCAGGCCGTCTCGCTCGGCGAACTCCCGGGGCGTTTCGGTGTAGATGACGAGTTCCGGGCCCTCGTAGGTAACCCGTGAAACGTTCAGTTCGTCCGGAATCTCGGCCTCCAACTTTGCTCGTACGGCGTCGAGTGGGCTCTGGTCGTCAGTACTCATAATGGGCTGTCGTCGGCAACTGCATATTGGATCTACGAACAAGCGGGAGAGGTCTCGGTCTCGGCAGAGAGGCTCTCCAGCAGATGAACGGACGAAATCGTTCGCCTGAAACTACCCGAGAGGCGGTATAAACCTTTCCGACGGGTGAGGTCCCAGATTCACGGCGATACGAAACGCAAATGACTAAGCATCCGTGCGAAGGTAGACCCGTCACAAGGCTCGCTAGCCACGAGACTCTGCCGAGATTCGACGCCTGCCCGATGAGGCCGTCTCGGCTGAGGGCGTGCATCGTCACGGCGTCCAGCGACCCTGCTGCTGGCCCCGTGAGTCCCACGCTGGCCATCGTGGGACCGAGCACTGCGCCGGTCCATCTGGATTTGCTCTCCGGATCGGACCTGCTTTTGCTCTTTCGCGCAGTCATCCAGCACCTTCGCAGAAGTCCCCAGAATCTCGAATCCGTCGTGCGCGTCTCGCTCGAAAAACCCGCTGCGATGCTCCGACAGGGATTCGAACCCTGGTCATTGCCGTGAGAGGGCAATATGATTGGCCGGACTACACTATCGGAGCTATCTGGCCCTGCGGGCCATCTCTTTATGTGGTAGCCGTCTTCTCGGCGTTCGCATCAGATTTGACGGACTGTTCGTATTTAAGCCCTGCTTTTTTGCACCGACGGCAACTGTAACTCGTCGGACGATTTCGGCTTGCCACCGGGCAGACTCGCCGGAAGGTGGGTGTATTTCATCGGCTCAGTTCCTCTACCTCTATTGCACACCCAAACATTGGCCGGAACACACTCTATTATTTCTGAATCTATACTGTAATTGCTATTAGAATTTGATTGGCCGGACAATCCTAATTCTTTCAGGTCGATTACTACCTACTGGAATGCAGTAGGGCCGGAGGGAGTATCTGTTTCTTCACCACCTCCCAATGATTTCCCTATTGGGTAACTTGCGAGTAGTATCTCCCGAATAGTTCGCCCGGTCTGCCTCACTCGTTTATATCCATCCCAAAGCAATGGGGTGGTAGTTGGCTCATTGTACGGGAATATGAGTTCTTGCGTTCTACATCGAGATGTTTGATACGAGTCCAGAACATCAAGGATGATCTCGCAGTCACCGGATGTAGCTACTTCGTGTATCCGAAGATAAATTTCAACCAGCGTATTGGCATCCACATTATCATCAAGATCCTCTCTCAATTGAGCTCGCGCTTCCTCAAGATCCTCAGACGTAATCTCAATCTCCTCAGAATCACCGTCTCTATTATTCTCCGCCGCTATACGTTCATCTAACCGTATTAGATGGGCGACAGCAAGGTAGTCCCACTCTGGAGAAGCTAATACCCGGACTCTGTCACAGCCTGTGCCTATCCAGCAACCCATTCGGCGTATATCATCATTTCCAACGTAATCTATATGTTCTGTTGGTTGACCAAACTCATCTGCTTTTGATTCAATTGCCGCGACTATATTTTCGACCTGTTCTTCGTTCGGCATCGCTGATCAATAGTAGATCAAGCAACATAATTGTTGGATGCTATCGGTGGTAGCCGCTGGAGCACGAATCAGAAAGTAGATTCCAGACTTTGAGCCACGGGATGAACCGACCAGCAACGACCATCGCCGCTCCAATACAAATGAGCCAGAAGCCGGCTTGGCTTTGTTGATGGAGTAGTTGAGACGCGCCGACAACTTCGAGGATAGCGCCAATAAATCCAAGCGGGCCCGCAACCAGCGTGGCGAGGCCGATAGTTATCAACGTCATTATTCCTGGAAGTGACTGCACGAGTGCGGCGAGGAAGCTGATCGTCACCTGTGTACTCATACTTGGATCTTCCATTGCAGGGTTTGGAGCAGTCATTATAGCGTTCACAACCGTCGCTAATAGGGGTAGGATTATCGAGGCAACTGCCTCAGCAACGCGCTTTCTGAAGCGATCAACAGGGTGCATATTGTTGTTACAACTATGCCACAAATAAGTTTTACACACGTTATCATCCTGCATAACTTGATCTGGATATTCCCCGAATACTTTACAATCCGAGCGGATAGCAAATTGACGAGACCCTATCCGCACGATGGCATCTAATCCCTCCACCGCCGCGACCGAGTTCGTTCGAGAAGCCTTCGAGACCACGGTCGAAGAGGACGCCGAGGTTAGCTTCATTCAGGCTGTCGACGACGCCGTCTCCCGGCTTCGAGAACAGATCGACGACAACACCCTCGAAAAGATACTCCGGGCCGATCCCGGCTCCTACAAACTTCGGGCGGGAATGACGCGTGACGGACTCGACCCCGAACCGTTCACTCAACGCGCCGTCATAGAGCCCCTTCTCGACGAGCTCGGCTACGAGTACGACACGGAGGCCGGTGGACTCTCTGGTGAACGGACGATGGTCGCAGACTACACCGTCTCTCTGCGTGACTACGACGACATCGACTCTACTCGTCTGCTCATCGAGGCCGAACCGATCAACAAGAAGCTGGATCAGCGCGATCACGGACTCGGGCAGGTTCGGGACTGGCTCAGTCAGCGGGAGTTCGAGTCGGACTTCGGCTTCGCTACCGACGGCCTCCGGTGGATCTTCGTCCGGTACGACCCCGATGCCTATACTCACAACGTCATCGAGGAGGTCGACCTTCAGCCGGTGTTCCTCGCGTTGTTCGAGAATCAAGTCGGGAGCCAACACTCTCTCTCGCGTGATTCGATCTGGGCGGGGGGGGGGGGTGATCTCGTCTGAACGGGGCTGTGAGACCATAACTCGTCTGATTAGGACTTTTCAATTCGACAATTTCTGTTCTATTTCGGAGGAAGCCCGCCAGGTCATCAAGCGCCGCCAAGAGGAGATCACCGACGAGTTCTACGAGGACTACATTCGCTACGTCTTCGGGATCGTCGACGAGGGGGAGGAGCGGAGCGCCCGGTCGCTGATCGGGAACGGCGTCGTAAAGCCGGATAGTGCCACCGAGGAGGACGCTCGGCTGTTCGCCGTCGAGCTGATGAACCGGCTCATCTTCATCAAATTCCTCGAAGACAAGCACATCGTTGATCCCGATCTTCTCCTCGAATTGCAGGACACTCACGAGCGGGGGATCTACGCCGGGTCGCTCTACGAGGAGATGATCCAGCCGCTCTTCTACGACGTGATGAACGAGAAGCCCGCCGACCGCTCCCCCAACATCACGAATGTCGACCTCTTCATGGGAGTTCCTTACCTCAACAGCGGCCTGTTCCGCCCGACCATCGAGGACGACGAGGGCGGCTTCCGAGAGGCAGACTTCGACGTGCGAGACTCCGTCCTGACCGATATTATCGACCTGCTGGAGCGGTACAGCTTCTCGGCAGGCGGCGCACCGACGGATCTCGACCCGAGCGTTCTGGGCAACGTATTCGAGAAGACGGTCAACTACATCACCAGCGACAACGCCGACACGAACAAAGAACTCGGTGCGTACTACACCCCGAGCGAAATCACCCGATTCTGCGCCGAGGAGACCGTTCGCCCGGCCCTTCTCGACCGATTCAAAGAGACGCTGGTCGACGAGTGCGACTGGAAAGAGCGGGACGTTCGCGTGTTCGACTCGGTGTACGGACTCATCGAGGACTTGCCGCCGAATATGGCGATCATCGGCCCGCTTCTGGAGACAGTCGACGAGTTCCGGGTGGTCGACCCGGCGTGTGGCTCGGGGCACTTCCTCACGTCCGTCCTCGAAGAAATCGTCGGCATCCGTCGGGCGCTGTACGTCCAGACCGAGGCCGACACGACGCCCGGCGACTACAAGCTGAAGAAGAAGACCGTCCTCGAAAACATCTACGGCGTCGACCTGATGGGGCCGGCGGTCGAGATCGGGAAGCTCCGGCTGTGGCTCTCGATAATTTCCGAGCTCGAACGCGAGGACTTGGACGACCTCGGGGAAGAGGAGCTGGCTCTGCCCAACATCGTCTTCAACCTCCGGTCGGGGAACAGCCTGATCGGCTACACCGGCTTCCCCGAGACGACGGACAACGGGGAATACACGCTCGGCAGTTTTAGCGAGGACAGCGTCCGTGACCGCTACGAGGGCATCATCACGGAAATCGAGAAACACGAGAAGGCCTTCGACAGCGACACCGCGGAGAAACATCGGCGGAAGGCATTCGAGAAACTTCGGACGGCCCGCGAGGAGTTGATCGACGACATTCACGGGGACTTCGTGGACGCCGGGATCGAGGATATTACGCCCGAGACGGTCGCGGAGATGGAGCCGTTCAACTGGGTGCTCGAATTCGCGGAGGTGTACGCCGACGGTGGCTTTGATGTGGTGGTCGGGAATCCACCGTGGGATCGGATCAAACCGCTCCGTGACGACTTCTTTGTCCGATACGACCGGAAATTCCGGACGCTGATGCCCGCGGCCAAAGACGCTCGGCAGGAAGAACTACTGGACGACCCGGAGATTGCGGAGGCGTGGGAGGCATACAAACGCAATATCAAGATTCAGGCAGACTACTTCAATAACGCCGAGGCCTACGAACTCCAGCGGCCCACAGTCGCCGGTCGCACCGAGGGGACGGAAAACGACCTTTCGGCACTGTTCTTGGAGCGTGTCTTCCACATCGCCCGCGACGACGGCTACGTTGCTCAGATTCTACCGGGCACGATTTTCACCGGATCGTCGGGGAAAGACCTCCGAATGCACCTCCTCGACGAGACGCGGGTCGACGTGATGGCCCACTTTATGAACCACGGGATTTTCGACAATATCGACACCCGGTACAAATTCACCGTCCTGACCTTCGAGAATCGGGGCGAGACGGATCAGATTCGGAGCCTGTATCGGGAGGGTAATGCTGACGTGCTCCAGAATATCGACGAGACTGCCTTCAGAACATCTCGTACCGTTCTCGAACAGTATTCTCCGGAAGCGCGAGTATTCCCTCTACTGAAATCTGAAAAGGAAAGCGATGTTCTCAGCAAGATCATTCAGAACCCCTCTATCGGGGAATCCGTGGGAGATAGTTGGTATGCGAACCCCTACGCAGAACTCCACCGAACGAGTGATACAGACCGATTTATCGAATCCGCGCCGGAGGGCGATTATCCGGTTCTCGGCGGAAAGAACGTCTACCAGTTCGTCCACGACTCGACATACTTCGACATAGAGGGGCCGGAGTTCTGGAGTGTCGAAGAGCCACCGCAGGAGAGTGCGAAGTACCGCGTTCGGGAGAAGAATCTCCGCAAGCTCAAGCGGGGGCTCTACGACGCCTTCGACGGGACTGGTTCACAGATTGGCTTTGTCAACGACCTTCTGGAGGAACACCGGGGCAAGCCACTCTCCGAAGAGGATGTGCGCCCCGACTGTACTGAGTACCGGATCGTGTTTCGGGACATCACGAGTGCGACGAATGAGCGAACTATTATCGCGTCAATAATCCCCCGTGGTATAGTCTGTCACAATAAGCTTCACACTGTTCGACCATTTGAGATCCGTCCTGAACGTGACGATTTAGAAGATGATCCTCTTCACGGAGTATATGAACGGATCTTCACCGCTAAGGAACTGTTCGTCGCTCTTGGATTAATCAACAGCATCCCCTTCGACTTCCTGATGAAGACAAAGATCGACACGACAGTTGTGATGTACAAATTTGAGGAGTCGCAGGCCCCGCGCCTCACGGCCGGGGACGAGTGGTTCGACTTCATTTCTGAGCGGGCGGCCCGACTCAACTGCTACGGTGAGGCCTTCGAGGAGATGCGCGACCGACTCGGCGGGATCGAGCCGGCGACGGAGATGGACGAACGCCGGGAGCTTCAGGCCGAGATCGACGCGGCGGCTTTCCACGCCTACGGCCTCGACCGGGAACAGACCAACTTCGTGCTCGACGACTTCCACCGGGTCAACGATCCTCGGCTGATGGACGAGGACTACTTCGAGATGGTGGCGGTGAAGTACGACGAACTGGACGAGGAGGGTGTCACATCGGTCGGGAGAGGCGGAAAGTAAAGGCCCTCCGGACCGACACCACCGACAACCATGTCTCTCGAAGACCGTGCGGCCATCGTCACGGGTGCGAGTTCCGGCATCGGCGAAGCGACCGCACACGCGCTCGCAAGCGAGGGAGCGCGCGTCGCCCTCGCGGCGCGGAGCGAGGATCGACTGGCCTCGATCGCAGCCGACCTCGAAACCAAACACGGCGTCGAAACGCTCGTCGTCCCGACGGACGTTCGCGACGAGGACGCCGTCGAGGCGCTGATCGAGACGGTCGTCGAGACGTTCGGCGGGATCGATGTCCTCGTCAACAACGCGGGCCTCGGGCGCGGCGGCGACGTGGCCGATCTCGCGACCGCGGACTACCGGGCGATGATGGACACCAACGTCGACGGCGTCTTCTTCGCGACGCGCGCGGCGCTCCCCCATCTGCAGGAATCGGACGGGAACCTGATCTTCGTCGGTAGTTTCGCCGGGCAGTACCCGCGACCCGGGAATCCGGTGTACGCGGCGACCAAGTGGTGGGTTCGTGGATTCGCCCACAGCGTCGAGGCCCAGGCCGGACCCGAGGGCGTCGGCGTCACCGTCGTCAATCCGACCGAGGTCCGCACCGAGTTCGGCGGCGACGACGGCGCGTCCTTCGCCGAGCGGTTCGAACCGGGCGAGGTGAGCGAGCCCGAGGAGATCGCCGACGCGATCGTCTTCGCCGCCGGCCAGGAGCATTCGACGGTCCACGAGATCGATGTCTACCGCCGGGACAAGTTCGAGGAGTGGTGATCACGCCTCCCGGTCGACCGACTCGACGCCGGCCTCCGGGGCCGCGTGTTTGATCCGCTGGATGTCGACCATCGCCGCCCGTCGTGTCGGATAGGTGCCGTCGCTCGTCGCGATCGTCGTGCCGTCGTGGCGGAGGCGCCAGCCAAACGCCGCAGCGTCGGCTTCGAACACCTCGAACGTGGCGTCGACCATACGTCGCCGAGAACCGCCACCGCCAAACGCCTTGTGCCGACTCGTGCTGTCGACCTCCGGCCGTCTCATACGGTTTGTTGTAAGTCAGTACCGGTGGGTCGCTGGACTGTTTCGGCGACCCACCGGTAACCAGTCACAATAATCCGTCTCAGGAGAGCTGTCTGGACCACCAGCGGAGCCAGTCCGACAGCGGCCCGCGCTGGCCGTCGACGTGGACCCGGACCGTCCCGTCCAGGTGCCACCGGGCGAACTCGGAGTCGGAGTCCATCCGCAGCGGCACGTCGACGGTGACTTCCTCGAACGAACATTCCAGGTCTTCCTCCCGGTCGATTGCGGTGTCGAGGACGTCGTCGACGAGGTCGAGCCACGTCTGTTCGTCGGTCGCTTCGGCGACGCCGTCACCGGGCGGGGCGTTCGACATCAGTTCATCTAGGCCGCGACGGGGGCTTGTATCTTCGCCTCGTCGGTCACATCTGGTAGCGGCGTTCGTCGTCCCGCTGCGGGTACTGGTCGGCGCCCGTCATCTCGTCGTAAGTCATCCCCGAGAGATACTCGTCGTAGGTCACGTCGTAGCCCTGCCGCAGGTGGAAATCGAGGTCGCCGGTGTCGACGGTCGACCGATAGAGCGCGTGGACCGCCCGGCGAACGAGTTCGCCCGGATCCTCGGGGTCCAGCGCCGCCATCAGCATGGCGAGTTCGTTTCGGGTCTCCCGGTCGAGGTCGACGTCGATGTCGTCGCCGAGGTCGCTGTAGGCGTTTTTCACGTCCGCGTTCAGGTCGTCGAGGCTCATGCACCGGACAAGGTGCGGGCGTGGAATACGGCTTTCGGCTGACCGAGCGGCGACGCCGACGCCAGCCCCGCGCTACAGGTCGAGTTCGGTCGACGACGACACGTCGAACCGTAGCACTTCGGGTTCGCCGTCGAGGAGGTCCGGGAGGGCTGCCTCGAACGACGCGAAGTGATCCGTCTCGGTGTGGGCGGCGAAGGCCTCCTCGTCCTCGTATCGCTCCAGGAAGCGGAACACGTTGGGATCCTCAACGTCTTCGCCGACGCGGTAGTCGATGGTGCCCGCCTCCGCGCGGGACTGTTCCGCGAGCGTTCTGATGTGGTCGAGTGCCTCCTCGCGCTTGTCGGGATCGATGGGGAAGGTAGCGTGTACGACGAGCATTGCGCCCCATCCAACGCAGTCGGGGTATAAAACCGATTGCCCGCCGTGCGGTCCTGCCGCCGAACCACCACCCCTAAGCGATCGCGCCCCCCATCGACAACCAATGAGCGAGGACGCCGTCTTGCCGCCCGAGGTCGACCGCGAGGCCGTCCGAACGGCGCTCGTCGAGTGGTACGAGGCCGACCACCGAGCGTTCCCGTGGCGGGAGACCGACGATCCCTACGAGATCCTCGTCTCGGAGGTGATGAGCCAGCAGACCCAACTCGACCGCGTCGTCGACGCCTGGGAGGCGTTTCTCGGCCGCTGGCCGACCGCCGAATCGCTCGCAGACGCCGACCGGAGCGAGGTGGTCGGTTTCTGGTCCGACCAGCGACTCGGCTACAACAACCGCGCGCGCTATCTCCACGAGGCCGCCGGACAGATCGTCGACGAGTTCGACGGCGAGTTCCCGCGGACGCCCGACGGCCTCCAGTCGCTGATGGGTGTCGGTCCCTACACCGCCAACGCCGTCGCGAGTTTCGCGTTCAACGCCGGCGACGCCGTCGTCGACACCAACGTCAAGCGCGTCCTCCACCGCGCCTTCTCCGTTCCGGACGACGACGCCGCCTTCGAACGCGCCGCCAGCGAACTCATGCCGGCGGGTGACTCACGGGTCTGGAACAACGCCATCATGGAACTCGGTGGCGTCGCCTGCGAGCAGGTGCCGCGCTGTGACGAGGCGGGGTGTCCGTGGCGAACCTGGTGTGACGCCTACGAGACGGGGGATTTCACCGCGCCCGACGTGCCGACCCAGCCCGCCTTCGAAGGGAGTCGCCGACAGATGCGCGGCCGCGTGATATCGGCGCTCAAAGAGTACGACGAACTCGCGCTCGACGAACTCGGGCCGCGCGTCCGCGTCGACTACACACCGGACGGCGAGTACGGTCGGGAGTGGCTCCGTGGACTGCTGTCGGACCTGGCCGACGACGGGTTGGTCGAACTCGCGGACGGCGACGACGCCACCGTCGCACGGCTTCGAGCGTAGGGCACGCGTTCGATGCTTCCTTCCACCCGCAGTAGGCCGGTCGTGGCAGGCTCTGTCGTACGGATTTTCGTGTCACGATCGTCGGGGAAGTCAGCTGTCGGCGAAAAACACGCGAATAATTATCAGGGAATACGTTCATGGGGAAGACATGTCCGAAACGACACGGCGACTGGATCCGCTGGATCCACGCCCGCTCGATGGCCGGACCTGCGTCGTCACGGGCGCGTCGCGGGGGATCGGCCGGTCGATCGCCTACGAGTTGGCGCGGTGTGGTGGTGACGTGGCCATCAACTACCGCAGTTCCGCCGCCGAGGCCCGCGACGTCAAGGAGGTCATTGAGGAGAATGACGAGACGGCGATGTGTGCCCAGGCGGATGTCTCGGACCCCGACGAGGTCGAACGGATGGCTGCCGAAGTGCACGAGGAACTCGGCTCCGTCGACGTGCTCGTCAACAACGCCGGCATCACCATCGACCGGCGGTTCGAGGAAATGAGTCACGAGGACTGGCAACAGGTCATCGATGTCAACCTCGGCGGGACGTTCAACTGCACCAAGGCTTTCTTCGAAGACATCCAGTCGGCCGAGGAGGGCCGTCTGATCAACATCTCCAGCGTGGTCGGCCAGCAGGGCAACTACGGCCAGGCGAACTACGCCACTTCGAAGGGTGGGCTGTTCGCGTTCACGCGGACGCTCGCGCTCGAACTCGCGAGCACGGGCTCGACGGCGAACTGCGTCGCGCCCGGGTTCGTGAAGACGGACATGCTCGAGAAGGTGCCCGAGCGCGTCCAGGAGAAGATCCGCGCTCGGATCCCGCTGGATCGCTTCGCCGACACCCAGGATATCGTCGGCATGATCCGGTTTCTGGCGAGCGACGACGCGAGCTACATGACCGGCCAGGTGCTCGGCGTCAACGGCGGTCTGGAGTGGTAGGCCGCTGCCCCCGGACTCTTTGACGCTGGGGCCGTACGCCGGGGTATGGTCACCGTCGTCGCGATTCCGGGCAGTCTTCGGGAACACAGTTACACCCGTCTCGCGCTCGGACACGCTCTTGACGGCGCCAGGGACGCCGGCGCCGACGCCGAGTTGCTCGACCTCCGACGGTTCGATCTGCAGCCGTTGAACCCCGATGTCGACGATCAGGGCGACAGTGCGGCGTTCGCGCGGCGGGTCCGTGCGGCCGACGCGGTGTTGCTCGGCACGCCGATGTATCACGGGTCGTACTCCGGCGTGCTGAAAAACGCCCTCGACCACTGCGGGTTCGACGAGTTCGAGGGCAAGACCGTCGGCCTGCTCGGCGTCGCGGGCGGCGCCTTCCCCATCACGGCGCTCGAACACCTGCGATCGGTGTGTCGCGCCCTCGACGCGTGGGTGTTGCCCCACCAGGCGGCCGTCCCCCGCGCGTCGTCGGCGTTCGAGGACGGCGCGTTCGTCGACGACGACCTGGCGAGTCGGGTCGACACGCTGGGGCGGCGCGTCGTCGAATACGCCCGTATCGAACCCGACCCGTCGACCTTCGAGAGCGACCAGAACGTGGGCGGGTAGTCGCCGGTATCCGTGCGCTCCGTTCCACACGCTCCGATAGACCAGAATCCATTTGCCTGCCGCCACCGCACACCCTCTCGTGACGACGTGGGTCGAGAACCCCCGCGGCGGTCGTGACCGCGGACTGCGCGGCATCGTTCGGGCGTGGGCCGAGGTGCTGGGTCGCCCCAGGCGATTCTTCCGTCACGGCGTCGCGCCGGGCGATCAGGCGCCGGGCCTCGTGTTCGCCGTCGCGATGGCCGTCATCTACGCCGCCTCGCTATCCGTTCTCGATCCGTCGCGGTTCCCGGCCGGCGGGCCGCTCCGTGCCGCGGTCACCGTCCTGCTCGTCGGCGTCCTCGTCGCGCCCGCGGTGCTCCACCTGCTCGCGGCGCTTCAGACGCTCCTGTTGATGGCGGTCGTCCGTGACCGTGCCGGCGTGAGCGAGACGGTCCAGGTCATTGCGTACGCGACGGCGCCCGCCCCGTTCGCGGCGATTCCGATTCCCGAGGTTCGGGTCGCGTGCTGTCTGTACGGGGCGACGTTGCTCGTCGTCGGTCTCGGCGTCGTCCACGACACGACGCGACTCCGGGCGTTCGTCGCCGGGACGGTCCCCGCCGTCCTCCTGTTCGGCGTCGGGTTCGGTGGGAGCGACGCCCTGGTCGACCTGCTTTTGTCGTGGTATATCATCTGAATCGGCTGTCAGGGCATTTCGACAATCGTTTTAGGGTGTAGCTGTTCGATTCCGCTAATGGATTGGATCACCCACGAAGAGGACGTTTGGTTTGATTTCCGCGGCTCCACCACCGATCAACTGGTCTCGGGCCGCTACTACAAGGGGACGGTCGACGGCTTCGCCGACTTCGGCGTCTTCGTCGACCTCTCTCCTGGTGTCACCGGACTGTTGCATCGGAGCGAACTCGACCGCCGGCTCGAGAGTCTCGGCTGGGACCCCGGCGAGACCGTGTTCGTGCAGGTGAAAAACGTCCGCGACAACGGTAACGTCGACCTCGCGTGGTCGAAGCGGCAGTCGGAACGCGAGTTCCGCGGGGCGAAAGTTCACGACCCCGAGGGCGAGGCCGACGGCGAGCAGATCGAGATGGGCGCCGAGGAGGCGACGGAGTCGCCCGCGCCCGTCCGACAGACGCCGACCGCGTCCAGCGGCGAGGAACTGAACGGTGCTGCGGAGACGACCGAGGAAGCCGAAACCCCGTCCTCGTCCCCGTCCCCGTCCGAAGCCGACGACGTGACGGACGAGATCGCAGAAGCGACGGAGACGGACTCACCCGACGACCCCGAAACGGTCGACCCGGAGACGGCCGTCGACGCCGCCGAGCTGGAACGCGTCGATGTCGACGCCCTCGACGACCACGTCGGCGACGACGTGCGCCTCGAAGGCGAGATCGTCGGCGTCCGACAGACGAGCGGTCCGACGGTGTTCGAACTCCGCGACAGCACGGGTGCCGTCGACTGCGCGGCGTTCGTCGAGGCGGGCGTCCGCGCCTACCCCGATGTCGAAGTCGGAAGCGTCGTCCGCCTCGCCGGCGAGGTCGAACTCCGCTACGACGAACTGCAGGTCGAAACCGAGTCGCTCACGATTCTGGAGGGCGAGGAGGCCGCAGCCGTCGAACAGCGCCTGGCCGACGCGCTGACGGCGGAGGCCCGACCGGACGACGTCGTCTCACTGGCCGATCACGACGCCATCGACGCGGTGGCCGGCGACCTGCTCGACGCGGCGGAGACCATCCGCCGGGCCGTGCTCGAATCCCGTCCCATCGTCGTTCGCCACGCCGCGACGGCGGATGGCTACGTCGCCGGCGCCGCCGTCGAGCGCGCCGTCCTGCCGCTGATCCGGTCGGAACACGCCGCCGCCGACGCCGAGTACCATTTCTTCACGCGCCGTCCGCTCGAGGAGTCCGTCTACGACATGGACGACGCGACCAAGGACGTGACGCGGATGCTCCAGGACCGCGACCGACACGACGAGAAGCTCCCGCTGGTCCTGCTCGTCGGCACCGGCAGCACGGTCGAATCCAGCGACGGCCTGGGCCTGCTCGGCATCTACGGCGCCAGCCGCGTCGTCGTCGACGCCGAGGTGGCCGACGCCGCAATCGCCGACGACTGCGAAGCCATCGTCAACCCGAGTCTGGCCGGCGCCGACGCCGCCGACCTCTCGACGGGTGCGATGGCGACCACGCTCGCGGCGACGGTCAACGCCGACGTGCGCGACGACCTCGCGCACCTGCCTGCCGTCTCCTACTGGAGCGACACGCCCCAGGCGTACGGCGATCTCGCCGCCGACGCGGGCTTCGACGCCGACCGCACGCGCGAACTTCGCGAGGCCATCGCGCTGGAGGCCTACTACCAGTCCTACGAGGAGAAACGCGAACTCATCACGGACCTCCTGTTCGACGCCACGAGCGGCCTGGCCGGACACATCAGCGAGCAGTTCCGCCAGAAACTCGACGACGAGATCGAGACGGCGACGGCCAACCTGGACCGGAACGAGGAGGACGGCGTCGTCGTCGACCACCTCGACACCGACGCCTACACCCACCGCTTCGACTTCCCGCCCAAGAGCCTCCTACTCGACGAACTGCACCGCCGACGCCGCCCCGAGGATGACAGCTACCTGACCGTCGGCGTCGCTACAGACGAACTCTACCTGCGCAGTAGCGGCGACCTGGACCTCCGGGGCGTCGCGAGCGACGCTGCCGAGGCGGTCTCCGACGCCGGTATCACGGCCGCGAGCATCCGTGACGGCCGCATCGAGTTCCTTTCGGGCCGTCGCGACGCCGCCGTCGACGCCATCGTCGACGCCGCTGTCGACCGCATCGCCTGATCTTCGGACCCCCCGGAGCGACACCCTTAACCCCGCGAATCGACGACACGAGGACGAATGACTAGCGCCGGCAACGCCGCGAGCGCGGACGCCGAGTCGGGCGAGAGTGAGGCGTTCGAGCGCGTCTGTGCGGCCCTCGTCGACCGCATCCTCGACGGCGAGGTGGACCGCGACGACCTGGAGTCGGCGAAACTCGACGCCTGCTCGGAGCACGGCGCGGCGAAGGTGCCGAAAAACGCCCACATCCTCCAGCGCGCCCCCGACGAGCGGCGCGACGAGGTGCAGGAGGTCGTCCAGCGCAAGCCCGTTCGGACAGCCTCCGGCGTCTCCCCCGTCGCCATCATGACGTCGCCGAACATGTGCCCGCACGGGAAATGCCTCTACTGTCCCGGCGGCCCGGCCTCCGAGTTCGACAGCGCCCAGAGTTACACGGGCCACGAACCCGCCGCGGCCCGGGGCGAGCAGAACGACTACGACCCCTACGGGCAGGTGACGCTCCGTCTGGAACAGCTCCGCCACATTGGCCACCCCGTCGACAAGGTGGAGCTCATCCTGATGGGCGGGACGATGACCGCCCGGAGCCACGACTATCAGGAGTGGTTCGTCAAGCGGGCGCTCCAGGCCCTCAACGAATACGACACCGATTCGACGCCGGACCCGGCCGAGGGGCGGAGTTTCGCCCCGGACGAGGTTCCGGAGTTCGAATATCTTGAAGACGTCATCGCCGAAAACGAGACGGCGGACATCCGGAACATCGGCACGACGTTCGAGACCAAACCCGACTGGTGCGACCCCGAACAGATCGACCGGATGCTCGACCTCGGCGGGACGAAAGTCGAAGTCGGCGTCCAGACCACCTACGAGCGCATCAATCGCGAGATGCACCGCGGCCACGGCGTGCAGGCCTCTATCGACGCCAACCGCCGCCTGCGCGACGCCGCGTTCAAGGTCGGCTTCCACATGATGCCCGGCCAACCGGGCATGACCGAGGAGATGTGTCTCGAGGACTTCCGCCAGCTGTTCGAGGATCCCCGCTGGCGGCCCGACTACCTCAAAATCTACCCGACGCTCGTCGTCCGCGGCACCCGCATCTACGACCGCTGGCGCCGCGACGAGTTCGACCCCCTGAACAACGACCAGGCGGCCGACCTGGTGGCGGAGGTGATGGACCTGATTCCGAAGTACACGCGCCTCCAGCGAGTGCAACGCGACATCCCCGCCGACCACATCGACGCCGGCGTCTGGAAGTCGAACCTCCGGCAACTGGCCGAACAGCGCGCGGCAGAGCGGGGGATCACGCCCCGCGACATCCGCGCCCGCGAGGTGGGGCACAACGACGCCGACCCGGACCCCGGCCGGGTCGAACTCGATGTCATGACCTACGAGGCCGGCGGCGGCACGGAACATTTCATCAGTTTCGAGGACCCCGTCGCCGACCTGCTCATCGGCTTTTGTCGCCTGCGCTTCCCGAACGACCCCGTGCGGCGCGAACTCGACAACGCCGCGCTGGTGCGCGAACTCCACGTCTACGGGAGCGAGGCGGGCATCCGCGAGGAGACGGAGGGCGACGGCGACTGGCAACACAAGGGCTACGGTCGGCGCCTCCTCGAACGCGCCGAGGAACTCGCCGCCGACGCCGGCTACGACAAGGTGAGCGTCATCAGCGGCATCGGCGTCCGCCAGTATTACCGCGAGAAACTCGGGTATTATCAGGACGGGCCGTACGTCTCGAAGCGACTGACGTAGGTGTCGCCGCGTTCGTCGCTTTTAACATATCGATGCGTCTCCACAGTAACCACGTTCGATGTCTTTGGTTGCTACTCGATGCCGTGGTGGGCGTATAGCTGACTCCGCATTCGCGGAAGATACTCTATGACTGCGCGACGAACTGCCATCCTCGTCGTGACCGTGGCGTCGCTCGTCCTCGCCAGCCTGGGTTCGCCGCTGGTCGGGCCCGTGGCGGCAGCACAGGACGAAGCCGCCGTCTACGACGCGCCCGGCGGGGCCCAGATCAGCACGGCCACCGACGGGGAGACGGTGTACATCAACGCGACTGCTGGGACGCTTAATGGGACGGAAGAGCAGGTCACGGTGACCAACGGGACCGCGTCCATCACGATTACGATGTACGACACGGGTGCCGGTTCGGACCCGACGGGGAGTGACGGCGAGTACTGGGGATCGTTCAACCTCTCGGCCACAACGACCGACGACGCGAGCGACACGTTGCTCGTCCAGAAGGGGAGTTCGGCGTCTGCGACCGTCGACCTAGACGGTGATGGGAACAGTGCCCCGGTGTCGGTGACCGCCGACTACGGGCCGGTGCCGACGGGGGCGACTACGTACGACAACACCACCGACGGCACCGTCGACAACGTGACCGTCACCTTCGACGAGGCGGTCAAGACATCCTCCGCCTACGCGACGGACAACTTCACCGTCGGCGGCGCAACGGTGTCGGGCATCGCCGACAACGACGGCGACGACACGCTCCGTCTCGAACTCAGTTCGGCGACGGCGAACGAGACGGGGCTCACGCCCGATGTGACGGTGTCGCAGAACGCGGTGCAGGACACGAACGGCAACGCGGGTCCCGCCGGAAGTTCGGTGACCGTCACCGCGAGCGACGGGGCGGCGCCCATCGCGCTGAACGCCTCGTACCGGGACACGAACGCCGACGGGACGGTCGACCGCGTCGACGTGCGCTACTCGGAGGACGTGTCGGCGTCGTCCTACGTCGATGGCGACTGGTCGATTCCCGTGGACGGAACGATCAGTCTCACCAAAGACAGCAGCGGGACCGTCTCGAATAGAGAGGTCCGCATCGACGTCACCGGCACCGCGAACAACACGGGCGGCAGCATCGCACCGACAGTCGACTACGCGGGGACGAACATCACCGACGGACAGAACGCCGCACCTGCACAGACGCTCACGGTACGGGACAGGGCCGCGCCGACGTTCGTCCACGTCGAGACAGCCAACCACGTTCGAGACGGCCTCGTCGACAACCTGACCGTAACGTTCACCGAAGAGGTCGCGTCGGGGTCGGTCGAGGCGGCCGACTTCTCCATCGGCACGGCCAACAATCTCTCGGGCACCGTCTCGGACGTGAGCAGTGACGGCGGTGGCTACACCGTGGACGTGGTGCTGTCCCACCCGTCTGGCGGGCAGGCTGACACGGGCGCGACGCCGACGCTCGCGTACGCTTCGGGGTCCGAGGCGGCGATACAGGACGCCGCCGGCAACCGAATGCTCGATACGACGTCCGCCCCCGCCATCGATAAGGCGTCGCCGTACGCCATCGAAATCTCGATGCTCGACGGCCCGACTGCGGACGGACAGGTCGATAGGATTGAGGTTCTGCACTCCGAAGACGTGTCGGACAGTTCGCCGACGACGGGCGCCTACTCGCTCAACGGGAGTGACGCCGACGCGGTCACCATCGACCAAGCCTCGGTGAACGGCTCGTCGGTCATACTCAACGTCACCGCGCCGGCCAACGACACCGGACTCAACCTGACGCTCACGTACCACGCGTTGGGTGGGAGTATCACCGACGGCTCGAACCCGGCCATCTACGTCCAAAATCGCTCCGTCAAAGACGCCGCGGCGCCGCTGATGCAGTCGGTGACGACGTTGTCGTTTGGGGGTGGAACCGTGGACTGGCTGGAAGTGGTGTTCACCGAATCCATCGACGACGGGACGGTCGACGCGCATGATTCCCTCGAAGCGGATGATTTCTCCTTGTCGTCGGGCGTGGTCGACGGGTTTCAGTCTTCAATCGAGGACGACAACCAAATCCGGATCTCGGTGAGCGGCTCCCCCCCGTACGACACGAGCTTCACGCCCGACGTGACGCTCAAGGGCGACTCGATTCAGGACCTGGCCACGACGCCGAACAGCAACCCGAAACAGACGCTGACGGCGTCCGACGGCGCACCGCCGGACATCATCGCGGCATCGACGGCCGACGCCGACGGTGACGGGGCTGTCGACCGCATCGACGTGGCGGTTTCGGAGCCCATCGACGACGGTGCATCGACGCTCGACGCGTCGGCGTTCTCGCTCTCCGCTGGTTCGGTGGACGGCGTCGATACCGGGACGGCAGACGACGCCATCCTCCAACTGTCCGTCTCCGGCCTGTCGGGAAGTGACGCGACGCCGAACGTGACGGCCGCGGCCGGCACGCTCGTCGACCCACTCGGCAACACAATCCCCGAGTCGACGACGTTCACCGGGACGACCAGCGGCGCGGCGCCCGCCGTCGAACGGGCGACGACGCTCGACCGCGACGGGGACGGGAACGTCGACGCCGCGACGCTCACGTTCACGGGCGCTATCGACGACTCGACGGTCACGCCCGGTGACTGGACGCTCGGCGGGGCGGCCGTCGAGGCGGTGAACACCCTATCCGCGGCGGACGACGACACGATCCAACTCCGCATCACGACCGGGGTGTCCGGAACCGGCCCCGCCGCGGTCACGTATACGCCGGGGTCGACGACCGGACTCGACGGCAGCAGCATCGCGGCGATAACCGACAGCGACGTAGACGAAACCGACGGTGCGACGCCAGTCATCGGGGACGTGTCGGCTTCGACCGACGATGCGACGCCGTCTCGCGTCGAGATAACGGTCGTCGCTTCGGAGCCGTTGGACGCTGTCACCGTCGACCTGAGCGGTCCTGATTCGCAGACAGTATCGAGTTTCACCACCTTGGGGAGCGGACCGTACACGCACACGCTGACCACGACCGTCGACACCAGCGGGACGTACACGGTATCGCTCCAGCGGGCCGCTGATGCCGCCGGAAACGACGGCGCGGCGGGTCAGCAGGCTACCGTGGCGGTGTCCGTGCCGTCCAGCGGGGGCGGCGGTGCCCCGTCGGCGCCTGGGTCACCATCGACCCACCGCAGCTCCGCGACGGTCTCCGTCTTCTCGAACATCGACGCCGCGACGTTCGACCTCTCCGACGGGCCGGTCAGTCGGATCGAGGTTCGTAGTCAGGGGTCGGCAACGGGGTTCGCCCGTGCTACGTCGCTCTCCTCACTCCCGAGTGGGACGCCCTCGCCGGACGGTCAGACGGTGAGCGCCGTCTCCCTCCAGATGCCCGGTGAATGGCGCACCTCTGACGCGACGGTACGCATGACTCTCGATGCTGCGGCGGTCGACGTCGACCCGGGCCGCCTGCGGGTCGCACGCTATGACGGGTCGTCGTGGTCGACGCTCGAAACGAGCGTCGAGCGCGGAGCGGGCAGAACGCTGGTCGTAACGGCCCAGACGCCCGGCTTCTCCGTGTTCGCAGTTACCGCCGTCGAGGAGTCGTCCGACGCGACCACCACGCCGGCCCAGACGGACGAAGTGACGGTCTCAGTGTCGACGGCGACGTCTACCGCCGACGGGACGACACCCGGCACGGCGACTGCCACCGATACGGCCACGTCCACGACGGGCGACGGTGCCGGATTCGGCGCCCTCGTCGCTGTTCTCGGACTGCTCGGACTAGTCGCGCTCCGGCGGCGCCCCTGATCCGACGGGATCACGGGGTATGGTATCTTACGTCCCCGGAATCCCGACCGCGCCGATACCGAGACTGAAGACCCGATTCACCACGCTGAGGATGATGAGCGCGGCAAGCCAGGCGATGCCGCCGATGAGTGCGGCCCGGACCCAGCCACCTCGATATCGCCAGTTGATGACGCCGACCCAGACGACCAGCGCCAGCAGCGACCCGACGACTGGAATCCACGACGTGAGCGCCCACGCGATGGCGCCGAGGAGCGCCGTCACCACGGCATGGCTGTAATCGTCGACGCCGGCGATGACCCGCGCGCTCAGATAGATGGCGAGGCCGCCGACGAGTAATGCAACGAGAAATGCGACGGCCGACCCGAGAACTGGAACTGCCATAGCGGCTATTTCGGGGCGAGACACCTATACGTGGTGGCAGGGCAGACCGTATCAGACGGACGCGAACGCGTACGCGATCGAGGAGAAGAGCATGAGCAACACCAGTACGAGCGCGAGCAGTTGCTGCCGTTCCATACGGCTGCATCGTGGGGCCGTCACGTGTGCGTTTCGTTCGTCACCGATCGCTCCGTGACTCACGGTTTCAAGACGGTCGGTGACGAACAGCGCCCGTGACCGATTCGGACGCCGAGCGGCGACACGATCGTCTCGACCGCCACCCCACCGGCGGGTCGCGGAACTCGCTGTGGCACTGGATGCGCGCACGACACCCGATCCGGGTCGCCGTCAACTACCTCGCGGTCTGGCTAATTCGCGTCTCGCCGAGTCTCCGGGCGAAAAACTGGCTGCTCCGACGGCTGGGGACCACGGTCGGCCCCGGCGTCGCCGTCGGCCTCGAAGCCACCGTCGACGTGTTCTGGCCGGAACTCGTCACCCTCCGGAGCGACGCCATCGTCGGCTACGACGCCACCCTGCTCTGTCACGAGTTCCTGCAGGACGAGTACCGCACGGGCGAGGTGATCGTCGGGGAACGGGCACTCGTGGGCGCGGGCGCCGTCGTCCTTCCGGGCGTCGAAATCGGTGCCGACGCGAAGGTGGCCGCCAACTCGCTGGTGACCGACGACGTGCCGCCGGAGACGACGGTGGCGGGCGTGCCGGCCCGTCCCGTTGAGGGTGGGGTGAGCGAACGTTAGGACCGGACCCGGACGAAACCCTCGGCGAACACTTTGCTGTTGGGAAGGACGTACTCCTCGCCGTCGGTCTCGACGTGGGTAACGAAGAGGTCCATCTCCTGAACGATCCCGCGCACGTCGCCGACGCGGATCTCGTCGCCGATGGTGTAGGGCTGCTGGAGGAGGAGGTAGGTACCGATGGCGCCGGCCGAGAGCAGGTGCCGGAAAGCGAGGCCGCCGAGGAAGACGAGCGCGAAGACGTAGGCCGCGAGCAGGACGATGAGCGCCGCGGTGGCGACGCCAACCTGGCCGAGGGCGATCAGCGCGGCGAGATAGAAGACGCTGTATTTCGCCATCAGGGGGAGGACGTCGATCTGCGGGAGCTTCACCCCGCGGAACCGCTCGGACACCAGGAGTTCCACCTTGTCGCCGAGGACGACCCCGACGATGAGGACGACGATAGCGAAAAAGAGCTGTGGGAGAAAGCCGGCGACGGCGTTCCAGAACTGGGCGACGTACTGGATTTCGGCGACGGCGATGGCGGCGAACACCGCGATGCCGAACACGAAGTAGCCGGCGATGGCCGACAGGATGGCGACGGTCGAGGTGCCGAACTCGCGGGCGGTTCGCTCGAAGGTCGTGCCCTCGATGACGCCCGGGATGCCCGCCCGGTGGAGGAGCCGCTGGACTAACATCCGGACGACCCACCCGAGCACGAGGCCGAGAAAGAGCGTCGCGAACGCGAGCCAGAAGCGGATGGGCACGGCCGTGAAGACGTCGTTGATGGCGCCGGATTGCATCTCAGTACTCCTCCGGATCGATCTCCAGAACGAGGTCGCCCCCCTTGAACGCCCGGACCATGCCATCCGATTCGGAGAGCACGATGGCGATGGCGTTGGTGTCGCGCGTGATGGCGCCGCCGGCCATGTGGCGGGCGCCCAGTCCCTTCGGGATGTCGACCCCTTCGGCGGAGGGTTCGAGGTAGCGGTACGCCGAAACGATCTTGCCCGAATCGGAGACGACGAAGGCGCCGTCGAGGCGCGAGAACTCCTTGAGCATCACGTTCACGATGGGGTCGCCGACGTGGACGTGGGACTTCTCGAAGGGGTTGTAGCTGAGCGGGCGGGACTTGTTCATCACCTTGCCCGCGTCGCCGACGACGAACAGCGCGCCGACGGGCTTGCCCTTCTGGCCCTTCTTCCCGAGGTCGATGGCCACCTCGAAGACATCACGGACCACGCCGGGATCGGCGCGCGAATCGGTAAAGAGGTCGTAGACGCCGGACCGCACCGACTCCTCGACGCGTATCCGGACCAGGGAGTCGGTGTCGTCGTCGAACATCCCGACGGTGCAGGCGATGGTGTCGCCCGCCGAGACGAGATCGCGGTCCATCGCGCCCTCGATCCCGAACCGGATGCGCTCGCGGACGTCGTCGAAGTCCAACGGGAGTTCTACGAACGGCTCTGCGTCGACGTCGTTCTCCGTTGCGATCACCACGCGCGGCACGTCCAGGTCGTCGAACTTCCCGTAGTAGGACGCCGACGGGGAGAACAGAAACAGTCCGTCGATGTCGGCCACGAGGTCGTCCAGAGAATCCCGTAACGTCGCCATTACCGAAATGACGGCACGCGGCGAAATAAAGGTTTGCTGAGCGTCACACGCCCGTCATACGCTTCTTAGCGCCGAACAGAGGACGGGCTACTCGCGGAGTCGCTCCACGTGGTCGATCCGTTGCTGGACGAGCGCCGGCCGGCCGATGTCGTGGCGCACGCGGAGGCCGTCGCCTGCGGCGGCAAGCGCGTCCTCGGCGATGGTCTCGGCGGCCGTGATCGTCTCGTCGATTCCCACGACAGCAAAGGCCCGGGAGGTGGTGGTGTAGAGGCCGTCGTCGCGGGCGTCGACGCTCGCATAGAAGAGCAGGGCGTCGCCGGCGTCGGTCCCGCTCTCCGCGGCCGCTTGGGCGACGCTCTCCTCGTCGACATCGATGCGCGCGCCCGCCTCGGGATCCGTGGGGTAGCCCGCGGGGACGGCGTATTTACACACCGTCGCTCGGCGGGAGAATTCGAGGGCGGGCAGCCGAACGCCCTCCCGCGCGGCCGTGAGCACGTCCACGAACGGCGTCTCGAGGACGGGCAGCGTGTTCATCGCCTCGGGGTCGCCGAAGCGGGCGTTGAACTCCACGACGCGTACGCCGTCGGCGGTGAGCATGAACTGCCCGTAGAGGACGCCCTTGTACTCTCCCAGCGCGTCGACGGTGGCCTCCAGGATCTCGACGGCGGCGTCGTAGTCCGCCTCGTCCATGAACGGGAGCGTCGGGGTGGCGTCGCTGTAACTTCCCATCCCGCCCGTGTTCGGCCCCTCGTCGCCTTCGTAGGCGCGCTTGTGGTCCTGCACGGCGGGCGTGGTGCGCACCTCGCCGTTGGCGACGAACGCCTGGACGGTGAACTCCTCGCCGATCAGTCGCTCCTCGAGGACGACGCGGTCGTAGTCGGCCTCGCGGAGATACGCCTTGGCCTCGGCTTTGGTCACCTGATCGCCGGTGACCCGGACGCCCTTGCCGCCGGTGAGGCCGGCGGGTTTGACGGCCAGGTCACCGTCGTAGGCGTCGATGTAGTCGCAGGCGGCGTCCATATCGTCGAACGTCTCGAAGTCGGGACAGCCCGGAATCCCCTCGTCGCGCATGAACCGTCGCTGATAGGCCTTGTCCGTCTCGATGCGGGCCGCGTCGGCGTCGGGGCCGAAGGTGTAGACGCCGGCGTCGTCGAGGGCGTCGGCGACGCCCGCTGCGAGGGCGGATTCGGGACCGACGACGGCGAGCGTTGCATCTACCTCGCGCGCGAACGCGACGATTTCCGCGGCGTCGCGCTCATCGATTGCGCGCATCTCCGCGGCCAGGGCCGCGATGCCGGGGTTGCGGTTGCTCGCACAGGCATAGAGGTCACAGTCCGGAGCAACGGCGCGGGCGATGGCGTGTTCGCGCCCGCCGCCGCCGACGAGGAGCACTGTCTCGGGCATACGCTCGGTTCCCCCGGGGAACGGCCTAAACGTTGCCCTTCGTGCGGCCCGCCCGCGCTACTCCCGTTCCTCGACGTTCTCCCGGTGCAAGGAGAGGATCAGATCGGCGAGCAGGCCGAACATCAACAGTTGGACGCCGACCAGGATGGCGAAGGCGGCGACGACGGCGATGACTTCGTGGGAGACGCTCCGGGTGATCCACTCGACGCCGACGTAGGCGGCGAGCAGGACGCCCGTCAGCGTCGACACCGAGCCGATGCTTCCGAAGTAAAACAGGGGATTGCTGGTTTTCGCCCGGCGGTACAGTTCCAGCATGATGAGCCCGCCGTCACGGACGGGATGGAGGTTCGTGTTCGATCCCGCGGGGCGCGACGAGTAGGTGATGGGAACGACGGTCGTCGGGATGTTTTGCTTGGCGCATTCGACGGCCATCTCCGTCTCGATACCGAACCCCTCCGCGGAGAGCCGCATCCGCTCGAAAGAGTCGCGGGTGAACGCCCGGTAGCCGGAGAGGATGTCGTCGAACGACTCGCCGTGAATGACGCCGAAGGCGGCGTTGATGAGGCGGTTGCCCACGCGGTTGAGAAGCGTCATCGCGCCCGGTTCCATGTCGGCGAAGCGGTTGCCGATAACGTGTTCGGCGTCGCCCTCGAAAAGTGGCTCGAGCATCGCGTCGGCGTCGGCGGCGTGGTACGTGCCGTCGCCGTCGACCATGAGGACGGACTCGGCGTCGATGTGGTCCGAGACGGCTTCGCGGACCGCCTGCCCCTTGCCGGAGCCGGATTGGGTGACGACGCGCGCACCGGCCTCGCGAGCGACGGTTCGGGTGTCGTCCGTCGACCCGCCGTCGATGACCAGGACGTTCTCGAAGCCGGCGTCGCGGAACTCCGTGACGACGTCGCCGACGGTTTCGGCCTCGTCGAGCGTGGGGACGAGCACGCAGACGTCGTCGCGGTCGGACATACAAACCATCTCTCCGGGCGGGCCAAAAAGTCGTTCCCATCCTGTCGCCCGGTCACTCGGCGTCGGTCGTCGCCTCCTGCAAGCGTCGTTCGGCCTCGTCGCGGTCCTCCGGATAGCCCACGTCGACGCGCCACCCGTCCATCCGGATGGCGTCGATGGTTCGCCCGCTCTGGATTAGCAGGTCGATGGCGTCCGGGAGTTCATACTCGCCGCGGTCGGAGGGCTGGACCAGGTGGCAGGCGTGGAAGATGGCGGGCGTAAACGTGTAAAAGCCGGTCATCACCAGATTCGAAGGTGGGTCGTCCGGCTTCTCGACGACGCGCGTGATTTCGTCGTCTTCGTTGGTGTCACAGACCCCGTAGCGGGACGCCTCCTCCCAGGGCACCTCCTCGACGAGGAAGGCGGCGTCGGCGCGGTCCTCGGCCTGGCGGTCGACGACGTCAGCGAGGTTCGCCTCGAAGATATTGTCGCCGAGCATGAGCATGAAGTCGTCCTCGATGTACGGTTCGGCCGTCAGGAGAGCGTGGGCGAGACCCAACTGGTCACGCTGGTGCGCGTAGGTGATGGGAATGCCCTCGTAGGCGTCGTCGTAGCGCTCCATGATCTGCTCCTTTTTGTAACCCACCACGACGACGAACTCCGAGATGCCGATGTCGATGAGGGAGTCGAAGGCGTACTCGATGAGGGGTTTGTCGTTCACCTCGACGAGCACTTTGGGTTTGTCGTCCGTGAGGGGGCGGAGGCGAGTGCCTTTGCCGGCGGCGAGGATGACGGCTTTCATGATATGTGTTGGGCCGGGCGGTCGCAAATACTTTCGGCACTACCAGCCGAGATACGGTTCGAGTACGGGGAGGTTTTCGCGGATCGTCGTGCGAAACTGCTCCGAGAGGACGACGAGTGCGGTGAAATACACACCGGCGCCGACACCGACGAGGAGAAGAACTGTCGCGACGTTGTGTCGGAGGATGCCCATCGTATTTTCGAGGGTCCGAAGACCGTAGACGACGATGCCCATGACGAGGGCTGCGACCCACTGCTTCGACAGTTCGGTAAGCGGCAGGTCGTAGGCCACGATAGTGCGGAGATAGGTGGCCCCTGCGACCAGACTGAGAAATGCGGACAGCCCTGTCGCGATGGCAGCCCCGACCCAGCCGTACACGTAGATGAGGATAAGGTTGAGAAGCACGTTCCCAACTAAAAATAGGGCGTTGACACGGAAGGCGATATCCGGTCGATCGACTGCATTCAGCGTGGTCAACACTTGATCTTGGTACGCCTGTATCAGCGATGCGACGACGAGAAGTGCGAGTATCGCAACGCCCTGTGTGAACTCGCCGCCGTAGATTCGGAGCAGTCGCTCACCGACGACGAGGCTGCCGACAACGCCCGGAATCAGAAGTAAGCCGGCATAGGAGAGTGACTTCTCGAACAGGTCGGCTGTCGCCTGTGGATCTTCCTTTGCAGCCAGTTGGCTCATCTCCGGGAAGATCGTGACCGCGATGGAGGAACTGAACAGAATCAAAAACTGAGCGATATTCCACGCCACGGCATAGATCCCGACGAGTGACGATGAGACGAAAAATCCGAGGACGATGATGTCGACCCAATTGAACGTCTTGGACCGGAGATTGCTCATCCAGGCGAATTTGGCATATTCGATGAGGCTACGGAGGTGTTCGCGCGTCGGTCGTCCGATCGTATCGAGATGCCTGCTGACGATGAGCGCACCCACCAGCAACGCGACAAAGTGGCCAGCCGCGTAGCCGAGAAACAGCCCAATGAGGCCCCCACCAAGAAACAGCACGCCGATCTGGAGGCCGCTGCGGACGCCGGTCTGAAGCGGGGACAGAAGCCCCTGTATCTGTACGAGATGCAGCCCTTGAATTGTGGATAGGATAACCTGCGCCAGGACGCTCACGAGCAGGATGAGGCCCACGAACGTCGCGGCAGGAAAGCCGACGTAGGTGTTTATCCATCCACGAAAGAGCACTACGCCGCCGAGGAGGATCGCGAGCAGGGCGACGACGAGCACGGCTCCTGCGGTGACGTACTGCCCCCGCTCGTCGCCCTCACTGACACGTTTCGTGACGGCCGCGGGCACGCCCATCGTGCCGGCGATGCTGAGCCAGGCGACGACGCCGAGAACGAGCGAGTAGATTCCGAGAGGACCGGCACCGAGTTCGCGGGCGAAGTAGAGCGTCGCACCGAATCCGAGTAACGAGGCAGTGATGCGAGAGAGGAAGAAGACGATGGAGGTTTGTCCAAGTCGCATAAGTAGTCGCCGCACGTGTAGCGGGTTGATCCGTAGTCATCGACTTGGAGTCAATAACTTTCTGTTTCACCGGTGAAGTCGTCAACTGGTCTTCCGTCTCGGCACTCTTTTGATGCCGCTACCTGTAGTCGTGGCCGAACTGTGACCTCCTCGAATCGGAACGTGGTGTTGCTCGGCGACTATGACTACGACTATCCGCGGGAGAAACTGCTCCGCCGCGGGTTCGAACAAGCCGATACGACGGTTCACGAATGCCGGTTCAGCGAAACGTCGCGATTCATCGGTATCAAAAAACTCCTCCTCCTGCCGCTGTTCTGGTTTCGCATCGTTCGCCGGATGGGCGAGATACGCGACGAGAACGTCGACATCGACGCCCTCGTGCTGACCAAGTTCAACCCCTTGCTCATCCCGCTCGCGGCGTACTACGCGCGGCGACTCGACTGCCCGCTCGTCTATGACCTGTTCGTCTCCCTCTATCGGACGGCGGAGATGCGCGACATCCATCCGGTCATCGTGCGGAGCGTCGCCGTCCTCGAACGGCTCGTCCTCAAGATCCCCGACCACCACCTCGTCGGTACCGACCAGTTCATCGACCTGTACAGCGACATGTACGGAATCCCGAAAGAGCGGTTCGTCCGCCTTCCGCCAGGCGCCGACGAGGACTGGTTCTACCCTCGCGAGGAAATCGGCAAGCGCGAGACGTTCACCGTCCTCTACTGGGGGAACTTCCTGCCCCACCACGGCGTCGGCACCATCATCGGCGCCGCCGCGGAACTGCGCGACGAACCGTACGAGTTCGTCTTCCTCGGGAGTGGCCCCGAGCAGGAACGCTACCGCGAGATGGCCGAGGAGCTCGCGCTGTCGAACGTCCGGTTCGAGGGGTTCGTCCCCCGCGAGGACCAACAGGAGTGGATCGCGTCGTCACACGTCGCGCTCGGCGTCTTCGCCGACGACCCCCGGTCGCTCGCGAGCATCACGAACAAGGTGAGCGAGGCGGTGGCATCGAAGAAGGCGGTCATCACGGAGGAGTCGCCGGCCATCAGCGACTGGTTCGAGCACGGCAAGAGTATCTACACCGTCCCGCCCAAGGATCCCGTTGCCCTCGCGGACGCCATCGAGACGCTGGCCGCCGATCCGGACTTGGTGGCACGGCTCGAAGACGGCGGCTACGAGGTGTATCGCGACCATTTCGACGTGGAAGCTATCGGCGCGATCCTGGGCGACCGGCTGTTTGACGACTGACGTTCTCTCCGAGTCGGTGAATATATTACGCTCATCCGCCCAGTCACGGTATGGAACTAGCCGACTCGACCACGCTGGTCACGGGCGGCGCCGGATTCATCGGCAGCCACCTCGTCGACCGCCTTCTTGAAGAAGGGTGTGACGTCGTCGTCGCGGACGATTTCTCCCGTGGCGACCTCGAACACATCGAACACGTGATGGACGACATCGACCTGGTCCCCGCGGATCTCACCACGCGCGAAGGCTGTCTTCGTGCGACCGAGGGCGTCGACCACGTCTTCCACCTCGCCGCCCGGGTCGGCGGGATTCACTACATTCAGCGAGAGAACGTCGGCGGTCTCACCCCGAGCGTGCTGATGAACCAGCATATGCTCGAGGCCTCCCGCATCAACGACGTCGACCGTTTCCTCTTCGCTTCCAGCGCCTGCATCTACCGCCAACAACACGACGGCCTCAACCGCTTCACCGAGGACCAGGCTATCCCCGCCAACCCCCACAGCACCTACGGATGGGCGAAAGTGCTCGGCGAAGTCGCGTGCCAGGCCTACCACGAGGACTGCGATATCGACTGTGCGATGGTGCGCATCTTCAACGCCTACGGCCCCCGCGAGAACCTCGACCTGGACAGCGCACACGTCATTCCCTCGTTCATCCGCAAGGCCATCGAGTATCCCGACCGCGAGTTCGAAATGTTCGGTGACGGGTCGCAGGAACGCGGCTTCATCTACGTGACTGACCTCGTGGAGGGGATGGTCCGTGCCATCGAGCGTAAGGCCGACGGCGAACCGATCAACCTCGGCAACGGCGAGGAGGTCGTCTCCATCATGGAACTCGCCGAACTCGTCGTGGAAATCAGCGGGAAGGACATCGAGATTCAGCACGATATGGACGCCCCCGAAGGTACCTACAAGTACGCGGCTGACACGACGAAGATGGAGGAAGCGCTCGACTGGACGCCCGAAGTGAGCCTCACCGAGGGTCTCGCCGAGACGTACGCGTGGGCCGCCGAGGAACTCGGTGCCGATGCGGAACTGGCCAATATCGAGACTGACGGAGGTGCGAACCAATGAGCTTCGAGGGTGACACCGTCCTCGTCACGGGTGGCGCCTCCTTCATCGGCAGCCATCTCGTCGAGCAGCTGGTCGACCGGGGCGCCGACGTGCGCGTCGCCGATGACCTCTCCAGCGGCGAGACGGGGAACCTGTCTGCGGTCGAAGACGAGGTGGACTTCTACGAGGGCAATCTCAAGCACTGGAACTTCGCGGATGAGGCTACGCAGGGCATCGACCGCCTGTTCCACCTCGCTGCCGACCACGGCGGCCGCGGGTACATCTCCAACTACCCCGCGAACTGCGCGACGAACATGGCGCTCGACAACATCGTCTTCGAGACGGCCGTCCAGAACGGCGTCGACAAGATCACCTTCGCCTCCAGCGCTTGTACGTATCCCACGGACATCCAGCAGGAACGACAGCGGTTGCAGGAGGACATGGTGAGTTTCGACGAACGCGGCGGTGCCTACGCCGACGAGTCCTACGGTTGGGCGAAGCTCATGGGCGAGCTCTCCTTGCAGTCGTTCCACGAACAGTACGGCGTGGACGCGAGTTCCGTCCGTATCTTCACCGCTTACGGCCCCCGTGAGAACGAGACTCACGCCATCATCGCGCTCATCGCAAAGGCCTATGCGGGCCAGGAACCCTACCAGATCTGGGGCGACGGCGAGCAGACCCGGAACTTCACCTACGTCGACGACATCGTCTCGGCGCTGCTCCTGGCGAACGAGAACATCACCGACGCCACGCCTGTCAACGCCGGCATCTCCGAGTATATCTCCATCAACGAGGTCGTGGAGGCCATCTTCGACTACATGGAGAAGGACCTGCCCGAGATGAACTACATGACGGACAAGCCGGTTGGCGTTCGCCATCGGGCTGCGGATACGACGCGGGCCGAGGAACTCCTCGGCTGGGAGCCTGAATACTCGCTGGAAGACGGGCTTGCAGAGACCATCGACTGGTACACCGCGAATCGAGATAAGGCGTACGTCCAAGAGAACCTGGAAACGTTGTTGCACGAGCGATAAAGCGAGAGGTGATGTGGCGTCGTCGACTCATGAACCGTCTTTCGCGATGGGTCGAACACCGCTCCTTCGGTGTGCTCTGTCCGGACTTCCCGTCCGATACTCGAGAAGCAATCAACATCCAGACGATCGAAAAGGCCTGCCAACACGTGGATCACTCGCACTGATTTCGATGACTCTCTCGAGACGACTCTACCGTCGCCTTCGACCGTACATCGCGACGGGCTATCGCCACATCCTCGGTTCGCGCGTGTTGACCCGCGCGGAACTATTGGACGACCCGCCCGCTGGATACACCGTTCACCGGTTCGGAACGGCCGAACGATACGAGTTCGACCGGCCGAGGCACGTTGGCGACTTGCCGTCAGTCATCGAAACGAAGGTCGGCGAGTGTACTGCCCCTGCGCCATTCGTCATCGCCGCCGATGATGCGACGGTGATCGGTCCGTCCGCGGTAATCAGCGTCGATGGACGTCTTCTCCTCGAATCGGCCCTCGGCGGATACGCGCGCTTAGTCGACGCGTCGGTTCTGGCGTTACTTTCCGGTCAACTCCCTCTCGAAACCCGATTGCAGCGCCCGGACTATCGATACGACGACCCCGTCTTCTCGCTCGTCGGGCCATGGGTGACCGAGTACTACCACTGGCTCGTGGACTATCTCGTGCAGGTGTTCGCTCTCGAGGTCTACTAGGAACGAACGGGGCAGAACCCGTGGGTGTTGATCCCTGCCGATCCCCCATCCTGGCTCCTGTCCTCACTCTCGCTGGCCGGCGTGGACACGGACCGTCTCATCGAGTGGTCCGGGACCCGTGCTCGCTGTTCGCACGCCGTTCTCGGATCACTCCGCCGGAATACGAGTTCGACGAGCGACGGGTACATCCACTCGCCCGCGGCGGCAGCCCGACTCGGCGAGCGGATTCGGAAGTCCGTGGCTGGGACGCATTCGACCGGTCCGGGACGCCGTCTCTACGTCTCCCGGGCCGATACGACGGACCGCCGCGTCCGGAACGAGGACGCGCTGCTGTCAGTACTCGATGACTACGGGTTCGACCGGATCGTTCCGGGAGAGCTCTCCTTCGAGACGCAGGTCCGTCGGTTCTCGAACGCCGAGATCGTTCTCGGCCCTCACGGAGCCGGACTGACTAATATGATTTTCAGCGAGGAGGCGACGCTCATCGAACTGTTCGGGTCGTATCGGAACGCCTGTTTTTTCGCGCTGGCGAAGGGGATGGGTCACGAGTACGTGAGCGTGACGTGTCAGTCCGCGGGATCCGATATGATCGCCGATACCGAGGCTATCGCGTCGCTACTCGACGATATCGTTCCTCATGATTAGCTCCTCTCGCCGGCGGTATCAGGGAATGGTTGCCGATGAAGTTCGGCTTCTCATCGACGAGACCCCCCCTGGTTCGCACTCCCCGGAAAATGTCGCCGATGGGTCCGGAGAAAACCCCGCTCAGGCGGTGTCCAGTTCGTTCCGGAGCGCGTCGGCAATCTCTTCGAAGATCTCCCGGAGGTCGTACGACCGCTCCCAGCCCGGATAGTGAGACCGCACTTTCGACAGGTCGGATATCCACCACTGGTGGTCGGCCTTGCGCTGGTCGCCGTACGTGTACGAGAGCGAGTTCCCGGTCACGTCCTCGATGAGATCGAACGATTCACGAAGCGAGATGGAGTTTTCCCGACCCCCGCCGACGTTGTAGACCTCGCCTGGTCGCGGGTTCTCAAGATACCGCAGGAACAGGTCGGCCAGATCTCGTGCGTGAATAACATCACGCACTTGGTACCCCTCGTAGCCGTAGATGGTCAGTTCTTCGCCCGTCAGTGCGAGTTTGACGAAGTATGGCTCCCAGTTGTGGAGTTCGACGGCCCGTGCCGCACCGCCCGTGATACATCCCATCCGGAAACACGCTGCGTCGAGGTCGTACATTCGGGCGTACTCCTGCACGTACAGATCGGCGGATGCCTTCGACACGCCGAACGGTGTGTGCATGTTCTGGTCGATGCGGAGTGATTCGTCGAACCCCTCAAACAAGGTTTCGTCGACCGGTTCGAACCGCTCACCGACTTTTTCGTACGAGAAGAAATTCGGCACCTCGCCGTAGACTTTGTTCGTCGACGTGAAGACGAAGGGAATATCGTCGTTGTGGGTCCGCACGGCTTCGAGTAGGTCGAGCGTCCCACGGACGTTGATATCGAAATCCTCGACCGGCATTTCGATGGATTTCGGGTGTGACGGTTGGGCGGCGGTGTGTATCACGCCGTCGACTGACGCGACGATATCCTCCATCTCGTCGTCCCGAATGTCCATCACGCGGTGGTCGATGTTCTCATCAAGGAGCCGGGTTTCGGCAGTTCGCTCGGTGTCGCCCGCCGCTCCGAAGATGTCACCGCGAGCGTAGTTGTCGACACTGATGACCTCGTAGCCGTTCTCGACGAGCAGTCGACAGCATTCGGATCCGACGAGTCCTGCCCCACCGGTGACGAGGATGACCTCTGACATCTATCTCTCAGTTCAAGCGACCGTGTGTAAAACCTTCTGAACTAGGCGCTTCAATCGAGTACATGGTAGATTTTTCTCCCGAGCGGATACAAACCGGTCCGCCGCAGCAGGGCAACCGTTCGCTCCGTGACGAGCGAATCGATGACTCCCGTATAGATCAGCCTGGCACCCGTTCGAACCCGTGATTCTCGCCAGCGCTCGGTCGCGACGTCCTGTGCGTACGACTTCACGATATCCTTGGCTTCGGGCGGCACGGCAACGATCACGTCTTCGACGACGACGATGTAATACTCCGGTCCCAGTTCGTCGCGTATCGTCAGGATGACCTCGTCGATCGTGGGCCAGTCGTCGGGGTCGTGGGGCCGTGGCGGCGGCGAAAGGAAATCGCGAGCGTCGTCGATGAACAGGAACTGCTCACCGTCCGCGCCGCCGATCGCCGCTAGTTCTTCTAGGAGCGGACATTCGTACTCTTCACCCGCCGTCTCGCCGCCGGAGTAGTGCGCGTCTAGCCAGAAGACGGCCGAGTCGTCGAGACGCTCCACGACGCCCGGGAGCATCTCCTGTGACGAGCCGTGAAGGAACTCGATATTATCGATATCACCGTACCGCTCGGTCGTTCGCTCGTACAGGTCGTCGCCGAGTTCGATCGTCACGACGGTTTGGAACGGTCCACTCGCCCACGCCGCCGTTTCGCCGTGAAGCGTCCCCGTCTCGACGAACGACTCGACCGAAAACGCCTCTCGAACGCGCGTGATCAGGTCACGAGGTGGTCCGATGCGAATCTCTCCCATAACGGTGGTCTACGCCCGGGTCAGATAAACGGGCGGGATTTGACGGATAGAAGACGGACCTCGACTGATCGTCGAACGGGGTTATTTTACGATCTGTCCCAGAATCGGATGATCTCGGCTATCGCGGAGTGGATCGTCAGCTCGGTCGAATCCATCCTGCTCGACGCCCGGATAGAGCGGGACGACAGGACACTCACCGAGGATTGCGGCGAACACGCTGAACGTACTGGGCGGTGTCAGAACCTCGTCACAGAGGGACAGTTCGGTGAAGTTCTCGACGTAGTGGCCGGGGCCAACTGCCTCTCCCGTGGCGAAGGTGAACGAGTCGTCGGCAAACAGGTCTGCATTCTGTCTCTCGTCGGACGCGATGACGAAGCCGACATCTTGCGACGGGAACTCGGCGGCGTACGCCTCCATCAGTTCCTTGTACCGTCTGGACTCGAAGAAGTACTTGCCGTCGTTCCAGGTCCGGTAGTCGCCCTGTCGTATCAATACTCCCACCAGTTTGTCGTGTTTTTCGCGAAGCGGCTCGATGAACGACTCCGCCACGGAGCGGTGTTCCTCGCCGGGTTGGAGGCGTGTTCGAATCGTGGGTAGATATTTCGATACGAGCGGCCAGCACCGGACACCCCAACCGGCGAGCAGCGTCATATCCTTTGATCGCAGGCGGTCTACGTTCGCCTCGTCCGTGAGGTCGAACTCGTCGTACTGCTCACCGGGAATGTCGAAGAGCGCGTGTGGCTTCCCGCCCACGATACTCTGAGCGTTCCGCTGCCGCTGGGCGAAGTAGTGGAGCGCCTGATGTCGGAATCGATTGATGGGATAGAAATCCCGGATAGAAGCGAGACGTTCCCACTCCCAGAAGATGCGGACGAATGGTTTCCAAAACCCGTCGAACTCGAGGTCGGAGAGGTCCACGAGTTCCAGATCATCTCGACCGTACGCGTCTATGTATGGAACGAACGCGAGGTCAAACACCTCGAATTCGGGGTGTTCAAGCTGAAACGCCAGCAGGTTCGCGTAATTTATCAGCTGGTTTCCCAGACGCCCGCCGCCTTTCGTGTATACGATCGTCCCGCGAGAACTCCCCATTGTCTGTGTCGCTCGGTTGGTGGTATTTCGATTAAACCTTTTCTTGTCCCCGCGGACGCGTTTAGATACGGGTCCGTCCGAAGGCGACTGCCTGCACTCGATTTTTACTGGCCCGGTGCGGCGTGATCGACCATACTCGGAGAGCGGCTCACCTCAAACGAATCGGTCGACTGTATTTCGATTCCCATCAATATTATGTCGAAACTATCACGGAATAGATACTGCCAGCAGCCACGGAACGACGTCGACGGGACCGTCACCGAAGAACCCGCACTCCCCGAGTCACGAAATCGGGTCACTGCGCCGTTCCTTTCAGGGGCCGGTGCCGGCCTACGTCCAGCGGAACGTGTCGGGTTTATCGATCCAGATAGTACTCGACGGTCGTTCGGAGCGCATCGTCGAAATCGTGCATCGGTTCCCACCCTAATGACCGAACTTTGGATGCATCCAGTGCGTACCGTTGGTCATGTCCCGGCCGGTCCTCGACGAAGGTGATGAGATCATGTGGTTTCCCAAGAATGTCGAGAATCCGGCGTGTTACTTCGAGATTGGTCATCTCGTGTCCAGATCCGATATTGTACACCTCGCCTACATCGCCGTCGCGCAAAACGAGGTCGATCGCTCGGCAGTTATCCATAACGTATGTCCATTCTCGAACGTTGGTGCCATCGCCGTAGACCGGTAGTGTGTCACCGTTCGCAGCGTTCAGGATGAATTTCGGGATCAGTTTCTCTGGGTCCTGTCTGGGACCGAAGTTGTTCGACGATCGCGTCGTGACGACTGGCAGCCCGTGAGTTACGTAGTAGCTGTTTACGAGCAAGTCCGCTGCCGCTTTCGACGCGGCATACGGATTCCGTGGATTGAGCGGATCATCCTCTGAAAACGAGCCTTCCGCTATCTCTCCGTACACCTCGTCGGTGGAGACCTGAAGGAACCGCTCGAGATCGGCTTCAATGGCCGCATCGAGAAGCGTCTGCGTCCCCTCGACATTCGTTCTGATGAACGGCTTCGATCCCTCGATAGACCTGTCAACATGTGATTCGGCCGCGAAATTGACGACTGCGTCGACCGTCGAGACGGCATCTTCGACGAGTTCGGTGTCGCAGATATCTCCCTCGATGAATTCGTGTCGTGGATTGTCCAGCGCATCGCCGAGATTGTCCAGCGAGCCGGCATATGTCAAGTTATCGAACGTCACGATATCGTCGTCGGTGTGGTCCAACAGATAATGGACGAAGTTAGATCCGATGAATCCCGCTCCGCCGGTGACGAGGATTCTCATAGGCCAATCTAGGCGAGCAACGATATAGGCTATTCGTTCGGAGTTGTGGTTCCGCCATCTCACGCGGCGGGGAAACCATCGAAGCGGTTATGATAAGGGATGCCGAACCTGCACAAATAACATGGAGCATGACGGTTATCGCGTCCCCTACGCGCGAGCGACGTACGGACAGGAAGAGCGAGAGGCGGTAAACGAGGTGCTCGATCATCCCGAGAGCCTAGTGGGTGGTGAGTTCACTTCGGAGTTTCAGGACCGTGTCTCTACCCTGTTCGGCAAGGAACACGGAGTAATGGTGAACTCCGGTTCTTCTGCGAACCTCTTAGCGATCGAACTATTGGATGCGGAGCCGGGTAGTGAAGTCATCACCCCGTTAGTTACGTTCTCGACGACCGTTGCGCCGATTATCCAGAAGGGACTGGTTCCGACCTTCGTTGACGTCGGCGTCGGTGATTATCTGCTTGACATTGGGCAAGTCCGGGAAGCGATCACTGACGATACCGTGGCGATTGTGGCTCCGTCTCTGCTGGGCAACGTACCCAACTACGCCGAACTCCGGTCGATCGCGGACGAACACGATCTGCAACTCATCGAGGACTCTGCGGACACGATCGGCGCCAAAATACAGGGTCAACCAACGGGCGAATTCACCGATATTTCGACGACGAGTTTCTACGGATCGCACGTCATCACGTCGTTCGGGACGGGTGGCATGATCGCCGTTGACAACGATGAGTCGATGAAACGTCTCAAGAAACTACGTGGTTGGGGGCGTTCGTCGGCGGCCGACGAGACCAACGATATTGAGGAGAGACTTGACCGTATTCTCGGCGACGTTCACTACGACTCGAAGTTCGTATTCGACGAAATCGGATATAATTTCTTGCCGACGGAAGCGAGTGCTGCTTTCGGCGTTGAACAAGTCCGGAAACTGGATTCGTTCATCAAACGCCGACAGGAAGTGTTTGCCACACTCGACGATTTCTTCAGCGAGTACCGGGAGTGGTTCGTGCTCCCGGAACAGCGCTCGGATGTCGAGACCTGTTGGCTCGCGTATCCGCTGACAATTCGACCAGAGGCCCCCTTCGATCGTCGGGCCATCGTTCGGCACTTGGAAATGAACGGAATACAGACCCGTTCGCTCTGGTCGGGCAATCTGCTGAAACATCCCGGATTCGAACGGATCGACGCCCGACTCCCATTCGACGACTATCCGGAAGCGAATCGCATTATGGCCGACTCGTTCGTCATCGGCGCACACCAATCCATGTCGGACGAAGATGTCGTGTACATCGAAGAGACGTTTGAGGACCTCTTCGTCGACTACTGATGCGAGTTCTGATAACCGGCGGAGCGGGATTCGTCGGCCGGAAGTTAGTCTCTCATCTCTCCGAGCACGGCCACCAAGTCGTCGCCACGTATCACACGAACACCCCTGACGTGGAAGCCGTCGAAACCCACAAACTCGACGTTCGGGATCGGACCGAGGTCGGGTCGCTGATCGAAGAAGTTTCGCCGGATGCTGTCGTTCACGCGGCCGCACTGGTTGATGCCGATGCCTGCGAGCAGGATCCAGACTTGGCTCGAGAAGTCAACGTTGAGGGAACAGACGCTGTCGTCCGAACATGTGAACGAATTGATGCAAAAATTGTCTTATTTTCCAGTTCGTTCGTCTTCTCCGGTGGGGAACGCCTATATGTAGAGGATTCGACACGCGACCCAATCAATACGTACGGCGAGACGAAAGTCGACGCCGAAGATATCGTTCGCGACGCCGCAGTCCCGTCGCTTGTCGTTCGCATTGACCAACCTTACGGGTGGTGTGCCGACTGGCAGTCGCCATCGATGATCGAGTGGGTGCTGGATGGTTTGCAAGGGTCAGGGTCTCTTGAGGTTTTCACCGACTGGTACAACAATCCCGTGTACAACGGCGACGTGGCTGCCTGTATTCAACTACTGCTAGAAGGACAATATGATGGCGTCTATCACGTCGTCGGTCCGGAGTACATTAGCCGCTACCGATGGGCTCGACGCATCGCGGCGATATTCGGATACGATGTTGACCGCATCGTGCCGTCGCTATCTTCCGATGTGCCGCTGCCGGCGACGCGACCGAACGCCAAACTGTCCTCAACACGACTCGTCGAGCGGACAGGATACGCGCCGAAGGGGATATACGACGGTCTTCGTTGCATGCGTGAGACACGCCCGGAACTGTCGAACGGCTAGTCCTCCCGACGACGGTCGCGAACATCGGCTGACGCCTGAAACACGCCCTCTGGGGTGCCGGCATCGTACCAACTGCCGTCGATTCGCTCATACCGCAATGTCCCGGTTCGCAAATACTGTCGGTTGACGTCGGTGATTTCGTATTCTCCCCTTTCAGACGGCGTCAAGTCGCTGATCACGTCGAACACTTGCGAATCAAACACGTAGAGGCCGACGACCGCGTCGTTCGATTCGGGGTTCTCGGGCTTCTCCTCCAGACCGATGACGTGTCCCTCGTTATCGACCGATGCGACGCCATACGCGGAGGGCTCGGACACCTGTTTGAGGAAGATACGTGCATCCTCTTCGGACCGAAGTGGACCGATCTTCTCACCGAGATCTTCGAGGATAATATTATCACCCAGAATGACCACGAACTCGTCGTCGACGAACTGCTCGGCGAGACCGACGGCGTGGGCGATGCCTTTCGGTTCCGACTGGACCTTGTACGAAAAGTCGATATCGAAGTCGCTCTCATTTTCGAGCAGTTCGATGTACTTGCCGATATGGTCCGCGTTGCTAATGATCATGATCTCGTCGATGCCGGCGTCTGCAAGCGTATTCACCGGATAGTAGATCATCGGTTGGTCGTAAATCGGGATCACGTGCTTGTTGACGACACGAGTCATCGGGCGGAGCCGAGACCCCTTGCCCCCGGCGAGTACGACACCTTTCATCAGGAAAGCATCCGAGCGGATTGCGGATATAAGTTATCGTGTGCAGCGGGTCTCGAGTGAATTTCCGGAACTGCAGTCACGACCACGACGCTCCCGTTTGACTCAGGAGTTTCTGTTCGCGTACCATCGCCGGATTCGCTCGTCGATTCCCGACGGCAGGATTCTTGCGACGAAGTGATACCAGACACGTAGCGATTTACGCGGGATCAGCCCCTCTTGTACGTCGCGTTTAAGCGAGTCGATTGGCAGGGGAAGTACGACTAAATAGTAGATGTATCGCCGCCGAAACGCGCGCGATTGCCATATATCTTCGAGTGATCGTACATCCCCGTTTAGCGCGGCGTGTTTCAGCGGTGCAAGTGCGGTATCCTTCTGGAGGGTCGCCCACGCCGCGAGTTGCGCGGCAAAACGGGTTTCCACGCGCGTGAACAGGTCCTTGCTCTTCTGGTCGCGTAGTATTTCGTCGACTGCCTTCATTCGATACTGTTGCAACTGGACACGAAGTTCCAAATCGGACCAGTCGAAGTCGCTCCAGAAGCGGTGTTCTCCCTCGTATTGGTAATGGTCGACGAGACAGAGATGGCGGGATGAGAGAATCGCCCGACCATTGACCATCGCTTGAATCAGCAACACGTTGTGAATATACAGCGATCCGAAATATTCCTCCGCCGCTTCGAGGTCGATGGCCGAGCGTTCGAGGATGATTCCGCCGATGTAGTTCCGTCGCCACGTATGGTTGGCGAACGGATGCGGAATACGGTTCACGAAGGCAGCGAGCGAATCGTAGCCGGTCTCACACTCCTGCATCAGCGGAACGGACTCGTCCCAGTCGTACTGCTCGTCGTCGACAGGTCCATATCCGGCGACGATACTGCTGAATTCGATGGTCGGATTCTCGATCAGGCTGAGTGCCCAACGAAGGTTCTCGCTGACGATTTTATCTTCATCTGCCAGCGGCATGAGATATCTCCCTCGAGCGAGCGTGAGACAGCGAAAGAGGTTCTTCTCATACCCGATATTCGTCTCGTTTTCGAAATAACGGAGCCGTTCGTCGTCGAAGTGGTCGATAGCTGCACGCGTGTCGTCATCCGATCCGTCGTCGCAGACGACGAGTTCTACACCGCCGTGGTCGAGTTCGAGGACGTGCCCGATGACTTTTGCCAGGCGCTCGGCGTTGTTGTACGTCGGAATACAGATGCTCAACGCGACGCCGTCTTGCTCCGTTGATTTCCGTGACGATTGACTGCGTGTGGCTGTCATCGTGATAGTTAATCGCCGGAGAGACTCGACACGGTTGCTGTGACGGGTCTGCACCGACGAGATGTGAAGTATATCTCGGGGGTCGATTAAAAGTTCCTTTCGCCGGGCTGCGTGCTGTGGGATGGGACACCCCCAGAAAATAGCTACGACTATCAGATCACGCGAGTATCGTCTCCCAGAACCGCACGCAGATCGACGAAAGGACTAAATCTTGGTCAATAAAATCCGAACCATGTCCGACGGATTCGATCTGCAAACTCCCGTCGCGCTTTTCGCTTATAACAGACCCGACTATACGCGGCGAGTGCTTGAACGGATCCGCGAGGCCGACCCTTCGTGTCTCCTGTTCGTGGCGGATGGTCCCAATCCAAACGACGAGACGGATCGACGGCGCACCCAGGCCGTGCGCGACCTCGTTTTGGAGGATTCATTTTCGTTCGAAGTCAAATGTGAACTTGCGGACGAGAACATGGGCCTGAAGCGTCGTTTTTCGACCGGGTTAGACTGGGTGTTCGACCAAGTGCCGGAAGCGATTATTCTTGAGGATGATATCCTTCCCGAGATGGACTTCTTCCGGTACTGTCAACTCCTTCTGGATCGATTTCGTGACGACGACAGGGTTATGGAGATAACCGGCCGGAACCAGCTCGAACAGTGGCAGAGAGACGATTATGACTACCACTTCTCGTACTACGGCGGCATCTGGGGATGGGCGACGTGGCGGGATGCGTGGGACGAGTTCGATCCCGAAATGAGGTTGTGGGCCAACCCAACAGTTCGTGACCGAATCCGCGACCTCGTCTCCGATCCTGAGCAGTTCCGGTATCTAGAGCGAGTGTATGACAGCACCGCTGCGGGTGAGACTGAAAGCTGGGCGTATGCGTGGGGATTCGCTCGCCACCTCAACAGCGGTCTCTCCGTCGTCCCGTCCCGAAATCTCGTAGATAATATCGGGTTCGGCGAGAAGTCGACGAATACACAGAACGTGGGAAGCGGCTTCGTGGGAAAAGAGACGTTCAATTTGGACTTTCCCCTGAACCATCCGCCGTACGTCGCCGTTGATCAGGAATACGATGACCGGTTCCATCGATTGCGGCCCGCGAGATGGAAGGTTATGCCTGGGATGCATTATTTGACCGAAGCGCTCGGACTGTAGTGGTGTGGACCACAGAAAACGGAGTCGACTCGATCAGATAATCTGCTGCCGATAGAGATCGAGATACGCGCCGGCCACCTTCGATTGCTCGTAGCGCTCGACGGCGTGGTCCCGCGCAGTCGTCGACATCCGAGTCCGGTCAGCTACGTCCAACACCCACTCAATTCCACTCGCCAGCCCGTCCGCCTCGTACGGCTCCGCCAACCACCCCGTCTCCCGATGATCGACAATATCTTTCGGCCCCGTCGCGTCGAACGCCACCACGGGCGTCCCACACGCCAGCGCCTCTGACACCGTCTGCCCGAACCCCTCGTAGCGCGAGGGGACGACCATCACGTCGGCCGCCGAGTAGAGCAAGACGAGACTCGGGTCGTCGTGGAGGTAGCCGACGTAATGTGTCGGGAAGCCGAAGTCTGGTGGGTCCTCCGGTTCGTTGGCACCGAAAACGACGAGTTCGACGTCCTCTAGCTCCCCCGAGAGCGACTGCAGCGCGTCCTGCAACAGGTCCGCGCCCTTCCGGTGGTCGCCCATCGGGTCGACGGCTCCGAACAATACCAGCCGTTTGTCCTCGGGCAGGTCGAAGAAGTCCCGGCCCAGTTCGGGGTCGCGGGGACGATAGGTGTCCGTATCGAGGGCGTTCGGAATCACCTCGATACGTCGGTCTCCGAACAGCGAACTTCGGCGCGCCTGGTCGGCCAGCCACGTGCTCGGCGCGACGATGGTGAGATCCAGGTCGTCCCAGTGGCGGTGTTTGCGGTGCCAGGTGAGTCTGGAGAGGTCGAACACCGAGTCGGAGCCGAGTTGCGGACACGACCCACAGCGCTCTTCGAAGCGGTCACAGCCATCGGCGTAGTGACACCCGCCGGTGAGCGCGGCCATGTCAGGCAAGCGCCAGACGACGGGACGGTCAAGCCGACCGATGGTCCGCACCGAGAGCGTTCCGCGCCACACCCAGTTCAGATGGACCACATCGGGGTTCACTTCGCGTATGCGTTCGAGTTTCCGCTCCGGGAGCCAGTTGATGCCGAACCCGCTCGACTGGCCGTAGAGACGGAGGGGGAGCATGTCGACGTGCGGTCGGGCGAGACTCCAGGCGCGACCGAGTGTCGATTCGGGACCGATAATCGTCGGGTCGTCAGTGGATTTCTCTTGGACGAGCATCCGAGAGTCGACGCCGATGCGGCGGAGACCGTGGTGGATGCGCTTGGTCGCCGTCGCCGACCCGCCGGTGTCCGACGCGTTGACGAGCAAGGGCTGAACGTCGGCGGCGCTGTCCGTCACGGCCGCCACCTCGATCCGTCAGCCATCAGCGTCGGTGTCGGCGGATACATCGGTTCGGGATGGACCGGGTGTGTGGAAAAACGTTCTCCCTCCGGATTCGCCTCTCCACCGGCACCAACATGACCAGTGGTTACACATCTACGTTCTTTGCCGCCTGAAGGCGGTCCTTTCCACGGATTGGCCCACAATGCCCCCGTCGACGACGTGCACGATTCGGACGAGGACGCACGTGTCGGAGTATCGCCGGAACGCTCCTCCACAGTTTCTCCCTGACAGTAAGAATATTGTATTCCTCGACGGTCGATCACCCGGTCAGATATCCAGACAGTTTTCGTCTCGATAGAGGATGCCCGTGCAGGATTCGGTCAGTCGCTGTGCCTTCGGCCCGACAAACGGGAGTGCGCGGAACCCCGCGTCCCGAAAACGCGCCCAGTCACTGTCGTCCCACCGTTCGAAGTCGTCGAGAATGACGACGCCGTGATCCGTTATCGCCTCTAGAGTTGGGCCCACGCAACTCTGCCGAACGCGGCCATCGATGACGACGATATCGAACGATCCGTGGGCCGTCACTTCCGATGCGTAGTCATCGAGGTCCGGTTCATATACGACGGTTAAATTCGACGGGGAACGCTCTTGCATCGCCGTGGCCCACTCCTTCGAGTCTTCGACGGCGACTACCTCCTTGACGCGGTCGCTGTACCACAGCGAAGAGTGACCGCTCCCGAATTCGAACACGCGAAACTCGGTCCGGGTCCGAGGTTCGATGAAATCGATCGTGGGATACGTGTACCACGGAATCGGCTCTCCGTCTTGGTCAACGGGGGCACCGACCTCGTTGCTCCGCATCCAGCCCTTCGTTCGGAGATAACTGTTATCCGCGTAGTACCACCGTATCAGTGGGTGTGAGTCGAGAACGGACCGAATCGAGTCCTGAACGATATCAGGGAGAGAGTGATACACGCGCGTCGGATCTATCATCGGCTACGCTGACCATCTCGAGCACAGAATCTATATCCTTCGGCTTCGAGCGCCCCGCCTCCGATAACCATAATATCGCCGTAGACTACTCCACAACAGTCTCCACTTTCTCCAACAACCCCGGCGTCACCAACGCATACAGATACCCTAGCCCCACGGCCCCCGTAAACACGAATATCGCCAGAATCTGCAACACCGCCGCCAGCGACGGCTTCGTCATAACACCTTTCGCCCGGCGCGGCACCCGGTCCAGAAACAGGAAGCGGAGATAATCCGTCTCGTCGCCGTCCTCGTCGGGATACAGCAGGTCCATCACGCGCTTCGAGTATCCTTGCCAGAACGAGCGCGCGACGAGCCAGTCGAACTCGCCGCGGTAGTCGAACAGCTTGTGCTCCACCACCGCGTCGTCGGTGTAGATGACGCCTTGCCCGGTCAGGTCCTTGATTCGGATGCAGACGGGCGCCTCGTGGGCCTGGATGTGCTTGTCCCCGCGGCGCCCCGTATGCGTGTCGTAGCCGCCGGCCTCCAGAAACACGTCGCGTTTGAACGAGATGTTCGACCCGTAGGTGTTCCGCACTTCCTCGCCGTCCTCGGCGAACCCGGGTTCGACACAGCCGACGAGCCAGTAGAACTCCTCCGGGAAGAAATCGGGGCGGTCGGTCTGCCAGTCCGGTCGCACGTCGCCGCCGACGGCGACGGCGTCGGTGTCCTCGTACACCGCGACCAGATTTGCCACCCAGTCTTCGTGGGCAACGGCGTCGTCGTCGAGCATCGCCACCACGTCCCCGGAGGCGAGTTCCGCGCCCTTCGTGCGCGAGTAGGAGATGCCACGGTTCTCCTCGTTGTTGTGACAGACGACGCACTCGCGGTCACAGAAATCGTCCTGCACGCGCTCGTAGACGGCGCCGTTGCCGTCGACGACGAGGACGACCTCGACGGGGTCGTACGTCTGGGCGAGGACGCTTTCGACGGCTTCGGTGAACGCGTCGTACCGTTCCATCGCGTACGTACAGACGACGACCGACACCTGCATGGGCCCGACGTACCGCCGAGTCGCGAATAAGCCTTCGGTTGTGACGGGACGTATCGGCGCTGATAGCGGTTGTGGCCGTCGGTAGATAACAAGGTTTATGCCGATAATTCAAGTCCGTTTGGCCAATGAGCGACGATCAGAGACAGGGGTCCTCGTCGGTCGCAGACCTCTTTTTCAACTGGTATCACGTCCCCGCGCTCGTCCTCGTCGTTGCGACGATGCTCGCTATCCGCCTGCAGGCGTATAGCAACTTCATCCGCGACGGGACAGTGTACTTCTCGGGGAATGACGCCTGGTATCACCTCCGTCAGGTCGAGTATACGGTGCGGCATTGGCCCTTCACGATGTCGTACGACCCGTGGACGAACTTCCCGTACGGCACGAACGCGGGGCAGTTCGGCACGCTGTACGACCAGCTGGTCGCCACCGCGGCGCTGGTCGTCGGCCTCGGCAGCCCGTCACAGGAACTCGTCGCGAAGACGCTGCTGGTCGCCCCGGCCGTGTTCGGCGCACTGATCGCCGTGCCGGTGTACGCCATTGGCAAGCGGTTCGCCGGGCGCGCGGCCGGCCTCTTCGGGGCCATCGTCCTCCTGCTCCTCCCGGGGCAGTTCCTCCAGCGCGGCCTCGTCGGCTTCGCCGACCACAACATCGCCGAACCGCTCTTCCAGACCATCGCCGTGCTCGCGCTGATGATTGCCATCGCGGTCGCCGTCCGCGAGAAACCGATTTGGGAACTCGTCGTCGACCGCGATATGGACGCCCTCCGACAGCCACTCATCTGGAGCGCGCTCGCGGGCGTCGCGGTCGCCCTCTACATGTGGGTGTGGCCGCCGGGTGTCCTGCTCGTCGGCGTCTTTGGCGTCTACCTGGTCTACCAGCTTACGAGCGACTACGTTACTGGTGGCTCGCCTGAACCCATCGCGTTCGTCGGCGTCGTCTCGATGGTCGTGGCCGCGGTGCTGATGCTCGTGCAGTTCGACACGGTGTCGTTCGGCGCCACCGACTTCTCCCTCCTCCAGCCCGTCGTCGCGCTCGGCGTCGGCGTCGGCGCGGCCTTCCTCGCCGGGCTTGCACGCCTCTTCGACGACCGCGCGATCGATCGTACCTACTACCCGCCGGCGGTCGTCGGCCTCATCGCCCTCTCCCTCGGCCTCATCGCGGTCGCGCTCCCGTCACTGTTCGGGACGATCCAGTCCAACGCCCTCAGCTTCATCGGCTTCAGTGCCGGCGCCGGTCTTCGAACCATCTCCGAGGCGCAGCCGTATCTCTCACCCGACATCCTCCAGCAGAACCGCATGACTGCGACCGGGCGCATCATGGCCGACTACGGCTTCACGCTCTTCACGGGCGTTGCGGCCGTCATCTGGCTGGTCGCGAAACCGCTGCTCCGTGACTGGGAGACCGAACGCGTCGGCTACGTGTTCGGCTCGCTCGCGATCCTGGGACTGCTCTTCCTCGTTCCCGGCCCGTTCCAGGCTGTCGCCGACGCGATCGGTGTGGTCTCCGAACTCGTCGGCGTCGCGATCGTCGCGGCCATCCTCTTTGGCGCCGTCATCCAGACCAACTACGACAGCGAGAAACTCCTCTTCGTCGTCTGGGCGGCGTTCATGACCTCTGCTGCGTTCACGCAGGTCCGGTTCCACTACTACCTGGCACCGATCGTCGCCATCGCGAACGCCTACCTCCTCGGGGAGATCCTGACGTATCTCGACTTGCGCGTCCCCTCCTTCGACGCGCTGCGCGACCTGCAGGGATACCAGGTGCTCGCGGTGCTCGCGGCCGCGATGCTGATCATCACGCCCGTGCTCCTCGTGCCGATAAACGTTCGCAACACGGGTAACGCCGACTTCGACCAGAGTAGCACCGCCTGGGAGACAGCACAGGGGACTGGCCCTGGTGCGGTGACGGAGTGGAACGACTCGCTCAACTGGATGGAGTCGAACACGCCCGCCCCTGGCACCTTCGGCGGTGCGAGTGAGGAAATGGAGTACTACGGCTCCTACGACCAACCGTCGGGGGGCGACTACGACTATCCGGCCGGCGCCTACGGCGTCCAATCCTGGTGGGACTACGGCCACTGGATCACCGTCCGCGGTGAGCGCATCCCGAACGCCAACCCGTTCCAGCAGGGGGCGACCGACGCCGCGAACTTCCTGCTCGCGCCCAACGAGTCGGCCGCACAGAGCGCCCTCGGCGAGCGCGACACGGAGGCGGCGGGCACCCGGTACGTGATGGTCGACTGGCAGATGGTCAACCCGTCGTCGAAGTTCGGCGCTCCGGTCGTCTTCTACGACGCGTCGAACGTCTCCGCGTCGGACTTCTACAACCGCGTGTACGCCAGCGACCTGCGCGGGAGCTTCCCCGTCCGCACCCAGCGCTACTACGAGAGCCAGATGGTGCGGCTGTACGCCTACCACGGGAGTTCGGCACAGCCCCAGCCGATCGTCGTCGACTGGGAACAACGGCGCGTCGAGACCCAGAGCGGCGAGACGATCACCGTCCGAGCGGGGCCGCAGGACCAACGAACGGTGCTCCGACAGTTCGACAACATGTCCGCGGCGGAAGCCTACGTCGAAAACGACAGCACGTCACAGATCGGTGGCGTCGGCCACTATCCCAGCGAGCGTGTGCCAGCGCTCGAACACTACCGGCTGGTGCAGGTGAGCGAGTCGAACGCGTCCAGTTCCTCGCAGTACTCGCTCTCGGCCCGCCGCGCCTTCGCCATGACGGGCCTCCCGCCGTCGTCGCAGACGCTCTACGAGCCCTCGTGGGTGAAGTCCTTCGAGAAGGTGCCCGGCGCGACCATCACGAGCGACGGACTGCCGCCGAACACGTCGGTCCGCGCGTCGGTCCCGATGCGCGTTCCGGCGACCAACGAGACGTTCACGTACACCCAGCAGACGCGGACGAACGAGGACGGGGAGCTGACGATGACGCTTCCCTACTCGACGACGGGCTACGACGAGTACGGGCCGTCGAACGGCTACACGAACGTGAGCGTCCGGGCGACGGGCCCGTACACGCTCGAGTCGGCGCTCGCGAACGACAACGGCTCGCTCGTGCAGTATCGCTCCCAGGTGAACGTGAGCGAAGGTCGGGTCAACGGCGACATCGAGGGCACGCGGGAGGTGACACTGGAGCAACGCAACCCGCTCCAGAACCTGTCGCTCGGCGGCGGTAACGAGTCCGAATCGATCGACCCCGACGCGTCGATCACGGAGACGACCGCTGATTCCGCCGATGACACGTCGAGCACGCCCGACGGTGTGTCAGGAAGTACCGACACGCGGACGGCGTTCGACGCTCCCCGCGTCGCCGTCGCTCGGAACTAACGCCGCATGGAACGGCGCCTTCGCTCCCTGCTCGTCGTCGCTCTCAAGGGACTCTGTATGGGCGCCGCCGACGCCGTCCCCGGCGTCTCCGGCGGCACCATCGCGCTCATCACGGGGATCTACGAGCGCCTGATCGCAGCCATCACTGCGGTCTCGCCGGCGCGGATCGGCCGCGTTCTCGCTGCACCGCTGCCGGGCCGGCGCGCCGACGCGCGGGCGGCGTTTCTCGAGATCGACGGCTGGTTTCTGCTCGCGCTCGGTACCGGCATCCTCACCGCCGTCCTCGTCGTGACGCGGCTCCTCCACGTCGCGCTCGCGGACTCCCCGGTCGTCACCTTCGGCTTTTTCTTCGGCCTGATCGCCGCCTCGGCCGTCGCGCTCGCGGACCAGGCGTCGCTCGATACGCCCGGGCGGATCGGCGCCGGCATCGGCGGGTTCTGTCTCGCTTTCTTCGCGTCGAGTCGCGCCGGCGCAGCCCTCCCGTCGTCGCCGCTGGTCACCGTCTTCGTCGGCGCAATCGCCATCAGCGCGATGGTGTTGCCCGGCATCTCGGGGTCGCTCATCCTGGTCATCCTCGGTCAGTACGAGTTCCTCGTCGAACGGCTGACGGCCTTTGTCGACGCCCTCCTCGGTCTGTTCGTGGGCGGGACGGTCGACGCCGTCGTCGACCCCGCGACGACCGTCGTCGCCTTCGGCGTCGGGGGCGTGGTCGGCCTCCTCAGCGTCGCCCACGCCGTCCGCTGGGCGCTCGCCCACTACCACCGGGCGACGCTCACCTTTCTCGTCAGCCTGGTCGTCGGCGGCCTGCGCGCCCCCGTCGTCGAGGCCGGCGAGGGACTGACCGCCGGGTGGTCGACCGATCCGCTCCTCGCGTTCGCGGGGGCGGCAGCCGTCGGCGCCGTCGTCGTCCTCGCGCTCGAACGGTACACCGAGGGCATCGCGGAGCCGGTCTGACCGTCATACTGTCGGCTGTAAGTCGTTCAACGATTTCGCCACCCGGGGTGGTGAATATCTTGATCCAGTTACAGCCGGCAGTATTATACGGTTTATTGTAAGTCAGTACCGGTGGTTCGCTGGATCGCCTCCGCGAACCACCGGTAAATAGTTACAATAATCCGTATCAGCCGTCGAGACGCGCCACCGTCACGAACGTCTCCGGCCGGGTCTCGGCGCGGTCGATGGCGAACCCCGCCGCTCGCTGGAGGCCCACGGCGTCGTCGAGGCCGTACGTCTCCCCGCGCGGTGGACCGGCCTCGCCCGCACCCTCACGGTCCCAGTCGACGATGGCGAGTCGCCCGCCGGGCCGGAGCACGCGGGCCACCTCCTGCAGGGCGTCGGCGTTCCCGAACTCGTGGAAGGTGAACGTCGAGACGGCGGCGTCGAGTTCGCCCGTCGCGAAGGGGAGGTCGGCGGCGTCGGCCGCGACGAGCTCGACGTTCTCGGGGACGCCTTTCTCGCGGTAGTGGTCGTGCATCACGGTCTGGACGTCGACGGCGAACACCGTTCCGGCGTGGGGGGCGAGATCGTCGGTGTAAAACCCGGTGCCACTGCCGAGGTCGGCGAGCACCGCGTCCGACTGCGGTGCGACGAGGGCGTGGAGTTCCTCGCGCGAGCAGTGGCGATACCGGGCGGCTGCATCCTCGAGTTTCGCCGCCTGATCGCTGTCGAACGTGTGAAAGCCCATACCACTGGCTGTCGCCGCGGCACGAAAAAGACCGGCTGTATGAGATAGGGTTAAATCCCCACCGTGTGCTATCCTCACCATGACCATGGACATACGCATCCGAAAACCGACCGTCCGGGAGTGTGAGAAATGTGGCCGTCGCGAACGCTGGAACGACGCGACGGGCACCTGGCGTCTCGACACCGACGACGAGGGCGACCGCATCGCCGGCGACGTGTACTGCATCCACGAGTGGGACATCAACGGCACGTTCGTCCCCATCGAAACCGACGACGCCGACGCCGAAGCGTAACTGTAGATGCCCGACGACCCGTCACCGCCCGTCACGGTCTACGTCACCGTCCCGCGCGAGGACGCGTCCCATCTGGCGCGACGGCTCGTCGACGAGCGACTGGCGGCCTGTGTCAACGTCGTGGACTGCCAGTCCGTCTATCGATGGGACGGCGACGTGACGGCCGACGACGAAGCGATTCTGCTCGCGAAAACCACCGACGGACGGTACGACGAGATGGTCGACCGCGTCGGCGAGTGGCATCCCTACGATGTGCCCTGTATCGAACGGCTCCCCGTCGACGGCGCCCACGAGCCCTTTTCGGCGTGGTGTAGCGAGGCGGTCGAGCGTGATGGATGATTCCCTGGCGACGCCTCGGTCTGTACGCCGGCGGGACGATATCGCTGGGCGGTCTCGCGTTCGCAGCCGCTTTTATCGGCCGACGCACCGCCGATCCGATCGCCGCCCAGTTCATCACCCCGTTCACGATCTGGACGAAACTCGGCGGGATCGCCGCCGGACTGCTCGTTCTCCTCTTCGGATTGGCGATTATCGGCCTGGCAGGGCGGCTGACGGACGGGGAGTGAGTCCGCAGTCCGCGGACTGTGGAAGGTCGTCGCCGACGACGCGCAGGAATCCGGCGATGACGACGCCGAGGACGGGGAACAGAACGCCCACATAGCGACTCGTCTCGAGACGATGGCGGACGGGGATCATCGGTCGCGACACGCCGCCAGGGCTTCGAGCGTTCCGTCTAGGTGGGCGCCCTCGGTCACGTGGTCGGCGGCGTCGCGCGCCCGGTCGTCGGCGTTCGCCACTGCGTAGGATTCGCCCACCACCTCGAACGTCGAGACGTCGTTCTCGCTGTCGCCGACGGCGACGAAGTCCGCGGGTTCGAGGGCGAGCGTCTCGGCGACCGACCGGACGCCGTCGCCTTTCGCCACGCCCGGGAGTTTGAGGTGGTAGGCGTAGCCCGTATCCACCAGTTCGACGCCGAACTCCTCGGCGACAGCCCGGAGCAGCGCTTCGTCGGCGTCGTACCGAACGGCGACTTCCGTCTCCCGCCAGCGGTTGACGGTGTCGGCCCGGCCCCAGCCCATCTGCCCGCCGCGCTCGACGAACGCCCGCGCCGCGTCCGCCGCACGACTCGCGTCGTCGACGGTCACCCGCACCTCGTCGTCGGCACAGACGATGCCGCCGTGTTCCGCGACGACCCGTTCGGAGATGTCCATGAAATGACAGAGTGCGACGGGGTAGGGGAACGCCTTCCCCGTCGCGAGGACGATCGGGGCCTCCCATTCGCGGAGCGCGTCGAACGCCCGGGGATCGATCCCGCCGTCGGCCCGCGTCAGCGTCCCGTCGATGTCGAGTACGAGCGGCGGCGCCATACGCCATCCCAGCGGGGCAATCGCCATAAACGGCGCGTCATGCGCCGGCCATCGACGCCGTCAAGGCGGCACGCGCTGACCCACCGACCATGCACGAGACGACCGTCCTCGTCGTCGGCGGCGGCGCGACGGGCGTCAGCGTCGCCCGCGACCTGGCGCTTCGCGATATCGATGTCACCCTCGTCGACCGCGACGCCCTCGCGGCCGGCACCACCGGCCGGTCGCACGGCGTCCTCCACAGCGGCGCGCGCTACGCCGAGCGCGATCCCGACGACGCCGCCGACTGCCTCGCGGAGAACCGGCTTCTCCGCGACATCGCCGCCGGCTGTCTCGACGAGACGGGCGGCTACTTTCTGCAACTCGCTGCCGACGACCCCGCGTACTTCGAGCGCAAGCGCGCCGCGTGTGCGGATCTGGGGATGGCCGTCGAGACGCTGTCAGGCGACGAACTCCGCGAACGGGTGCCGGCCGCGAGCCCCGCCGTCGAGCGCGCCTTCGCGGTCCCCGACGCCGTTGTCTCGCCCGCCCGCCTGGTCGTCGCGACGGCCGCCGACGCCCGGGACGCCGGCGCGCGTCTCTACGCTCATTCGCCGGTCGAGGCCATCGATGTCTCCGGGGGCCACGTCGACACCGTCGCCGTGGGCGGCCGCCTCGACGCGATGGTCGACGCCGAGGTGGTAGTGAACGCCACCGGACCGTGGGCCGAGCGCTGTGCCGCGCTCGCGGGGGTCGACGTGCCGATGCAGCCGACCTGTGGCGTGATGGTCGCCGTCGAAAACCCGGGTGTCGGCACGGTGCTCAACCGGTGTCGCCCGCCCGCGGACGGCGACATCGTCGTTCCGCGTGGCGACGAGGCGGTCCTCGGCACCACGAGCGTCGCCGTCGACGACCCCGACGACTTCGAGCGCCCGCGTGCGGCCGTCGAGCGCGTCCTCTCCGAGTGTGCGGCGATGTGTCCCGCCCTCGCCGAGAGAGCGGTCGAGCGGACGTACTGGGGCGTCCGCCCACTCTACGCGCCCGACGAGGCGGTGCGCGGGGACGCCCGGAGCATCTCCCGCGGGTTCGCCCTCCTCGACCACGCCGACGCGGGCGCGGCCGGCTTTGTCACCGTCGTCGGCGGGAAACTCACGACCGCTCGGAAGATGGCCGCGGCGACGGCGGATCACGTCTGTGAGCGCCTGGGGATCGATCGGGCGTGTCGCACTGCCGAAGAACCGCTCCCCGGCGCCGACGACCCTGCGCGCCTCGACGCCCTCGTCGCGGAGTTCACCGTCGATGCGCCTGCCGATGGCCGGTGACCGCCGTACATCCGAATCCTCTTTGCCTCACAGTCTCACCGCGTAGGTGATGAATATCGGTATCGTCGGTAGCGGCTACGTCGGAACGACTGTCGCGGCCTGTCTCGCCGACTTCGGTCACGAAGTCATGACCGTCGATGTCGACGAGTCGACCGTCACGGCGCTGAACGAGGGCGAGGCGCCCGTCTCCGAACCCGACCTCGGCGGCCTCCTCGACCGGTACGCCGGATCGACACTGTGGGCGACGACCGACTACGACGATCTGGTCGATTTCGGCGCCGAGGTCGTCTTCCTCGCACTCCCCACGCCCGCGAACGAGGACGGCAGCATCGACACCACGTACGTCGAGGCCGGCGCCGAAGCGCTCGGCGAGGTGCTCGGCGATCTCGACGGCTATCCCACCGTCGTCGTCAAGAGTACGGTCACGCCCGGCACGACCGAGGACGTCGTCGGGCCGGCGCTCGAACGCACGTCGGGCTTGCGGGTCGCCGAGGACTTCGGCCTCGCGATGAATCCCGAGTTCCTGCGGGAGGGCAGCGCCGTCGCCGACTTCCAGAACCCGGACAAACTCGTCTTCGGGACGAGCGACGACGGTGACCGCGCGCTCGACGCGCTGGAAGCGGTGTACGCGCCGATTCTGGACGCCCAGGACGTGCCCGTCGTCCGGACGGGCCTCCGCGAGGCGGAGCTGATCAAATACGCCAACAACGCCTTCCTCGCGGCGAAGGTCAGCCTCATCAACGACATCGGAAACATCTGCAAGGAGTTCGGCGTCGACGCCTACGAGGTGGCCGACGCCATCGGCCTCGACGACCGCATCAGCGAGCAGTTCCTCCGGAGCGGCGCCGGGTGGGGCGGCAGCTGCTTCCCGAAGGACGTCTCGGCCATCGTCGCCGCGGCCCGCGAGCAAGGGTACGACCCCGAACTCCTCCAGGCGGCCATCGACGTGAACGACCGCCAGCCCCAGCGCATGCTCGACCTGATGGACCAGCACGTCGATGTCGAGGGGGAGCGCGTGGCCGTCCTCGGCCTCGCGTTCAAGCCCCATACGGACGACGTGCGCAACTCGCGGGCGATCCCGATCGTCGAGGGCCTGCAGGAACGCGGTGCGGACATCATCGCCTACGATCCCAACCCCGCCGCCGCCGACAACATGCGCGAGCGGTTCCCCGACGTGGAGTATCTCGCCTCGCCCTCGCCGACGCTCTCGGGCGCGCACGCGGTCCTGATCGTCACCGACTGGCCCGAGTTTTCGGACCTCGACCGTGAGTTCGACCTCATGTCCGAACGGGTCGTCATCGACGGCCGGCGCGTCGTCGACCGCCGCGAGGGCATCACTTACGAAGGGTTGACCTGGGAGTAAACTACCCCACCCTACTCGCTCACGGCTTCGCTGTTCGCTTCGTTGAGGGTGGGGCTTTCGCGTGGACTCCTGCTCTGGCCGGGATCTCCGGCAGGAGGGTCATACGCTCCGTTCGCGTTCAACGTCCCGCGATTCAAGCGCACGCCTACGGGTGCGCCTCCGCCGTCTCCAGTTTGGTTACGGCGGAGATACCGCAGTCCAATGTTCTTGGCGGCGTTGTAGTCCGCGTGGTTCTCGTAGCCGCATTTCAGGCACTCAAAGTCCTCGGCGTCGCGGTTGTCTGGATGCGTGAACCCACAGTGCGAGCAGCGACGTGACGTGTTCTCCGGATCCACCTGATCCACATCGATGCCGCGGAGTTCGGCCTTATATTCGACGTACTCGTATACCCGCTCGAAGGCCCACTTATGGCCCCACGACGCACCGGAAAGTCGGTCACGGATACCAGTCAACTTCTCAAAGGCGATGACCGTACAGCCAGTTTCGGCGGCTTCTTCGATGATGCCGTTCGCAATCCGGTGGAGCATCAGTTTGAAGCGCCCCGTCTCTTTCCGACCGACCGACTGGATATTCTCGTGAGCGTGGTGCGATCCACACTGCTGGAGTGACGCCCGCCGCTTTTCGTACTCCCGTCGCCAGTGGTCGAACTCATGCCCACTCCAGAACGTCCCTGTCGAAGTGACAGCGAGTTGGTTCACGCCGAGGTCAACGCCGAGGACTGTGCTGTGCCCGGTCGTTGCCTGTTCCGGCGTGCCGGTCTCCATCTCCGTCTTTGTTCGGAGATGAAGGAACCACTCGCCGTCTCTGTAGTGGAGTTCTGCGCCTGTCACCTCGTAGTCGTCGTTGTCGAGATACCGGCTGTGAGGTGTATCGCGTTCGTTTTCGGGCAGGACGTACTCGATCTCGATGCGCCCGTCAACGGTTGCCAGCGACACGTACTCGTCGTGGAAGGTCGCACACCGCTTGTCGTACACCACAGTCGGCGTCGAGAAGTGTGGTTTGCCAGCGTCCTCACCTTGCTTCCAGCGAGCGACGACGCCCTGTACGGCATCGGCGGCCTTGTTGCGAGCGTTCTGGACGAGGTTTGCGTGCAAACGCGTCTGTTCACGCACCTCATCGTAGGTTTCTGCCTGCAACTGGGCCTTGCTCGTGGTCTTGTATTCGCCCTGCCAGGCGTGGTCTACGACGTAGTTGGCGGCCCACAGAAACTCATCGACTGTCTCGCGGAGAAGTGCGGCGTCGTGACTGCCTACGTCGAGTTTGACTGGGACAGTGCGCCGCACCCCCATACGTCAGATGTCTGCCGGGTGGTTTATTAGCGTTGGGGAGAAGGGGACGGCTACAGTCCGTGGACGGTTGGGGAGTTGTCGGCTTCCTCTCCGGCCTACTCGCGTCGTCCTTCCGTCCGGCGTCGGAAGTCCTTGCTCCTTGAGGCCGGAGGCTTCGCCTCGAAACCGCTGATAGGTGCTCTCAGCGGTCGTCGAAGATGCTCGCCGCGAATCGCTAGGCAGTTGCGATACTCTCTGATCGGTTGCCCGTCGCGAGGAAAAACGAAACCGGCGCGCGCTTACGCCGTCTGTTCTGCGTCCAACTGCTCGATACCGATGGTGACGGCGACGCCTTCGACGTCCCACTCTTCGACTAAGTCGTCGGCGTCGGCGTCGAACGCCGCGGTTCGTGTCTCCTCGGCGATCAGGTCGCGGTGGCGGTCGACCAGGTCGGCCACCCGGTCGTCGTCGATGTCGATGCGCGTCCGGATGCGCTCGTCGACGTCCAGGTCGAGTCGCTTTCGCATCTCCTGGATCCGCCGGACCACGTCGCGGGCGTACCCCTCGGCCTCGATGTCGTCCGTGAGCGACGTGTCGACGTAGACGGTGCCGCTGGCGCTCTCGTCGCCACCGTCGATGTCGGCGTCGAACTCCGCGCTCGCGACGTTCTCGGGCGGTTCGGCGCGGAACGACACCATCTCCTCGGTGAGGTCGTACTGCTCGCCGTCGACCGTGACGGCGTAGGGCGTCTCGTCGCCGTCGGCGAGTTCGTCGCGGCGGCGCCCCTTGATGGCGGCCATGACCTCCTGGGCCTCGCCGCCGAAGGCGGGACCGATGACGCCCATCTCGGGTTCGGCGCGTTCGACGAGTTCCTCGAAGGTGTCGGTCACCTCGACTACTCGGGTGTTCACTCGGGCGCCGAGCAGCGAATCGAGCGAGCGGACGGCGTCGGCGACGCGGTCGTGCTCCGTCTCGACGACGACGCGCGGGACGGGCCAGCGGAGTTTGCGGCCGCCCTGCTGACGGGCGTTCGCCGCCGCCTCCTCGACGGCCCGGAGGACCGTCATCTCGGTTTCGAGCGCCGGGTCCCGCCACGCCTCGTCGACCGCCGGGTGGGCGAGTTGGTGGACCGTCGTCGCGTCGCCGTCGAGATGCTGGTACATCTCCTCGGCGAGGTAGGGCGTGACCGGTGCGAGCAGGCGTACCGTTTCATCGAGCACCGTCGCGAGCGTCGCGTAGGCGCCGAGCTTCGACGCGGAGTCCTCCGCCTCCCACATGCGCTCGCGGATGGCCTTGACGTAGAACCGCGAGACATCATCGGTGACGAACTCCAGGACGGCGTTCAGCGCGTCGTGGACGGCGTAGTCGTCCCACGCCTCGTTCACCTCGGCTTTGACCGACTGCAGGCGCGAGAGCACCCACTCGTCGACGACGGTCAGTTCCCCGTCGTCCAGGCTCGCGTCGGCGGGGTCGTAGTCGTCGAGATGCATGTACTGCAGCGGGAACCGGAAGACGTTCCAGAAGATGTTGAGCGTCGACTGCATCTCGCCGAGGCCCTCCCACTCGAAGGAGAGGTCAACGCCGTGCTGGTCGTGCGAGAGGAGGTAGGCGCGAAGCGGGTCGCGGCCGAAGCGGTCGATGGCCTCCTCGGGCGTGACGATGTTGCCCCGCGATTTCGACATCTTTCGGCCCTCGCTGTCGTTGACGAAGCCGTGCATCACGACTTCGTCGTAGGGAATCTCGCCGAGGGCGGCCGTTCCCATCCCGAGCTGCGACCAGAACCAGCCGCGGGTCTGGTCGTGGGCCTCGACGATGAGATCCGCGGGCCAGAGGTCGTCGAACCGCGACTCGTCGCTGGGGTAGTCGAGGGTGCCCCAGGTCGCCACCGAGGAGTCGATCCAGACGTCGAACACGTCCGGCACGCGCTCGTAAGTGGTGCCGTCCTCCGTGATAGTGAGGGGGTCGACGCTCGGCCGGTGGAGGTCGACCGACTCGGGGTCGATGTCCTGGTCGGCGCGCTCCGCGAGTTCCTCCCGCGTGCCGACGACGAGGATGTCCTCGGCGCTCGGGTCGGGGTCGTCCTCGGGCACCCAGACGGGGAGCGGAATCCCCCAGTAGCGCTGCCGGGAGACGTTCCAGTCCGGCGCGTCTTCGACGAAGTTCCGGAAGCGACTGTCCCGCGCCCACTGGGGGTGCCACTCGCTGTCGTCGATGTTGTCCAGCAGGTCGTCTTTGACGTCGGTGACGGTGATGAACCACTGATCCGTGGCGAGATAGATGATGTCGGTGTCGCACCGCCAGCACTGGCCGTAGCGATGGGAGTGAGTCCCCGACGCCAGGAGACGGCCCTTCGCGTCCAGGTCGTCGATGATGTCGCCGTTGGCGTCGCGGACGAACTGGCCCGCGTACTCGCCGGCCTCGTCGGTGAAGGTGCCGTCGCCGGACACTGGCGAGAAGACGTCGAGGCCGAGTTCCTGGCCGCGCTCGAAGTCCTCCTGGCCGTGGCCGGGCGCGGAGTGGACGAGACCCGTCCGGTCGGCCTCCACATAGTCCGCCGCGTACACCTGGCCGATGCCCTCGCCGGCGGCGTGGTCGGGGACCTCTTCGGCGAGGGGGTTGTCGTACTCCCAGCCCACGAGTTCCTCGCCTGCGTACTCCGCGACGACCTCGTAGTCGTCGTAGCGCCCCTCGCGCAGGACGTCCTCGACGCAGGGTTCGGCGATGTAGAGTCGCTCCGTCTCGCCGCCTTTCGTCGCGTCGACGGCCTGATACGTCATCTCGGAGTCGACAGCGACGAACTCGTTTGCGGGGATGGTCCACGGCGTCGTCGTCCAGATGACGAGTGACCCCTCGCGGTCCTGCAGAGGGAACTTGACGTAGATCGACGGTGACTCGATTTCGTGGTACTCCACCTCGTTGTCGGCGATGGCCGTCTCACACCGCGGACACTGGTTGACCGCGCGTTTGCCCCGCTCGACGAGGCCGTTCCCGTGGACCTGTTTGAACGCCCACCACGTCGCCTCCATGTACTCCGGCGAGACGGTGCGGTAGGGGTCGTCCCAGTCCATCCACGCGCCGATGGACTGGAAGTCCTCGTCCATCTTCTCGCGATTGCGCTCCGCGAATGACTTGCACTCCTCGATGAAGGCCTCCATCCCGTACTCCTCGATGTCCTTCTTGGAGTCGAAGCCGAGTTCCTCCTCGACTTTCACCTCGATGGGCAGACCGTGCATGTCGTAGCCCGGGCGGTCGGTGACGTCGTAGCCCTCCATCCGCTTGTAGCGAATGATGGCGTCTTTCAGCGTCTTGTTCCAGGCCGTCCCGAGGTGCATCTGCCCGCTCGTGTACGGCGGCCCGTCGACGAAAAAGAAGGAGGGGTCGTCGGCGTGGGCCTCCTTCGTGGCCGCGTACGCGTCGTGTTCGTCCCAGTACGCGTTCACCGAGGACTCGACGTCCTCGGGCGTGTACTGGTCACTGATCTCGTCCATACCCGACCCTATCCCCGTGCGTATATCAAAACGGTGATCGCGGGTGATCGGATGCGGCGAAACCAAAGCGTTCAGGTGGTGGTCCCGTCCACCTCTCGCCGTGTCCACTCGGTCCCGTCTCCGACTGACGTTCGCCCTCGCCGTCCTGGTGCTCCTTCTCCTGTCGACGGGATCGACACTCGCGTACGATCCGGTCGACGACGGCTCGCTCGGCCCCGGCACCGTTGACGCCGAACCGTCGAACGCGACGGTCGTCAGCACGCAAGGCGTCCACTTCGCCGGGCAGTTCGACCGCTCTCGACCGCCACGACTCCTCTCCATCGCTCCCGACGGCGACCTGCGGTGGCAGTACGAGGGGCCCACGGTGCCGCCGGCTGGTTCTACGACGTGGATCCGCTGCCCAACGGCAACCTGCTCGTGGTGAGTCCCCGCGCGGGAGAGACGCTGGTCTGCGAACTCGACCGCGAGACGCGGGAGCGCGTCTGGACCGAGCGTCTGCCCTTTACCGATACGCACGATGTCGACCGCCTCGACGACGGCCGTCTCGTCGTCGCACACATGCGCGCGGATGTCGAGAACGGCACCAGCGGCGATCGGGTCGTCGTCTGGAACCGGTCGGAGAGCGCCGTCACCTGGGAGTGGCGGTTCGCGGACCACTTCCCGCACGACACCGCCGGTGGCGCCGACAGCGCGGACTGGACTCACGTCAACGACGTCGACCCTGTGGGTGACGATCGCCTGCTCGTCTCGCCGCGGAACTTCGATCAGGTGTTGCTCATCAACCGCACGACCGACGACATCGAGATGCGCCTCGGGAGCGACGGCGAGACGGAAACCCTTCACGCCCAACACAACCCCGACTTCCTGCGGGGCGCTGACGGCACGCCGACGATGCTCGTCGCCGACAGCGAGAACGACCGCGTGGTGGAGTACGCCCGGGAGAACGGATCCTGGAACCGGACCTGGACGCTCACGGGCAACCTCACGTGGCCCCGTGACGCCGACCGCCTACCAAACGGAAACACGCTCGTCGTCGACAGCCTCGGCCACCGCGTGATCGAGGTGACGCCGACGGGTCGCGTCGTCTGGGAGTATTACGCGACGTGGGCACCTACACCGTCCGCGGCGGTGCGGGCGACTCGCCGGCCGCCAGTCGGGCGGGCCCCGGCGCCTGGCTGGAGCGGGTGACGGCCGGGGACGCCCGTCGCCGACGCGGGGCAGTCCACTGCGGGCTGGTGGGCCCACCGCGCGCCCTGGTACCGTCCGGTGTGGCTGTCGCCGTGGGGGTTCCTTGCGGCCCTGATCGCCGTCGGCGTCGGCGGCGCGTGGCTGGCGTGTGAGGCCGCCTGGCGCCGGGGCGGGCCGCTCCGCCGATTCGTTCGCGACCGCTAGAACTCCGGCAGGTCGTCGGGCGCGTCGTACGCCGCTTCCCAGTCGATCCACTCGTCTTTCAGCACCTCACACACCAGTTGCCCGAGTTCCGTCAGCGACGCGTTGATCGACGACACCGTCTTCCAGGAGTCGATGTCGGGGTGGTAGTCGCGCTCCTTCCAGTCCTCGGGGATGCCGGGCGCGTGATACCCCACGCGATCGGCGAAGTCGTCCCAGAAGAAGTCGAACTCCTGGAGCATGTCCAGGTCGCGGACGATCCGCCAGTCCGCCTCGTCGAGGTCGGTGTCGGCCGCCCACTGCGCGAAGGCGTCGGCCCACGCGCCGTCGCGGAGGAAGGCTTCGAGCTCCTCGCGGCGGTAGTCCGCGTCGGCGACGACATCGGCGTCGTCGTACTCGTCCGGATCGACCGCGTCGTCCGTCAGTTCGGGTGGGGCCGGTGGGTCCACGTCGAGGCTCATACGCCACCTACGCGCGCTGGCGGCAAAAAGTCGCTCACCGCTCGATGCGCTCGGCGAGGCGCTCCAGTTGCGCCGCGCGGTCGTCGATGGCCGCATCGCGGAGTCGCCGTTCGCCCTCCGTGGGACACTCCAGATCCGGGACGGGAATCGGGGTGCCGTCGTCGTCGACGGCGACGAACGTGAAAAACGAGGAGGTGGTGTCACGCTCCGAGTCCGTCTGAGGGTTCTCCGCGCGCACCTCGACTTTCACGTCCAGACTGGTGCGACCGGTGGCGAAGACGTATGCCTCGATGACGACCACCTCGCCGAGGTCGATGGGGCTCTTGAAGTCGACGTGGTCCATCGACGCGGTGACCACGCCCTCGTTGGCAAAGCGCATCGCGGCGATGGCGCCACAGACGTCCATCCAGTGGAGGACGACGCCGCCGAGACACCGCCCGTGCGTGTTCGTATCGTTCGGGAGCACCATCTCCGTCATTTCGGTGTGTGACTCCGCGAGCGTCGACGTATCGCCTGCCATGGGGCTGTGGTGGCGCGGGGCGGTGAAAAGTCCACCCGATTCCCCCTATCAGTCGTCGTCGAAGTCGTCGATGCGCTCGGGTTCGAACTCGTCTTCCGGGCGCCCGGCCCGGTCGAGCACGGCGTCGGTGACGGTGATCGGGCAGTCACTCCGGACCGCGAGCGCGATGGCGTCGCTCGGGCGGGCGTCGAAGACGAACTTGCGAGGCTCGCCGTCGTCGTAGCGCTCCACGTCAACCTTGGCGTAGAACGTGCCGTCCGCGAGGTCGTCGATGCGGATACCGTCGACGACGCCGCCGAACTCCGTGAGCATCTCGACCAGCAGATCGTGGGTGAGCGGGCGCTCGAACGGCTCGCCCGACAGGCCCAGCTGGATGGTTCGCGCCTGATCGGCCGTGATGACGATGGGGAGATACTCCTCCCGAGCGGTCAACAGGACCGCGGGAACGTTCGATCCGTCGTCGCTCGTGCCCACCCCGATGCCGGCCACCTCGGCGGTGTGCTCCATACCGAGGGTTTGGTTCGGGGAGTATGAATAGCTACGGGGGTGGCGACGCTACCGCTGCCGGACGTACCAGACCGCACCGACGAGCGCGAGCGTCGCGAGGCCGCCGAGGAAAAAGAGCAGGCCCGGCGGGAGTCCGCCGGCCGCGTCCGCTGCGGTCGGCGCCGTCTCCGTCGCCAGCGTGGACACCTCGCCGCCCCCGCCGTCGGCGCCCGCACCGCCCGTCTGGGCGAGCCCCGGAAGGGGGAGTTCGTCGAGATACCACTGGACGAGGACGCTCGCGACGCCGAGCAGGCCGATAGCGCCGAGAAGGCTCTTGAGCGCGCTCTCGAGACCGCCGCTCTCGGCTTCGCTCCCGGCGAAGACCACGAGCGGCCGGTCGGCGGGGGCGAACACCCGCATCTCCCGGCCCTTCTCGGAGTAGATGGTGTCTATCTCCTCGATGAGGCCCGCGTCTTCGAGGTTGCCGAGATGGTACTGTGCGTTCTGGAGCGAGGTGTCGACACGCTCCGCCACGCCGGAGGGCGTGTCTGGGTCGTCGTGGAGGGTCGCGAGCACCTCTCGGGCGGTGTCCGAGGAGAGCGCCGACAGCAGGTCGTCGGCGTCCTCGTTGTCGAGACCGACGACACGGGGTTCGGCCTCCTCCGCCGCAGAGGTGTCGGGACGCGAGGGCAGCAAGTCTGCCATAGCCACCGATACGGCACCGGGGTACAAAACCTTCCTCTCTCGGGTGGCGTTCTCCCCGGAGATGCCCCGATCTAAGTGGCCGCGACAGCACCGTTAACGCCGGAATTATGGCTCCTCAGCGCGTGTGAACGAGTCTCAGCGGAAAAGGGTAAGTGGGTGGAGGGCGTACGTAGAAACGCAATGAGCACGCAAAAATCGGTCCGACAGCAGGCAGATTCGGTCGAAGCGACCGAGGCGCTCCGCCTCGAACAGGAGAAAGTAGAGCAGCTCGTCGAGGCGCTCAACACCGACCTCGCCGCGACGTACGTCCTCTACCACCAGCTGAAAAAGCACCACTGGAACGTCGAAGGCGCGGAGTTCCGCGACCTCCACCTGTTCCTCGGCGACGCCGCCGCGGACGCCGAGGAAGCCGCGGACGAACTCGCGGAGCGCGCTCAGGCGCTCGGCGGCGTCCCGCTCGCGGGCGGCAAGCGGCTCGAAGAGAACGCCCCCGTCGACCCCGAGGGCGACGACGTCTACGACATCCGCACGTCGCTCCGGAACGACATGGAGATGTACGGCGACATCATCGAGACGGTGCGCGACCACGTCGACCTCGCCGAAGGGCTCGGCGACCACGCCACGGCCGAACTCCTTCGGGAACAGCTCCTGACGCTCGAGGACCACGCTCACCACCTCGAACACTACCTCGAGGACGACACCCTCGTCCTCGACTCGGCGACTCGCTAACGGCCGCGTTCCTGCTGCCGGCCTCGACGGGCCGATTTTCTCCTCTCTTTCGACGCCGACCAGCCATCCGTCTCTCAGACGGACCGGTGTCCGGTGTATCGACAGTCGGCGACCGCCGGCACTGACGTACTGCGGCCGCCTCAGTCGATAACTACCACGCGCAGGTCGTTGACGTTCGTCCCCGTCGCGCCCGTGCTGATGACGGCGTTCCGGTCACGGAGATGGCCGAAGGCGTCGCTGTTGGCGAGCGCTTCGCGCGCGGCCGGCACGTCGTCGACCGTGTCGCTGTCGACGATGGCGCCCGCGAAGTCGCTGCTGCCGTCGCGGCCGTCGGTGTCGACGGATGCGAGCGTCACGTCGTCGGGGAGTTCGACCGCCGCCGCGAGCGCGAAGTCGGCGTTCGGGCCGCCCACGCCGTCACCGCGAACGGTCGCCGTGGCCTCGCCGCCCGAGAGGACGACCGCCGGCGGGTCGATCGGATTCCCCGTCGATAGCACCTCCTCGGCGACGGCGACGTGGGTCAGCGCCGCCTCGCGGGCCTCGCCGCGGACGGACGACGAGAGCACGCAGGGGTGGTAGCCCCGGTCGCGCGCCACCTCGCGCGCGGCGTCGATGGCCGTGAAGGTGTCCGCGAGCACGTGGTTCGTCACGCGGTCGAAGATCGGGTCGTCGGGACCCGGCGTCTCGGGGAGGTCGCCCGCCGCGCCCAGATCCAGTCGCTCCCACACCGACCGTGGCGGGTCGACGCCGTAGCGCTCCAGCACGTCGAGCGCGTCGGCGTACGTGGAGCCGTCCGGCGCGGTCGGCCCGCTGGCGATGACGCTCAGATCGTTGCCGACGACGTCGCTGAAGACGAGGCTGGCGACCGTCGCCGGCGCGGCGAGTTGCGCGAGACCGCCACCCTTGAGCGTCGAGAGGTGTTTGCGCACGGCGTTGAGGTCGCCGATCTCCGCGCCCGCGTCGAGGAGCGCGTCGGTCGTCGCCTGGAGGTCCTCGAGGGTGATGCCGTCGGCGGGGGCGGGCAACAGTGCGCTCCCACCGCCCGTGATGATCGCGAGCACGAGCGTCCGGTCGTCGGCGTCGGCGACGAGTTCCTGGATGCGCTCGGTGCCCTCGACGCCCGCCTGACTGGGGACGGGGTGGTCGCCGCGCAGGCGATCGATGCGGTCGCCATCGCTCGGATCGGGCGTGACCACGACCCCGGCGTCGAGCCGGCCGCCGAGGACCGATTCGAGCGCATCGGCCACGCCGTCGGCCGCCTTTCCGCCGCCCACGGCGATGATGCGGTCGACGTTAGAGAGATCATACGTCGCGTCGCCGACGTGGAGCCGGTCGTCGTCGAGGCGGATCGACTCGGCGACGACGCGCTCCGGTCGCGCGGCCTCGATGCCCGTTTCGAGACAGGCCAGCGCCGTCTCGCGGCCACGGGTCGATGCCAGGGCTGCCGCGTTCTCGATGGAGGCCATACCCCTGCCTCTCTCCGACAAGGGTAAAAAGCGTGCCATAGTACCGCGACCAATGAGCGATCACGGGGCGTCGTCGGGCGAGGGGAGTATCCGCGTGGTGGGGACGGCCCACGTCTCGGCCGACAGCGTCCGCGAGGTCGAGGACGCGATCGAAACCGACCGTCCGGACGTGGTCGCCGTGGAACTCGACGAGGGGCGCTTTCGCCAGATGCGCGGCGAGACGCCCGACGACATCGAACCCGGCGACCTGTTGCGCGGCAACACCGTCTTCCAGTTTCTCGCCTACTGGATGCTGTCGTACGTGCAGGCGCGTCTCGGCGAGCAGTTCGACATCGAACCCGGCGCGGACATGATGGCCGCGGTGGAGACGGCCGAGGACCTCGGCATCGACGTGGCGCTGGTCGACCGCGACATCCAGACCACGATCCAGCGGTTCTGGGCGCGCATGGGGTTTCTGGAGAAGGCTCGCCTCGTCGGCGGTCTCGCCTTCGGCGTCACCGACGCCCGGGGTATCGGCCTCGCCCTCGGTGTCGCCGCCGGAATTATCGCCGGGCCGCTGCTGGGCCTGTTCGGACCGTCGCTCGGTCTCACGCTCCCCGTCCTCACGCGTATCACGGGCGGAGTGGTGCTCGCGCTGGGCGTCGGCTTCGTCGCCAAGACCCTCGCCGACGCGTCCCTCGACCCGAACGACGCGCTCCTGGCAGGCGCGGGCGCCGGCGTCGCCGTCGGCCTGCTCGGCGGCGTCGGTCTCGGCCTCGCGGACGGCGTCGTTTCGAGCTATCTGGGCCCGTTCGTCGCCCGCGTGGTCGGGAGCCTCACGCTGGGTCTCGCGGGCGGCGTCGCCGTCGGTCTGCTCGGTGGCGTGATCGCCGACCGCGCCGGCTACGGCCGCGTCGCGACCGACGACCTCGACGATGTCGATCTGGCGGATCTCACCGACGCCGACGTGGTGAGCGTCATGATGGAGGAGTTCCGCTCGTTCAGCCCCGCCGGCGCGCGCGCCCTCATCGACGAGCGCGACGCGTACATCGCCCACGAACTCGTCGCGCTCCGTGAGGCGGGCAAGGATGTCGTGGCGGTGGTCGGCGCGGGCCACCGCGAAGGAATCGAGGGCTATCTCGCGGCTCCCGAGACGCTGCCGCCCTGGGAGTCGCTGGTCGGCACCGACTCCGGCGGCGGCGTCCCCTGGCTGAAAGCCGTCGGTATCCTCGTCTCCGTCGGCTTCGTCGCTTTCTTCGCGCTGCTGGCGATGGCGGGCGTCCGCGACGGCTTCCTCCTCCGGCTTTTCGCCGCGTGGTTCGTCGTCAACGGCGTCTTCGCGGCCGGGCTCGCCAAGCTCGCCGGCGCGCGCTGGTCGTCGACGGCCGTCGGCGGCCTCGTCGCCTGGATGACGTCGATCAACCCCCTGCTCGCGCCGGGGTGGTTCACGGGCTACGTCGAACTCCGGCACACGCCGGTCAACGTCTCCGACATCGGTCGCCTCAACGAGCTCCTCGGCGACGAGGAGACGCCCATCCGCGAACTGATCGGGCAGATGTTCGACGTGCCACTCTTTCGGCTCATCATGATCGTCGCGATGACGAACGTCGGAAGCATGATCGCGAGTCTGCTCTTTGCGGTCTACGTCCTGCCGCTGTTCGCGACGGAAATCGGCGGGGTCGGGGGCGTCTCGCGGCTCATGCTCGAAGGCGCGCGCAACAGCGCCGAACTGCTCTGGAGGACCGTCGCGTGAGCCTCCAGTTCAGTTCGCGCGAACTCACGGATCTAGCTATCGCGTGGGTCGCCCTCGGCGTCGCCTTCGCCATCTTCTTCGAGGGTGGCGGAAGCCAGGCCATCTCGCGGCTCCTCGACGAGGGTCTCGTCCTCCCGCTAGTCGTCAGCCTCGTCACTGCCGGGCTTGGCTTTCTCCTGCACGAACTCGCCCACAAGGTGGTCGCGGTCCGCTTCGATCAGGTCGCGGAGTTCCGCGCCGACTACGGCATGCTCTTTCTGGCCATCATGAGCGCGCTCGTCGGCTTCCTCTTTGCCGCGCCGGGCGCCGTCCACCACCGCGGCCGTCTCACCGAGCGCGAACACGGTCTCATCGCGCTTGCCGGTCCCGTGACGAACGGCCTGCTCGCGCTGGCGTTCGCGCCCGTCTACGTCGCCGGCGTCCTAGGTGGCTCGCCACTGATCGCCCTGCTCGGTGGCCGCGGCGTCGCCATCAACCTCTTTCTGGCGGCGTTCAACCTCATCCCGTTCGGCGGCCTCGACGGCCGGACCGTACTGAACTGGAGCAACGTCGTCTTCGCGCTTGCGTTCCTCCCTGCGGCCGCCATCACGTTGTACGTCGTGTTCGTCCTCGGCGTCGGGTTCTGACCCGTCAAGATCACGTGACTGTCTTCCATTCCCACGCTGCGTCCTTGTTCCGAACCCTTTTGCTGACTGACCGGTCAGTTATGACATGGCCGATTCGGTCCCCTCCACCACCGACGACATCATGTGCGCGACGTATCGCGCCCTCTGTCGGCACGGCTACGCCGAGCTGACGATGCAGGACATCGCCGACGAGTGGTCGAAGAGCAAGGCTGCCCTTCACTACCACTACGACACCAAGCGTGGCCTCCTCCTCGCCTTTCTCGACCATCTCTACGAGAACTACACCGACCGCGTGGTTGCCCCGGAGAACGAGGCGCCCCGCGACCGCCTGTTGGCGTTGCTCGACGCCGCGCTCAACCCGCCGCGGACGGATTCGACGCGCGAACTGCGGACCGCGCTGTTCGAGGTGAAAGCGCAGGCGCCCTACGACGAGGCGTTCCGCGAGCGACTGCAGCGGTTCGACCGCTATCTCCACGACCGGGTTCGGAACGTCGTCGGCGACGGCGTGGAGACGGGCGCGTTCCGCGACGATGTCGACCCGGAGTCGACGGCGACGCTCCTCGTCACCCTCGTCAACGGCGCTCACTCCCGGCGCATCACCCTCGGTGACGACGCTGGCGTCCGTGAGGCGATTCGCACACATATCGATGAACGACTCGTCGACGCGGGCACGGAGGGAGAGCAATGAAACTCAGCGATGTCTTCAAATCCCGCGGGGAGTTCGACTTAACCTCCGGTGACATAGGGCTACCACTGTTCTATCTCTCCCTTCCCATCGTCATCACCAATCTGCTCCAAACGGCGTACAATCTCGCCGACACCTTCTGGATCGGGCAGTACAGCACGGAGGCCCTCGCGGCCATCAGTTTCGCCTTCCCGATGGTCTTTCTCATCATCTCGTTGGGGATGGGACTGGCCGTCGCGGGCAGCATTCTCGTCGCGCAGTTCACGGGTGCAGATGAGACGGAAGAAGCGGAATACGCTGCCTCACAGACGGTCGGCTACGCGGCCATCGCGTCGGTGCTCGTCGGCGCCGTCGCCTACGTCTTCGTCGGCGATGTGCTTGATCTGCTTGGTGCCTCTCCTGACGTGTTGACCCTCGCAACGGCGTACATGGAGATCATCTCGCTTGGCATCTTCTTCATGTTCGGGTTTCTGGTCTTCGTCTCGCTCATGCGAGGCTACGGCGACACCATCACCCCGATGCTCGTGATGCTCGGATCCGTCGTCCTCAACATCGTCCTCGATCCCCTGCTCATCTTCGGCTGGGGCCCCTTCCCGCAGTGGGGCATCGAAGGTGCGGCCATCGCCACCGTCTTCTCGCGCGGATTGGCGCTCGTGGTTGGTCTCTGGATCATGCTCTCCGGGCGCCGTGGCGTCCGCATCCGCCCGAAGGATGTCGTCCCCGACCTGGCCTACGGCCGAAAACTCGTCCGTATCGGCGTGCCCGCGTCCGTCGAGGGCACCGGCCAGGCCGTCGCGATCAACCTCCTCATGTTCATCGTCGGCACGTTCGCGACGCCGGTGGTGGCGGCGTTCGGGATCGGCGTCCGCGTCTTTTCGGTGGTCTTCCTGCCCGCCATCGCCGTCGCCCGCGGTGTCGAGACGATGGCCGGCCAGAACATCGGTGCCGGTAAGCCGGACCGGGCGGCACTGGCTGCCGGCGTCGCCGCCCGGACGACATTCGTCGTTCTCACGGCCGCAGGTGTCGTCACGTGGCTCTTCGCCGATCCCCTCGTTGGCCTGTTTACGAACGACACGCAGGTCATCGAGGTCGGCTCGACCTTCCTCCGCTACGTCGCGCCCTCCTTCGGGTTCATCGGCATCATGCGCTCGTATAATGGGGCCTTTCGTGGGGCTGGTCGAACGCTCACCGCCGCCGCCGTCGCCGTGACGATGCTCGGCGGGATTCGCCTCCCTATCGCCTGGTTTGCCTCCCGCATTATGGGGCCGCCGGGCATCTGGATGTCCTTCCTGATATCCAACGTCGTCGGCGCTGTCATGGCGTATCTCTGGTTCCGCCGCGGGACCTGGCGCTCCGGTGAGCCCGGCGGGCAGAACGTCTCGCCCGTCGCCGACGAACCCGCCGACGACTGACGCTGCCCACCGAGGCGGGACACCCCCGCTCACGCCCTCCGACGGGATGATAGTATAAGTGACCCCCTCGCGTACGGCCGCTCATGTCGACGGACTCAACCCGCGATCCATCCTTTCGTATCTCCGATCAGATGTCCCCATCGACGACGGTGGTCGCCGGGTTCTCGGCGTACGGTCTCGCCGGGTTGACCGCCGCCGACTACCTCGTCGACCACCTCGACTTGGTGGAGACGGGCCACGTCACCGCCGCATCGCTGCCCTCCATCACGCCGTTCGAGGACGGCCGCCCGCGACACCATTCGCGGTTCTTCTCGCGACCTGACCTGGACCTGACCGTCCTCGTCAACGAACTGTTTCTGCCCACCTGGGCAACGGACCCCTTCGCCGATGCCCTGCTCGACTGGACCGACGAACACGACGTTACGGAGATGCTGGTCCTCTCGGGCGTCCCCTACGCTCACGGTCCGGACGAACACGCCACGTTCTACGTCGCCTCCGACGACTACCGGACCCACCGCCTCGCCGATGCCGACATCCAGCCCATGGCGAAAGGGTTTCTCGACGGTGTCAACGGTGCGCTCATGTACCGCGGGATCGAATCCGCGCTCCGAACCGGCGTCTTCGTGACGCCCGTCCACGCCCAGGTGCCGGACGTGGCGGCTGCCGTCCGCCTCGTCGAGGCGTTCGAGCGCGTCTACGACCTCGGCGTCGACGCCGGGCCGCTGACGGAGTTCGCCCACACCGTCGAGCAGTATTATCAGGAGCTGGCTGCTCGCCACGCCGCCGTCGAGGAGGCACAGGTGCCGGAAGATCGGATGTATATGTGATCACAGCCAGCCCTCGGATCGGAAATACCGGAGCATCACGCCGGCCGTGAGCGCCATGCCGAGGAGGACGGCAGGGTAGCCAAAGCGCCACCCCAGTTCGGGCATGTTGTAGGGTCCGCCGGCGAAGTTCATGCCGTAGACGCCGACGACGAACGTGAGCGGGAGGATGATGGTCGCGACGACGGTGAGCCGTTTCATCACCTCGTTGGTCGACTGCGACAGCGTGTTGAGATAGATGTCGCGGGCGCCGCTCGCCAGGTCGCGGTACGTCTCGACGAGTTCGACTTGCTGGACGAGCTGGTCGTAGACGTCGCGGTAGTACCGCTCGGTCGACGCCTGGACGTGGTCCGTCTCGCCCCGCGAGAGGACGCTCATGGCGTCACGCGTCGGCCAGACGATGCGCCGGATCGAGAGCAGTTCCCGACGGAGGCTGTTGAGGATCTCCAGCGTCTCGGTGTCGGGGCTGTCGATGATCTGGTCTTCCACGGACTCGATGTCGCGGCCGATCTCGTCGAGGACGGTGAAGTACTCGTCGACGACGGCGTCGATGACGCGGTAGGCGGTGAAGTCTGCGTCGCGTTCGAGCAGGCGTGGCTCCTCGCGGCGCACGCGGTCCCATATCGATCCGACCGCGGCCGTCTCCTCGATGGCGATGGTGACGACCCAGTCGTGGCCGAAAAACAGGCCGACCGGCAGGTCGCGGATCTCCTCTTCGAACGTCGTTTCGCCGCCGCGCAGCGACGCGGTCTTGAGGAGCGCGAACGTGTGCTCCGCGAAGAGTTCGACTTTCGGGCTGACGTTGTTGCGGACGTCCTCGATTTCCAGCGCGTGAAGGTCGAACGCCGCGCTCAACCGGTCGAGTTCGTCCTCCGTCACGTCCGCGGCGCGAATCCAGGTGGTGCCCGTCGCCGTCCGGGCGTCGCGCAGGGCGTCGGCGTCGACAGCGTCCCGTGTTTCGACCCGGTCGCCGTCGTAGACGAGGGTCTGGATCATCCGTCATCCTCCGTGCGCCCGCCGATGGCTGCAAGCGTGATACCGACCATGAGCGCGGTCAGCGAGAACGACCGCCCTGGATAGGCGACGAGCACGCCCGCGACGTAGCCACAGATGCCGACGATAGCGAGGCCGGCGCCGGCGAGGAACGTCCGGTCCATACACGGCCTTCCGTCGCGGAGCACCAAATACACCGGCGGCCGCGTCGCGACAAACGGTGTGCTTTTGCGTCCGGCCGACGGGGTGTGGCGCATGAGCGAAGACAACGACGGGGAGGAACTCACCTACGCGGACGCCGGCGTCGACATCGAGGCGAGCGAGGCCGCGACGGCCGCGCTCGTGGGCGCCGTCGGCGAGAGCGCGGGCGACTACGCCGGCCTCCTAGACATCGGGGACCGGTATCTGGGGCTCGCCACGGACGGCGTCGGGACGAAACTCCTCGTGGCCGACGCGCTCGGCGACTACTCCACCGTCGGCATCGACTGTATCGCGATGAACGCGAACGACCTCGTCGCCGCCGGCGTCCGACCCGTGGCCTTTGTCGACTATCTCGCCATCGACGACCCGGACGAGACGTTCGCCGAACAGATCGGTGAGGGTCTCGCGGCGGGCGCGGAGCGGGCGGGTATCGAACTCGTCGGCGGCGAGACGGCGGTGATGCCCGAGGTCGTCACCGGACTGGACCTCGCAGGGACGTGCGCGGGACTCGCGGCCAAGGATGCCATCTTCCCAGGCCGGGCCGAAGTGGACGACGCCCTCGTCGGCGTTCCGTCCTCGGGGATCCACTCCAACGGCCTAACGCTCGCGCGCACGGCCGTCACGAAAGAACACGACTACACGGACCCCTGTCCGTTCGGCGACTACGACACGCTCGGTGACGCGCTCCTCGAACCGACGCGCATCTACACGGATCTCCTTGACCCGATGCGGGAACACGATGTCCACGCCGCGGCCCACGTCACCGGCGGTGGCTGGACCAACCTCGACCGCCTCGGCGATCACCGCTACGTGGTCGACGACGCGTTCGAGCCCCAGCCGGTGTTCGACTTCGTGCAGTCGGCCGGCAACGTCTCCGACGAGGAGATGCACCGCACGTTCAACATGGGCACCGGGTTCGTCGCCGCGGTGGACGAGGTGGACGCCGAATCGCTCGCGGCCGCCGTCGACGGTCGGATCATCGGCCGCGTCGAGGAAGGTGAAGGCGTCGCTATCCGCGGACTGGAGCTATAGCGAACAGGTGTCTGGCGGCCACCGGAACGGGGTCGACACACGACGGCTGTCCGGTTCCGGGTGAGCGGTCAGGACATGTATCGGCCTGGCCGCGCTTTCCGATAAGAAGCTCCGGGACGACCGACGCCACGCCGATCAGGAGAGTTCCGCGGCGATGTCCGCCTCGGTGATGATGCCGACCGCTTCGCCGCTCTCGGTGACGATGACGGCCTTGTAGTAGTCCAGCAGGTTGCTGATCTTATCGACCGAATCTTCGCGCGAGACGGTCGGGAACTGTTCGCTCATGATCTCTGCCACCGCGTTCTGTCCGACGTTCTCGCCCGCGCGCCGGATGTCGCTGTAACTGATCGAGCCGACCGGCAGTCCGTTCTGCAACACGGGCAACTGCGAGAAGGCAGCGTCTTCCATGCGGTCTTCGGCGTCGGCGACGGAGTCGTCCGGGGCGACGCTGACGAGGTCCTCGTTCATCAGATTCTCGGCTCGCACGACGCTCCCCTCGGCCTCGTCGAGGGCGTCGACGATGCGACGGAGCGTCGACAGCCGGGGGTCGACGTCGCCGCCTTCGATTCGCGCGATCAGCGGCTGGGAGACGCCGGCCATCTCCGCCAGCGAACTCTGAGTCAGCTCGAGTGAGGTCCGCCGCTCGCGCAGATCCTGCGGCGTCGGTAGTTCCATGGCTACAGATAACCAACGGTTATTAAAATTACTTTCGACCGGGCGGTCCGTCGTGGATTCAGACCGCCGTCCGTTGTGGACTGGATGCGGATTTCCTATCGCGACATGCGATTTACCAGGGCGGCGGTATCCGTTGACGGCGCTTCGCGCTCCCGTCAGCGGTTTCGGGAACCAGTATATTCAACACGACCGGCGGTAGAGCACACGGTATGAGTCTGGAGATGGCCCACGACTGCCCCGAGTGTTCGAACGACACGTTCTGGCGGACCGCCAGCACGGCGCTACACCTGGGCGAGAAGACGAAATGGACGTGTACCGACTGCGACTACGGGCTGGTCCGCATCAACGGTATCGACAGTTCGGACCACGACGACTACTTCTGATACGGTTTACTGTCCGTCAGTACTGGTGGTTCGTCGGGACGGTCCGGCGAACCCCAGTACACGGTTACAATAATCCGTATGACGCGAGTCACTCGACGCGTTCGCGATACTCTTCGGCTGCGAGCAGGTCGTCGAACTCGTCGGGGTCGCTGGGTTCGACTTCGAGCATCCAGCCGTCGCCGTACGGATCCTCGTTGACCAGTTCGGGCGCGTCGAACAGGTCCTCGTTGACGGCCGTCACCGTGCCCGAGAGGGGCGAGACGAGGTCCGAGACGGCCTTGATGCTCTCGACGACGCCGAACTCCTCGTCCTGACGCACCTCGTCGCCGACCGATGGGAGTTCGACGAACACCACGTCACCCAGTTCGTCCTGCGCGAAGTCCGTGATGCCGATCCGGGCGGTGTCCTCGTCTGTCGTCGTCCACTCGTGCGATTCCAGATACCGTCGATCCGCGGGTACGTCGAAGCTCATGTGTCGATGAAGGGGGGTGTCACTACGTTCGCCTGCTTCGGTTCGCCCCGGACGACCACGCGAACGCGGGTCCCCGGGGGCGCCTGCTCCGCCGAGAGGTAGCCGAGTCCGATCGGTTCGTCGAGCGTGGGGCTCATCGTCCCGCTCGTGAGGTGGCCGAGGTGGTCGCCGTCGGCGTCGACCACCTCGTAGCCGTGGCGCGGCACGCCCCGTTCGAGCAACTCGACGCCGCGGAAGCGCTCCTCGACGCCCTCGCGCTCGGCGCGTTCGAGGGCGTCCCGTCCCACGAACTCGGTGTCGAGGTTGACCGTCCACCCGACGCCGGCCTCGTAGGGATTCCGCGGCTCGTCCTCCGGGTCGAAGTCCTGCCCGGAGAGCAGAAAGCCCATCTCCAGGCGCAGGGTGTCGCGCGCGCCGAGCCCGCAGGGCTGGCAGTCGAACGCCGACCACACCGTTTCGGCGTCGTCCCACGGACAGAGGAACTCGAACCCGTCCTCGCCGGTGTAGCCCGTTCGGGAGGCGAACGACCGGACGCCGTTCACCTCCAGAAACGCGGCCTCGAACCGGTCGATGTCGCGGGTCGTGCCGCCGCTCGCGTCGGCCGCGAGGTCCGGCGCGTCGGGGCCCTGGACGGCCAGCATCGCCCACTCCTCGGTGGCGTTGCGCACCGTCGCGTCGAGGCCCCACTCGTCGCGGAACTCGATCCAGCGGGCGTGCATCTCGGCGTCGTGGCCGGCGTTCGGGACGAACAGGTAGCGCGGACCCGTCTCGGCGTCCGGTAGCCGAAACACCATCGTATCGTCGAGGATGATCCCCTCGCTATCGGTGATACACGCGTACTGCGTGTCGCCGGGGTCGAGCTCGGTCACGTCGTTGGTGGTCAGACGTCCCATCAGCCTCGTGGCGTCGGGGCCGAACACCTCGATTTCGCCCATGTGGGAGACGTCAAAGATACCCGCCGTCTCGCGGACGGCCGCGTGTTCGCTTCGGATGGAGTCGAACTCCACCGGCATCTCCCAGCCGCCGAATTCGGTGAATGACGCCCCGCGTGCGGTGTGTGCCGACCGCAACGGTGGCTTCCGTAGGCCCATGGTCGTCCCATCGGTGGCTCGTGACCTAACGTTTTTGCCGGGGCGAGCGAATAAACCGCATCTAGCGATATATAATTCGAAGCGCCCTCGGAAGAGCCCAGCCCGTCCTGTGAGGGGCGGGCAGAACCGTCAAGGCGGTGTAGAGTAACGCCGTAGGCAGTGGAAGACACCCGTCCGTGCGCTCGGCACCGAACGCCCCCGTCCCGCGTGTCTCCGGGTGGTGATTCACCGTGGTAGACGGGATAGCCGGCGTGGCGTATCGCGTTCACGGGCGAATCGCCCAGTCGGTCGGCCACTGGTCAGTGCGTGCCTGCTAGCGGGATACGTGGTGGTTGCAGCAGGTGCCGTCGTCCCGTCCGTGTTGGATGCGGCACTCGGTGCCGTTCCGGCCGGGCGCGTTCTCCCGGCGGCGTATCTGCTCACGTTTGCGGTTCCGGGGACCTACACGGCCCTCACGCTCGTCGCCGCGTCCGGTGCCGTCCGCCCAGCGTGCCACCCCGGACTGGCGCCGACGCGACCGCATACACGTCTATTTGGCCGTCGCGTTCGCCGACTGGACGGTCCATCACCTCCTCTATCTCTTCGTTCCGTCCGCGCTCCTGTGGGCGCTGCTCACTCTTCCGATGGGCGTCGCCTACGCGGTCCCCGTTTGGGTGATGCTTCCTGTCGCCGTGGTCGGCGTCCTCGTCGGGGTGACGGATCCCGGGACGGTCGCGGGTTCGATGACGCCGGTGGCCGTCGCCGCCGAGGCGACCCTGGGCCGTCCCGGCGTGATCGCGGTCATCCTCGCTGCCATCCTCGCGCTGGTCTCGACGGCCAACGCGGGCATCCTCTCGTCGTCGCGCTACCCCTTCGCGATGAGTCGCGACAGTCTGGCGCCGCCGTCCTTTTCGGCCGTCAACGAGCGGTTCGGAACGCCGGTCGCTTCGATCACGCTCACGGGGGCCGTGTTGCTACTGCTCATCGCGTTCGTGCCGATCCTCGAAATCGCGAAACTCGCGAGCGCCTTCCAGATCATGGTCTTTGCGCTCATCAACCTCGCCGTCGTCGCGTTCCGCGAGGGGAGCGTGGAGTACGACCCCGAGTTCACGTCGCCGCTCTACCCCTGGATGCAGATATTCGGCGCCAGCACGGGCGCTCTGCTCCTCACGCAGATGGGGGGCATCGCCCTCGCCGGCGCCGTCGTCATCACGCTCGGCAGCATCGTCTGGTATCTCCTTTACGTCCGGCCACGCGTCCAGCGCGAAGGGGCCGCCACGGACGCGATCCGCCGACAGGTCGGTCGCAACGCGCTCACGGATGTCGAGTCCGCGATGTCGGAACACACGCGGGAGGTCCTCGTCGCGCTCACGAAAGACGTCGACGAGGCGCGGGAACGGTCGCTCGTCGCCCTGGCCGCTGATCTCGTTCGACGCCAGGACGGCCGCGTCGTTGTCGTTCGCTTCGACGAAATCCCGGATCAGGCCCCGCTCACCAAGGACGCGGCGCGACAGTCGTCGGCCGATCGCTCCTTCGAGGCTCGGATCGAGTCGCTCCCGACGGAGTTCGGCGTCGACATCGAGGCCGACGAAATCGTCAGCCACGACACGAAACACGCGGTCGTCAACTTCGCGTCCCGCCGTGGCGTGGATTCGATCGTCGCCGAACACGAACCGCTCCGGCTTCGGTCCCGGCTGGTCGGGGACCCCATCGACTGGATCGTGCGGCACGCACCCTGTGACGTCCTCCTCGTCGACAACCTCGGCTACGACCGCCCCGAACGCGTCGCGCTCTCCGAGAACAACGGCCCGTACTCGCCGCTGGCCGTGAACGTCGCCGAGGCCATCGCGGCCACGAACGACGCGGCGCTCTCGCTCTGGTATCACGCCGACCGCGGGAGTACCGAACAGCAGCGGCGGATGATCGACGACTACCAGTCCGAGCTATCGGCACTGCTCTCCGTTCCGGTCCAGGCCGAATCCGTCCGAACGGACGGCGGGCAGCCGTCACAGCCGGACGTGCTGGTGCGCCGCGGCGCCGACGACCGGCTGCGGGATGCGCTGTTCGACGACCGGCCGACGTTCCCGCGGCCCGGCTGTACGACGATCACCGTCTATCCGGACGAACCGAGTCGCTCCCCGTTCGCGCGCCGACTGCTCGAACGGCTCGCGTTCTGACGCTCGGCGCGTCAGGGCTCCGGGCCGTCATCGTCGAGCCCCGGCGTGAGATGTTGGTAGCCGACGTAGCCGAACCCGAGCAGCGTCGCGGCGACGCCGGCGGACAACACCACGCCTGCCGGCTCCCGAAAGTCGAGCAGCCAGAGCAGTCCGAAAGCGGCGAAGGCGACGCTGAGCGATCCGACGAAGCCGACGAGTAGCCACGTTCCTCTGTTCATGGTCGGTGTCCGAGCGCTGGGCACATCCCCGTGACCGACACACGCCCTGCGTTCGCGAAGCGGTATGCGATGGGGTGAAAAAGAGGTTCAGTTGTCGTGCGCCAACTGCCCTACAGCCGAGAGGGCGGTGGTCGCGTCACCGGTTGCACGGCGGATTTGGCGAGTTTCGACTCGGCGCTGCGCAGCCGGTAGGACAGGGTCGACCGGGGGATATCGAGTTCGTCGGCCAGGTCGTCCAGGCTGATTTCGCGCGGCGTTTCGTAGTAGCCCTCGGCGACGGCGGCACGCATCGCCTCCCGCTGTTCCGCTGGGAGCGCGTTTCCGAAGGTCGGCTGTCCCGCCGCATCCGTCAGCGGCGAGATGCGGACCAGGTCGATGTCTGCGAACACGTCCACCTCGTCTCGAAGCCGTTCGAAAAACGCGCTCGCGGACGCGTCGTCCGGGACGATCAGCCGCCAGACGTACCGTCTCTCGGCGCGGCGCGTCTCGAAGAGAAACCCCTCGCCGAACCGTTCGAGCGCCATGTGCGGAATCGAGGCGCAGATATCCGTCCGTCCCCAGTAGACGTAGAAGACGAGTTCGTCGTCGCTCCGGTACAGCACTTCGCGCTGTGACGGCGCCCCGCACGCCTCCCGCGCGAGACAGTCGGAGTAGAATTCGGACGACAGAACGACCGACTCCAGATCGGACAGCGTCTCGGACGGCCCGGTGGCGTGGTCGACACGCCAGAGACTCTTATCGGTCACGTGACACGATCGCGAATGGATCTCCGCGCTCGGTGCCGACGCGAGCACGTCCGCGATCGGATTGTGGCCGGGTTCGTATTCCAGCGCGAACACGAGCTCCTGCATATACTCACCACGCAGTGGAGCACCAAAGGTTGTCGTCCACCCCAGCAGTACGAGGTGGACGGGGCGTCGCTACTCCTCGTGAGCGACCGCCCGCCGACGGGACGCGAGGGCTGGCGTGGTTCGAACTCGCTCTCGACGGGGCGGAACACGCGGGCGAGACGGTGACGGATCCCGACTCACTGTCCGACTACGGCAGGCGTGATCGGCTTACGCGCCCGGACCGTCGTCATCCCACGGCATCGGCGAGGGGGTCGGAATCCCCTCGGCGTCGAACGCTCGGAGCGCCCGCCGGGTAACGTCCGATTTGAACGCGAACTCCGCGTCGAGGTTCGTGACGTAGGCCTTCGCGCGGACCGTCCGATACCGCGGATGGTCCTCGACCAGCACCGTGATCGAGCGGTCGGCGGCGAGATGCCGCGAGGTGGACACTGCCTCTTCGACGATTGCTCGCGCCCGGTCGAGGTCGGCCTCGGGCGCGACGTGCAGCTCCGTCACCACCATCATCTCCGGCGCGCCCGTGTTGGCGTTGGAGACCGGTCCCGTGAGCGCGAGGTAGTTCGGCACCGCCACCACGTTGTCGTCGGGCGTCTGTAGTCGCGTCGCGCGCACGCCGACGTCGATGACCTCGCCGTAGTGATCGTCGATTTCGACCCGGTCGCCCATCTGGTACGGCATTTCGAGCGAGACGACGATGCCGCCGAGGACGTTCGCGAAGAAGTCCTTCAGCCCGAACCCGAGGGCAGCACCGAACACGCCCGCGAAGGCGAGCGCCTGCGTCTGTGACACCTGAAAGAGCGGGCCGACGATCGTGTAGATGGCGGCGCCGTAGATCAAGAACTTCATCAGCGGGATCGCCAGTCGGAGTCGGGCGCCCCGTTCGACGAACCGGTCGGCGGCGGCCGAGAAGATGACCCGCACCGCTCGCGCCAGCAGGGCTGCGACCACGAGGATCACGACCGCACCGACGATGGTCGCGGTGTCGACCCGGATGCCACCGAGTGCTTCGGTGGCTACCACTGCCACCGCCTCCGCTTGAGGGATTCGAGCGCGCTCGGAAGCCCGCCGGGGCGCAACCGAACCACGTCGTCGACCGTGAGAAAGCCGTGATCGGCGAGGCTGTGCAGCGTCCGGTCGAGCCGAACGTCCGGCACGACCGCGGCCAGTTCGTCGCGAGTGACGGCCTCTTTCGCGACGGCAACGCCGAGCACTTCGGTCGCGCCGTCACCCGGGTCGAACGACCGGTCGACCGGCCGATAGAGGTCGTCGGGGACGACCGCCTCCCCACTCACACACTGCTCCCAGATGGCCGACGCAACGCCGAGGTTCCCGCCGGAGAGGCGTTCGAGGCGCTCGAAGACGATCGCGTCCGGCTCGGGAACGTCTCTGGCTCCCAGCCACGCCGAGACGTAGTCGATGTCGACGACGGGTATCTCGACCGAGAGCGGGCCGCGGCGCGGCAGCGGTATCTCGTAGGTGACGGCGGTGAACATCGAATCGTGGCCGCTGGGCGGCGATTCGAACGTCGGCAGCGGCTCGTTTCGGGCCCGGATCGCGTCGGCGATCCGGTCGCTCGCCATCGCCGGTACCGAGAGCACGTGGTGGAAGGGGTCGGCGACGTCACGGGTGGCGTCGAGATACTGCCAACTGTACCGGTTCCACGAGGTGACGACCTGCGTGGACGACGCGGCCACCCGATCGAGGAACGCGTCGATCCGATCGAACCCGCCGACGCGCCGGGCGTAGAGGTGATGACAGTCGTCGACGACGAGCGGCTCTTCGCCGACCGACGGTGGGCCGCCCTCCGGTTCGACTCGGGTCCGATCCCCGCCGTCCAGTGCTCGTTCGGCGCGGTCGAGGGCCGCCTCGCGGCCCGCGAACGGGTCGGCGATGACGGCGACGCTCGCTCCGGGGTCGGCGAGGGCGTCGTTGAGGCTGTCGGCGCCCGTCACGGATTCGAGCGGGGGTGTCGACACCATCGTTCGCCTCTGTCGGGCGAGCGGCATGAAGATGTTGCCGGTGGTCTCTCGCCGACCGCCGGTGAACCGGGACGTATATGGCCGCGAGCGGGCTACCGTTTCCATGGATCTGTTCGGGCGGCTTGCGGGCGATAGCGACGACGAGCCACGGGTCGCGCTCTTTGTCGACGGTCCGAACGTGCTCCGCGACGAGTTCGACGTCGACCTGGACGACGTGCGCGAGGCCGCCGCGACGGTGGGCGCTCCGGCTACGACCCGCCTCTATCTCAACGAACACGCCCCGCCGAAACTCATCCAGGCCGCCGAGGCCCGCGGGTTCGAGGTGATCGTGACGAGCGGCGATGTCGACGTGAAACTCGCCGTCGACCTCACCCGGTTCGCGGTGAACGGGCGGGCGGATGTCATCGCCATCGCCTCGCGGGACACGGATTTCAAGCCCGCCATCGAGGCCGCGAACGCCAGCGGCCTCCGCACGCTCGCCATCGCACCCGGCGAACACGGCCGCTCCGACGCGCTGCGCAACGCCGCCGCCGAGAGCGTCACGCTCGACGAGGCCTGATACGGATTAGTGTAACTGTTTACCGGTGGTTCGCCGAGCTGGTTCGGCGAACCACCGGTAATGACTTACAATAAACCGTATGACACGGGCGGTGGCGCGAACCGACCGACCTTTTTCCTCGGCGCCCCGACGACCTCCCGTGACCGACACCGACCTGGAGACGCCGGTGCTCGACGACCATCTCCATCTCGATCCGGAACACGGGAGGGGGCTGGACGCCGTCCGGGACTTCCGTCGCCTCGGCGGGACCCACCTGCTGGTGGTGAACAAACCCTCCTGGCATCTCGGCGTCGAGGTCGAAACCGGCGACGACTTCCGCACCGTCTTCGAGCGAACCGTCGACACGGTCGCCGACGCCGACGACCTGCTGCCTGGCCGCGCGTGGCCCGTCCTCGGCGTCCATCCCGGTCTCGTCTCGCGGCTGGTCGACCGGGGATTCGCCCCCGACGAGGCCCGCGACCTGATGCGGGCCGGTCTCGATGTCGCCGCGGAGTTCGTCCGCGACGGGCGCGCGCTCGCGCTCAAGTCGGGGCGCCCGCATTACGAGGTCGACGACGCGGTGTGGGACGCCTCGAACGCGGTGCTCAGACACGCGCTCGACCGCGGCGCCGACTGCGACTGCGCGGTCCAACTCCACACCGAAGCGAGCGAGGACCTGACCGACATCGCAGGGTGGGCGGAAGAGCGGGGCTTGCCCGCCCATCGCGTCGTGAAACATTACGCGGGGCCGACGCTCGCGGGGCCGATGCCGAGCGTGATGTGCCGCAAGGAGTGGCTCCGCGAGGTGGCGGAGTCGGGCGACCCGTTCCTGATGGAGACGGACTTCGTCGACGACCCCGACCGGCCGGGCGCGGTGATGGGACCGAAGACCGTTCCTCGTCGCGTCCGGTGGCTCTTGGAGGAGGGGTACGACGACGCCGTCTACCGGGCACACGTCGAGACGCCCGCTCGCGTCTACGACATCGACACCGAGGCGACGCTCTCGGCGTCGACGGAGTAGCCCGCGCCGGCCTGCGAGCGACGCGCTATAGGAAAGGTCTTTGAGTGCGCGAGCGTTCGGTCAAGCTATGACCGACGCGGAGGATACGTTCTACACCGAAGAACGCTGGCAGAACTGGATCGATCGGGTGGCCGAGGAGGACCTCGACCCCGAAAACGAGGAGGCCGCCCGCCTCCTCCTCAACCTGCAGGACGACGCCGCCATCGCCGTCGCGAAGATCATCAACGCCTACGAGGACGGCCGCCTCGACGAGGACGAGGCCATCGACGAACTCGCGTTCGTGCGCGACATCGTCCTCGACGACGTGGACCTGGCGGACGAAGAAAAGCGGATGCTGGTCGACGGCGTCCAGACGAGTCTGGTCTGTGTCTTCTACGCCGCCGAGGAGTACATCGCCGCCGGTCCCGCCGAGGAAGGCACCATCGAGGAGTACGTCAACGCGGCCGCGGACGCCGAAGCGAGCGAGGACTTAGACGCCGCCCTCGGCTACCTGGTTCAGGCCGGGACGCGTATCATCGACGGCGACGAACTCGACATCGAACTGGTCGAGGACCTCGAGTACGGCCTCGTCTCGGAGTGGGTCAACGGACTGGACAGCCTCCAGAGCGCGATGAGCGATCCCGAAGTCGTCGAAGAAGAGGAGTGACTAGGCCTCGATGAACACGAAGTAAGTCCCGCTGCCAGCGTTCTCATACTCGAAGCCGAGCACGATGAAGTCGTTCCTGCTGTCGGGGTCGGGACTGTCGAAGTCGAACGTGATCGTCGTTTCCTGATTTGCCGGGAGCGTGATCGCCGGGGAGACCGGGGTGATCACGTCACCGATATCGTACGTCGTCGACCGAGAGGGATCCGCGAAGCGCCACTCCGTCGGCGCCGCGGAGTTCGAGTCCGACTGGTAGTAGAACGCGATGCGGGCGCCCACGAGCGTCCGCGGTTCGTCGGCCGTGTTGTTGAACGTGATCACGGCCTGATCTCGCTGGTTTCCGCCGACGGTCGCCGAGGCGCCGAGCGCGACGTTGCCACCCGGCGCGTTGATACTGTCGAGGTCGGAGGGGACCGTGACGCCGACGTCCGTTCGCTCAATCGGTTCGACGGCCCCGCTCCCGTCGAAATCGCCCTGTGCGCGAACCGTGAGGTTGCCCGCGTAGTTCTCGACGGGACGGATCGCCGCCGTGGCCCGCCCCTCGCCGTCGGTGGCGACGGTGCGACTGGTGCCGCCCTGAACGAACTCGCCCTGGCCCTCGACGATGGAGAGCGTCACGTCCGTCCCGCTGACGGGGTTGTCGTACCGGTCGCGCACCTCGACGGTCACGGGCGTCGGTTGTTCCGACGCCGCCGTGCCGTTCGGCGTCACGGGGACGATATAGGACGGGTCGGGTTGGGCGACGACGCTCGCGTCGGCGCTCTGCCGGAGTTCGACGGCGGCCAGGCGGAGTTCGTACCGTCGGTTGCCCTCGAAGGTGACGGTGACGGTCCCGTTGGCGTGGGGCGTCGTCGAGAGCACGTTGGGGTTGGCGACGATGCGCGACCCGACGGAGTCGTTCCAGGCCGTCGCGTCGCCCGGCGTCGGCACGGTGATGTTGAACGTCGCTCCGTCGCCCGTGACCACGACCGTTCGGGTCGCGGCGCTTACGGGTTCGGCGGTCACCGGCGTCGAGAGGCCGGACGCGCTCAGGTCGCCGCGGAGCGTCACCAGCGTGATCCGGTTCCCGTTGACGAACGAGCCAGTAGAGAGGGGAACGACCTGTGAACCGGTCGTGCGATAGAGTCCCTCGCCGGTGAGCACCATCGGCGGGGCGTCGAACTCGTTGTAGGACGGCGTGAACGTCAGCCGACTGGTTGGATACGCCCTGGCTGCCCCGTCCCAGAACCGCTGGACGTTCTGTGGCTCGCTGCCGATGGCTCGGACGCCGTCGAGCGTAACCGGTTCGGTGGGCCCTGTCGAGAGCGTGCCGGTCGGCGTTCCGGGATTGACGAATATCGCCCGCGCGGGGTAGGTCGCGCCCGTCAGCACCGTCGTGCTCGACGCCGTATCGCGCGTCGCCGCGGTCGTGACGCCGTCTCGAACGGAGAGGAGATCCGAACTCGTCTCCTGGTACGCGTCGAACTCGACGCGTTCGTTCTGCTGAGGAACGACCGTCGCCTGGTAGAGCGACAGGCCGATGATGAGGATACCAAAGAGCAGGATGGCTCCGACCTGAACGGCCTGTGCGCGGTCGGCGTCGCGGAACCTCATTGTTCGGAGAAGCGCGCGCGGGGTGAAAACCCTTGTCGCCACGGGAATCGTTAATGCCCACCGGCCACGTCTCAGGGTGTGTCTCGCGCGCAGTCGGAGGTCGTCGGTTCGCTGCTGGTCCTCGTCACCGTCGTGTTCCTGGTGAGCGTCGTCGGCTACTACGCGCTCAGTGACATCGCCGTCGACGATGGCCCGACGGCCGACATCACGGGCGACGTGCGCGCCGAGTCGGTGACGTTCACCCACCGCGGCGGCGATCCCATCCCCGGCGACGAACTCACGGTGATCCTCCGATACGATGGGACGGGGCAGCGATACGACTTCGCGACCGCCGGCAGTTACGGCAACGATAGTGTCTTCGACCCCGGCGAGACGTGGACCCTCGATGGGTCGGTGCCGTACGACACCGGCGACCAGGTCGAACTGCGATTGGTCCACGAGCCTTCCGGGACGACGCTCGTTCGGGGACGCGGGACGGCCGTCACCCCGACGCCGACGCCGACACCCGCGCCGGCCTCGGTGCGTGCGACCGTCTCACGTGCGTGACCAGCCGGGTCCGTCGGCGACGAATCAGGGTTCGACGTTCGTCGTTCCTCGTATCGACAAACCCATATAGCGTCTGCCTGAACGTCAGGGTATGACTGCCGTCGGCATCGACGCGATCGAAATCTGGACGGGCAAGCTCAAACTCGACCTGGCCGAGACGTTCGCGCCGGCCAAGGACGAGTCCCCGGAGAAATACACCAAGGGGCTGGGGCTGGAGGCGTCGTCGTTCCCGGACACCCACGAGGACATCGTCACGATGGGTGCCAACGCGGCAAAGCGGCTGCTGGACCGCAAAGGACTCGTCCCCGACGACATCGGGCGGATCGACGTGGGGACCGAGAGCGCCTTCGACAACTCCAAGCCGGTCTCGACGTACATCGCTGGCTGTCTGGAAGACGTCTTCGACGGCGACTTCCACCACGCCAACAAGGGCGAACGGAAGTTCGCCTGTGTCGCCGGCACCCAGAGCATCGACGACGCGTACAACTGGATCAAGGCGGGGCGCAACCGGGGCCGCGCGGCGCTGGTCATCGCGACGGACACCGCGCTCTACGCCCGGGGCGACCCCGGCGAGGCCACACAGGGCGCGGGCGCCGTGGCGATGCTCGTCGACGAGGACCCCGACCTGGTCGAACTCTCGACCGAGCAGGGGTACGGCAGCGCGGACGAGACGGACTTCCTGAAGCCCAACCAGCAGTTCCCGAGCGTCGACGGCAAGCGATCGGTGAAAGTGTATCTCGCGCGGATGCGCGAGGCGCTGGAGGACTTCGAGAGCGTCGCCGGCCGCACCCACCCCGACGACTTCGCGTACATCCCCTTCCACACCCCCTTCCCGGGCATGGTTCGAAAGGCCGCGCTCCTCGGATTCCGGCATATGACTCGCGGCACGGAGATCGAAGACGCTCTCGCCGACGAAATCGGTCGCCAGCCCCGCGAGGTCGACTACGAGGACTGGGACGCCTACGAGGGCGCCATCCGCGACTACATGGACTCGCTGAAAGGGACGGACCGGTACGACACCTGGTACGCGCGGGCCATCGATCCGACGCTCACCCTCTCGCGACAGGTCGGTAACTGGTACACCGGCTCGGTTCACGTCGCCCGAGTGAGCGCGCTCAAGACCGCCGCCGAAACCGGGCGGTCGCTCTCCGGCGAGCGACTACTCGTCGGCTCGTACGGCTCCGGTGCGCAGGCGGAGATTCACTCCGAAACCGTTGCCGACGGCTGGCGCGAGGAAATCGAGGCGCTCGACATCGACGAGCAACTCGCCCGCCGCTACGATCTGAGCTTCGAGGAGTACGGCCGTGTTCACGACACCCACAATCACGCCAAAGACCGCGAACTCGAGGAGTTCACCGTGCCGAGCGGGGAGTTCGTCTTCTCCGGCTGGGGTCGGATGAACGAGCGAACCTACGAATACGTCGAGTAACGGTCCGGCGCGCCGTCTACGGCAGTTCCCGCAGTTTCGCGAGCGCCGCGTCGAGATCACAGTTCGAGATGGCGAGCGCGAACCCGTCGACTTTCGCGAGTTCCGTCGCGTGCTCCCAGAGGTCTTCTTCGTCGATTCCGTGTAACACGACGGCGGAGGGCGTCGGATTCACGACCCGGAGGGCAACGAGCGGCGACTCCCCGCGCGTGACGTCGGTGAACACGAGCGCCCGGTTCGTGCTCTGGCCGTAGAGCCGGTAGAACTCCTCGCTGGGGAGGCGCGTGATCGCTTCGATGCTGTTGATGACGGTGTGGCCGCTGACGTGATCGCTGTCGCCGCCGACGATTTCGGTCGCGTCCATCGCCTCGTAGAAGCGTTCGAGCGGGATGGACGTGGAGTACTCCCGGAGGTCGTGGACGATGTCGCTCTCGAACCCCGCGGAGATGACGCGGGCGTACTGGCGGATGCGGCCGCCGCCGCGCGACTCGTCGATGTCGAGCAGCGCCCGGACGATCCGGCTGACGACGCCGATGCCGGGGCTCTCTCGCCGACCGCTTTCGTAATCGGAGATGACCGACGAGGAGACGTCGAGACGCTCGGCGAGCTCCGTCTGTGAGACATCGAAGTCGGTGCGCCACTTCCGCAGCGTCGCGCCCGGATTCGAACTGAGCGTGATCTCGCCGGCGATGCGTCTGGCGAGGTCGTCTCGGGGGTCGTCGCTCATCGATCACCCCACCGGTCGTAGGACCACACCATACCGTCACACGGCGTGGTGAGCGCAAAAGGTTACCGACTCCGGGGATCTGACGGTCGACGTGGCCCGCGAAACTGAGCCGCAACGCTTCATACCCTCCGCTCCGGAGACCCACTCGTGACACGGACTATCGACGCGGCGACGGCCGAGCGTCTGGGAGCGCGACTGGCCGACGCGTACCGGCGCGGCGAGCCGATCGCGCCACCGGACCTGCCGCTGACCGTCGCCGACGGCTACGCGGTCCAGCGCGAGATGATCGACCGGCGGCAGGTCGAGGAGGGACCACTCGTCGGCTACAAGGTGGGGTTCACCGCTGACGCGATCCGAACCGAACTCGGCGTCGACGAACCGGCCTACGGGCGCGTGCTGGCCGACACGGTGCAGTCGGAGGGTCGGCTCGACGCCGACGGCCTGATCGACCCGAGCGTGGAGGCGGAACTCGCCATGCGGCTGGCCGACCCGCTCGATCCGCCGGTGACGCCGACCGACGTTCTCGCCGCGACGGCGGCCGTCGTCCCCGTCATCGAGGTGGTCGACTCCCGCATCCGCGACTGGGAGTTCGACGCCGGCAGCGCCGTCGCCGACAACGCCCTCGCTTCCCGCCTCGTCCAGGGCGGGCGAATCGGCGATCCGGCCGCGATGGATCTCGCGCTCGAAGGCGTCACCATGTGGCGCAACGGGGACCAGGTCGCGACGGGCGTCGGCGCGGACGTGCTCGACTCGCCCGCGCGGGTGGTGGCGTGGTTGGCCGACGCGCTCGACGAGCACGGCGAGCGGCTGACGGCGGGCGACCTCGTTTCGACGGGGTCGCTCACCCCGCTGGTGTCTCTCGACCCCGGCGATGTCGTGGAGGCGCGGTTCGCCTCGCTCGGCTCCGTCACGGTCGCGCGGCCGCCGAGAGATTCAAACCGCTGACGACCAAGGGCTACCCATGCCTTCGACGGTCGTCCACCTCGCCATCGGTGGCGTCGTCGCGGCCGCGCTCCTCGGCGACGAGTTCGACCGCCGGTCGGTCGCAGTCGTTCTTGCGGTCACGGCAGTGCCGGATCTGGACACGTTCGCCGGCCTCTACCTCCAGGGGGCCCACCGGGCGCTGTTGCACACGCTGGTGCTGCCCGCCGCCGCCGCCACGATCCTGGCGTACGACACCCGCTATCGGCCACTACTCCGGATCCGTGATCGCTTCGGACCGCGCGGGATCCGGGTGGCCTGGGTTGCGGTCGTCGCGCTGACGTTCGGCGGCGTGCTCCCGGATCTGATGACCAACGGTGTGAACGCTTTCTATCCGTTCTACGACCGGTTTTACACCGTCAACGGGGAACTCCTGCTCTCGAATCAGCGGGGGGTTGTCCAGACGTTCGTCGACCTGTCCGCCGCCCCGGAGCGGACCACGGAAAACACCCACTACTGGACGGGCGTCGATCCGTCGCCGGGGAACGATCCCCGGAACGCCGAACGCATCTTCCCGGTCGTCCGGTCGGGGTTCCAGTTGCTCGTGGTGTTGCTCGCGGCGGTCACGCTCGCGGCGCGGTTCTGGGAGGAACGAGACGGGTGATAGTGGCGGTTGGAACTGTTTGCACACCTGGTCGCCGGATGGCGTGCCATCAGGTGTGCGATGACTCACAAATGCTACTATGAGCCGGCCGCTCATTCGGATTGTTGTAACTGTCTACCGGTGGGTCGCCGAACCGTCCTGGTGACTCACCGGTACTGACTTACAACAAACCGTATCAGGCCGGATAGCCGTCGACATCGGTGCCGACAAGATAGGTACCGATAGTCAACAGGGCCGTCGCCACCACGGCCAGGAGGCTGAGTTGGAACGTCGCGTCGGGGAACGCCGCCGGGAAAAACGCTACCGTTCCGACGATCATCAGTCCGATACCGATCAAGCCACGTTGCGAGAGGCCGAACATATCACACCGCTCGTGTTCCAGTCACATAATTGATTACGCTTTTCGTCCGCTACCGTCCGTGTTCGTGACCGATCACGAGGGCGGCGACGTTCACCGACAGGAGGGCGACGAACGCCGTCGCCTGTTCGCCCTGCAGACCGCCGATGAGTAAGGGGAGATAGAGGAAGGGCAACGCGACGGCGGCCCAGAAGGCGACGAACCGGAGGGGGGTGGCGACGGCGTCCAGTCCGCGCTCCAGAGGCCAGGCGTCGGCGAGTTCGTCGAGGCGGGGCAGGCGATCGGTTGGGAGGGTTGGGGAGTTCGACATCGGGGACACCTCGTTTGACTCGTCGGCCGCCGACACCATATACCCCGCCGAGCGTTGGCGTCGTTTCGGGGCATTTTATCGCGTACGCACGTGATTGTGCTTCCGACGATGACCGGCTCTCCCCCGGCCTAACCGTTCACGAACCGCTCTCACTCTTTTATTCTTCAGCTACGTTGCAGAAACGTGGACTGCCGCCACGGCGTGTCACGGACGGCGACGAACCGGTGTTCTCTTAATGGACGTCCTGCGTACGTGGAAGCGAACGTTCATGTCGAATTCGAGCGCCACCACGGAGCGGCAAGTCGACAGCAATCTGTTCATCACCGTCTCCGGACCGCCGGGGTGTGGTGCGTCGACGCTCACGGAGGGACTCGCCGAGGCGCTGGACTGTGGCTACGTCATCGGCGGCGACATCTTCCGCGACCTCGCCGACGAGCACGATATGTCGCTCCAGCAACTCATCGCCAAGGCCGAAGAGGACGACGAGATCGATCGGGCGCTCGACCAGCGACTCCGCCGCATCGCCGAGCAGTGGGGGGCCGCGAACAAGGCGTTCATCCTCGAATCGCGGCTCGCGGGCTGGCTGGCCGGCAACCGCGCCGATCTCCGCATCTGGCTCGACGCGCCCGAGGAGGTCCGGATCGAGCGCCTCAGCGATCAAGAGGAGATCGCGGCCGTGATGCGCGTCCGCGAGGTGAGCGAGGCGGGCCGCTACGAGAGTTACTACGGGATCGACCTCGAGGATCAGTCCTTCTACGACCTGTCGATCAACACCGCGCGGTGGGACGCCGACACCGTGCTCGACATGGTGCTCACCGCTGTCGAGGGATACGACCCCGAATCCGACGAGGGCGCCTTCACGACCCGCGACGTCGACATCTGACGGGATCGCCGACCGCCGTCGCACTGCTTCCGCTAGCGTCGCCGCGGCAGTGCCTCGCGGATCGCCCCCGATCGATCAGCAGGAAGCCAGTAAACTACCCCACCCTACTCGCTCACGGCTTCGCCGTTCGCTTCGTTGAGGGTGGGGCTTTCGCGTGGACTCCCGCTCTGGCCGGACTCGCCGGCAGGAGGGTCATACGCTCCGTTCGCGTTCAACATCCCGCGATTCAAGCGCACGCCTACGGGTGCGCCTCCGCCGTCCCCAGTTTGGTTCCGGCGGAGATACCGTAGTCCGATGTTTTTCGCGGCGTTGTAGTCGGCGTGGTTCTCGTAGCCGCATTTCAGACACTCGAAGCCCTCGCCGTCGCGGTTGTCCGGGTGGGTGAACCCGCAGTGTGAGCAACGGCGTGACGTGTTCTCCGGGTCCACCTGCTCCACGTCGATGCCGTGCATCTCGGCTTTGTATTCGACGTACTCGTATAACCGCTCAAACGCCCACTTGTGCCCCCACGAGGCACCCGGGAGGCGGTCGAGGATGCCGGTCAACGCCTCGAACGCGATAACCGTACAGCCGTTCTCGACGGCTCCCTCGATGATGCCGTTGGCAATCCGGTGGAGCATCATCTTGAACCGGCCCGTTTCCTTCCGACCGACCGACTGGATGTTCTGGTGGGCGTGGCGCGACCCACACCGCTGGAGTGACGCCCTGCGTTTCTCGTACTCGCGCTGCCAGTGGCCGAACTCGTGACCGCTCCAAAACGTGCCCGTCGACGTGACAGCGAGTTGGTTCACGCCGAGGTCAACGCCGAGGACTGTGCTGTGCCCGGTCGTTGCCTGCTCCGGCGTGCCAGACTCCATCTCCGCCTTTGTGCGAAGATGGAGGAACCACTCGCCGCCCTTGTTGTGGAGTTCTGCGCCCGTCACCTCGTAGTCGTCGTTGTCGAGATACCGGCTGTGAGGTGTGTCGCGGTCTGCGTCGGGCAGGACGTACGCGACTTCGATACGCCCATCTACGGTTGCCAGCGACACGTACTCGTCGTGGAACGTGGCGCACCGTTTGTCGTACACGACGGTCGGTTGCGAGAAGTGTGGTTTGCCAGCGTACTCGCCCTGTTTCCAGCGAGCGACGACACTCTGTACGGCGTCTGCGGCCTTGTTGCGGGCGTTCTGGACGAGATTTGCGTGCAACCGCGTCTGTTCGCGTACCCCGTCGTAGGTTTCTGCCTGCAACTGTGCCTTGCTGGTCGTCTTGTATTCGCCCTGCCAAGCGTGGTCCACGACGTAGTTGGCGGCCCACAGAAACTCATCAACTGTTTCGCGGAGAAGTGCGGCGTCGTCGCTGTCCACGTCGAGTTTGACCGGGACAGTGCGCCGCACCTCCATACGTCAGATGTATGGTTGGTGATTTATTAACGTTGAGGAGAAAGGGCGGCAACAGTTCGTGGAACGTGGTGGGGTTGTCGGCTTCCTCTCCGACCTACTCGCTCGCTTCGCTCGCTCCTTGAGGCCGGAGGCTCCGCCTCGAATACGCTGCATATCAGGGCGAGATGGTCGAAGCCGGCGAGAGTCGTTTCCAGAACGAGGGCGAGGTTCCGATGCCGGACCCGGACCGACGGTTCTATTCGGCGCGCTGGTCGCGGATCGCCCGCAGCACGTCCTGCCGGGCGACGATGCCGACGAGTTTCCCCTCGTCGTCGATGACCGGTAGGCGGTTGATGTCGCGTTCGTCGTCCGCCAGGAGGTCGAGAATCTCGTCGAGGTCCGCCTCGGATGGCACCGTCACCACGTCGGCGGTCATCACCTCTCGAATCGGACGGCCGGCGTGTTTCGCCAGGTCGATGCCGAGGTCGAGGTCGTCCCACGACACGTCGATGGCGTAGGTGAGCGTCTCGGTGAACGGGGGAAGACCGATCGGCAGCCAGAGCACGCGGTCCTCGGTCTGGAACAGGTGGACGAGGTCGTGTTGGGTGACGATGCCGACGACGCGGTCGTTGTCGACGACGGGAAAGCCGTTGAAGTCGGCGCGCGCGAGGCGGCCGAGCACCTCGCTCACCTCGTCGTCGGGGGCGACCGTCTCGACGTCCGTCTCCATCAGCTCGCAGGCAGTCAGCGTCATGCGCGGAGGGACGGCCGTCGTCCGGGTAGGTGTTTGGGTGACGACCCTCTCGCCGTACGTTTAAGTAACCCGACCGCGAAGGCAGGATATGGCCGTTCACGGCCGGTCGACGCTCCGTGATCTGTTCGACGATTCGCCAACCCCCCACATCGCGCATCCGCCGCGCACCCACCATCGCCACTTCTACGTCGCCACCGACGGCTCCTACCGAGCCGACGGCGGCGGTCTCGGGGCGGTTATCGAGACGCGTGACGGCACGCGCGTCGCCCGGTTCGCGCTCACGGACGCGCCGCCGGACAACAACGTCGCGGAGTATCGAGCCCTCCATCTCGGACTCGACATGCTCGCCGCGCGAGCGCCGCCCGGGTCGCGGATCGGCGTCCTCGTCGATCACGACGACCTCGCGGCCAACGTCAATCAGGCCGTCCTCGCCGCCGCCGATCCGAGCTGGGAGCCGACACACCCCGTGACGGTGCCGATGCGGAGCGAGCACCACTGGCGCGGGATCCGTGCCCGGATCGCCAACTTCGACGCGCTCCGAGCGGCCCGGATCGACAGTCGCGTCAACCCCGCTCACCCCCTGGCGAACGCGCCGGAGCAGTACGGCCACGTCAACGACCGCCACGACCGGTGTGTGATCCCCGCTGACGACCGGTCGTCGACCGGCGGAAGCCCCGACGCGGGCGTCGACGCCGAGCCACAGATCCCGCCCCCGTCGCGCGCCGAACGGCGCGCCAGCGACTAGTCGTCGCGCTCCTGCGCGTCGACGACGGCGACGCCGGCGAGGTTGACGATATCCTTGACTTCGTCGCCGCGCTGGAGGACGTGGACGGGTTTGTCCATCCCGACGAGCATGGGCCCGATGGCGTCGGCACCGCCGAGACGCTGGAGGAGTTTGTAGCCGATGTTTCCGGCCTCGAGATTCGGGAAGACGAGCACGTTCGCCGGACTCTCCAACTCCGCGAAGTCGTACGTGCCCTGGAGGATGTCCTCGACGACGGCGGTGTCGGCTTGCATCTCGCCGTCGACGGGGAAGTCGACGCTGGGATCCTCACGGAGCATTCGCGCGGCCTCACGGGGTTTGCGCGTACCCTCGTTGTCGACGCTCCCGAAGTTCGAATAGGACAGCATCGCTGCGCGCGGTTCGACGTTGAACCGCCGGGCCAACTCGCCCGTGTGCCGACCGATCTCGGCCAGTTCGGCCGCGCCCGGGTCCTGATTGACCGTCGTGTCGGCGACGAAGACGATCCGGTTGCGGAAGGCGAGCATGTAGACGCCGGCCGCGTACTCGGCGTCCTCGGCCGTGCCGATGACCTGTAGCGGCGGCCGGAGCGCCGAGGGGTAATGATGGGTTAGCCCCGTCAACAGGGCGTCCGCGTCGCCCATCTCCACCATCACGCTTCCGAAGTAGTTCGTGTCGTTGCGGACGAGTTCTTCGGCTTCGACGCGGGTGACGCCCTTGCGCTGGCGGGCCGCGTAGAGTTCCTCGACGTACGGATCGAGGTCGATGTCGGCCGGATCGACGATATCCGGATCGTAGTCGAGGCCGAGGTCGTCCATCGTCTCCCAGATGGCGTCGCGGTCGCCGAGAAGGAGCGGGCGGGCGATGCCCTCCTCTTCCATCTGGGCGGCCGCCCGGATGGTCGTGGGGTTCGTCCCCTCCGCGAGGGCGACGCGCTTGGGGTCCGTTTTCGCCTTGTTGAGGACGATGCGCATCATCTCGCGATCCTTGCCGAGGCGGGCCTCGAGGTCCTCGACGTAGGTGTCGAGGTCGAGGTCGATCCGCGAGACGCCGCTCTCGACGGCCGCCCGCGCGACGGCGGGCGCCACCTCGAACAGCACCCGCGGGTCGAGCGCCTTCGGGATGAGGTAGTCGGGGCCGAACTGGAGCGGTTCGTCGCCGTAGGCTTTCGCCACCGCGTCCGGAACGTCCTCGCGCGCGAGTTCCGCGAGCGCGCGGGCGGCGGCGACTTTCATCTCCTCGTTGATCTCCGTTGCCCGCACGTCGAGCGCGCCGCGGAACATGAAGGGGAAACAGAGGACGTTGTTGACCTGGTTGGGGAAGTCGGAGCGCCCGGTCGCCGCGATGACGGTGTCGTCGCGGGCCTCCTTGGCCTCGTAATACCCGATTTCGGGTTCGGGGTTGGCCATCGCGAAGACGACGGGGTTGTCGGCCATCGACCGCACCATCGCTCGGGTGACGATGTCACCGACGGCGAGGCCGACGAAGACGTCCGCGCCGGCCATCGCGTCGGCCAGGTCGCCCGCGGGCCGATCCCTGGCAAATCGGGTCTTGTACTCGTTGACCGCGCCCGCGTCCGCGCGTTCGGTGGTGATAATCCCCGACGAATCACACATCGTGATGTTCTCACGAGGGACGCCAAGCGAGACGTAGAACTCCGCGGTGGCGATGGCGCTCGCCCCCGCGCCAGCGAAGGCGACATCGAGGGTTTCGAGGTCCTTATCGAGAATGTCGACGGCGTTGAGCAGGGCGGCGCCGGAGACGATGGCGGTGCCGTGCTGGTCGTCGTGATAGACGGGGATGTCCATCCGTTCGCGCAGGCGTGCCTCGATTTCGAAGCATTCGGGCGCCTTGATGTCCTCGACGTGGATGCCGCCGAAGGAGGGTTCGGTCAGCGAGACGGCCTCGACGATGGCGTCGGGGTCGTCCGTGTCGAGTTCGAAGTCGAAGACGTCGATGTCGGCGAAGCGCTTGAGCAGGACGCCTTTGCCCTCGATGACCGGTTTCGACGCCCGGGCGCCGATGTCGCCGAGGCCGAGCACGGCCGATCCGTTCGACACCATCCCCACGAGGTTGCCCTTGGACGTGTAGGTGTAGGCCTTCGTGGCGTCGTCGGCTATTTCGCGGCAGGGGGCGGCCACGCCGGGCGAGTACGCCAGGCTCAGATCCCGCTGTGTACTGGTCGGCTTCGTCGTCTCGATGGCGATTTTCCCCGGCGGATCGCGCCGGTGGTAGTCGAGTGCGTCTTCGTCGAGTCCCATATCCGCGACTCGGTACGTCGCCGTATAAAGGATGTCACCCTGCTACGCCGACTCGGCGCCGAGCCAGGTCGCCTCGAGACCACCCGTCCAGTCACGGCGACGCTCCCACGGGACATCGGACGGCAGGGCCGAAATGACCGTCTCCCCGGCGTGGAGGCGGTAGGCGTAGATGGTCGTGCCCTCCAGATCGTAGATGATGCGGTCCCACTCGCGACCCGCGAAGGTGGCGGTCCCCTGGATCGAGACGGCGCCTTCTTCGGCTGCGGCGACCGCCTCCTCGGCCGCCGTGACGGACGCGAAGCGTTCGACGTAGAGCGGCGACGCGGTGAAGTTGGCGTCGGTCGTGCCGACAAAGAGCGTGATGCCCTCTTCTCGGGCGTCGGATTTGACCGGGCCGAAGAGCCCGGTGTAGACGGGGTCGTAGTCGTCCAGCCGTTCGCGCCACGACTCGGCGTCCCGGAGCAGCGCCACGCCGTCGTCGCCGTAGGCGTAGAGTTCGTTCAGTTCGGGTTCGTTCGTGTGGTCGCGGAGCTGGTGGCCCGTCGAATGTTCGTGTGCGTGCGTGAACACCTGGTGACCGCTCGGGAACTCGTGGGTGTGTTGTGGCACGCCGTCGTCGGCTGTCGAGTCGGTGCGGTCGGGGTGTGCCCAGGTGATGAACTCGCCGTCGTCGCTCGCGAGCGCGACGATGCGGTTGTCGGCATCGGTGGGGATCAGCATCTCGTACAGCGGGCCGTAGACGGGGCGTTGCGAGAACTCGTTGGTGATGTACGGCTGTGAGATCACGCGCTGATAGAAATTCCGGGTCGTGGCCAGCACGGACCGCTGTAACTCTCGGTCCCCGCGTTCGACGGCTCGTTCGAGGTCGCGCACGAAGACGTTGTTCCCGATCCGGAGCGCCGGCGCCACCGCGAAATGGTCGACCAGGTTCGCCTGCATGTACTCGGCGACGGACGTGGTCTGTTCGCGGAGCGTCGCGACGTCCTCCTGGGTCAGTTGGTCCGCGGATTCGAGCTCTTTGAGGGCACCGAACACTCCGTTGACTTCTCCCTGGAACCCGCTGATTGCAGCGTCGTAGTCGGTGCGGAACCAGCCGAACTCCTCGACGATGTTCGTCGTCGTCGTATCGAGGGTGGCGTGTGCGGGCGTCGCGGTCGGCGCCGCCGTCTCCGTCGGTTCGGTCGTCGTTGGCTGCGAGGTCGGTGTGGCCGTGTTCTGCGAGGACTCGCCAGCGGGGGTGTTGTTCGACTCCCCGCCGCCGAACAGGCCGAAGCAGCCGCCGAGCAAACTCGACTGGGCGACCGCCGCTACCGCGAGGATCCGCCGTCTCGTCGTAGACATTCGGTGGAACCGAGGGCCGTCTACCCATTATCTCTGTCGGCCGCGAAAAAAGCGTCACACTCATGAGTCGTGGTATCGTACACCACTCCATGTATCTCCCGTCACCGACGACACCCGAGGGTCTGTTCGACTACCTGATGGTGTTCCTCCTCCTCGCCGCCGTCCTGGCGTTCGCCGTCCTCTACTTCGGCGGGTAGTCGAGGCCGTTCACCGGTGACGTTACGCCTCGAGGAACTCGACGAGGTTCCCCTCCGGGTCGCGGACGAAGAGGATGCGCGTTCCGCTCTCCGTCGTTTGCGGTTCGCTCAGCGTCGCGACCGACGGATCGAGATCCGCGTAGAAGGTATCGAGATCGTCGACCGCGAGGCCCAGATGTTTCGCGCCGGGCTGATTCACCCGCTCGGCGGCCGCATCCGCTCCCTCGGGATCGTATTCGACGAGTTCGATCCGGGCACCGCCGGCGTCGACGTGTGCGAACCGGCCGGTCGCGCCGGCCACGTCGACGGCCTCGGCGAAGGCCGTCCCGGAGACGGTAAATCGGTTACAGGGGCCGAGGCCGAGGCTGTCCCGGTAGAATTCGACCATCCGGTCGAGGTCGGTCACGGTCACGCCGAAGTGGTGGGCAGTGGGTCGAGACATGTCACGCAGGCACGCGGGCGACGCCAAAGCCGCTTCGATCCGGTCGCGGTGCAGTCACACGCACGCCGGACGGCCGTCTGACGGAGCTATTTGTAGGACTCGCGCGAGACACCTATCACATGGACGAGGGAGAGGGTCTCGCGGAGATGGAAACGGTCACCGTCGAACTGGACGAGGAGACGATCGACGAGGTCGACGCGCTGGCGTTCGCCGACCACCGGGACAACCGGTCGGCGGCGATACGGACGCTGCTCGACGAGTGGCTGAAAGGCCGCGAGTGAGTCGCGGTTATACTGTCAGCTGTAAGTCGATCAAGAGATCCGCCATCCCGCGGTGACCGATCTCTTGAAACAGTTACAGCTGGCAGTATCAGTCTTCGTCGGCTTCCGGCCCGGTTTCGAGGACTTCGATCACCGAGAGCGGCACGTCACGGAGGGCACCGCCGACTTCGCTTTTGGCGATGCGGGTGGCGTGGTTCTCTCCGTCGGCGTCGAACACTTCGATTTCGAGCAGGAGGCCGACGAGCGCGGTGTCGGCGGCGATGAAGGCCGAATCGAACGGTTCTCCGCAGGCGGGACAGGGAGTGACGCCGACTTCGACCTCGACGAACTCCTTGTCCTGTTCGTTGAGGCGTTTTCCCGCTTCGCTGACGGCGACGCCGATGGCGTCGTCGACGTTGTCGACATCACGTACGAGCCAGGCCGCCTCCATGGCGACGAGATAGTTGCTCATACCATCGAAACGCCGCCGAGTGCCTCGTGTCTTGTGGTTCGTCGGTGCCAGCCGACGATTCAACGCTCCCGGTCGTAGAGGGCGTCCCGCAGGTCGTCGGCGGCGAGACGGATGGTGTAGCCGGCGACGGCCTCGGCTTCAGTCCAGTCGTCACCCGTCGCGCCCTCGTCGAGTAGCGCGAGGCCGTCGTCGAGACAGGCCGTGGTCTCCGCGTACAGGTCGCGAAACATAGCTGCGCGTTCGCCGTCGAAGAAGCCGACCAGGCGCTCGTGGGTCCGACGGCTGACGAGCGTGCGTCCGACCATGCCGCCGGCGACTCGGTGGAGCGGGTCCTCCCGCCCGCGGAGATAGGCGTGCATCGGCCCGGATCGCTCGGCGTCGTGGGCGTCGGCGGCCGTAGGCATTGCCGCCCGTATTCGGTTGAGGTGTTCGTCCTCCTGGGCCGCGACGGCCGCGAAGGCGTCCCGGCGCGAGGAGTCGGCCGCGGTGTCAGCCCACTCGCGGAACGTCTCCCGGGCAGCGTACTCGCTATCGGCGGCGGCGCGCAGGAGCGCGTCGGGGTCTGGATCGCCGTCCGAGAGAGCGACCAGAAGATCACGGGAGCCGAGCAGATCGAGCGCCTCCGCGTAGTCGGCTTCGAGCGTCCGCCGGAGTTCGTCGGCGTCCATCGGTCGGTCAGTCGTCGGCGGCAGTCGCGCCCGCCGGGGCCGCGTCCTCGACGCTCGGGGGATACCTCCCCCGGTGGAGTTTGAGGTCGCTCTGCGGGCGGGCCATGCAGGTCAGCGCATAGGATTCGGCCTCCGATTCGGTGAGGGCGTGAGCGGCCGGCTGGGTCACTTCGCCCTCGATGATCTCGGCCGAGCAGGCGAGACACATGCCGACCCGGCAGGAGTACTCCTGGGCGATGCCCGCGTCCAGACACGCCTGCAGGATGGTCCGCTTCTCGGACACCTGGATCGTCTCCTCGGTGCCAACGAACTCGACGGTGTAATCGGTCATACGCCGGCGTACGCGCGACCCCGGCAAAACTCTTTACGACGCCGTCGGGGGACCGCTCCCTTGGCTGACATATATTCGAGGGGTGATGCGCTACTGGTCGTGATTCCGACAGGGGTAGTTCGCCCGCGATGGGCGCTCTCACCCCGGAAGGCGCCGTGTCCGACCTGTGTCTGACACAAGATATATATCCATCCGGTCGCCTCATAGTAATGAGACGCAGGGAAACGGGGGCGGTTGGTAGGGGTACTTTCAGTCCCCGGATGCCTGCGAGTGGCTTTTATCGACGCTCCATCCACGACTAGCCGCCGGTGTCCACGCCCGTCGGAAGCGCAGGAGTCATCGTCAGCAGGACGAGTGCGCTGACGCCCACGAGGAGGCCGGCCACGCCGAAGGCGACGGTGTAGCCGGCGGCGTTCGCGATTGCACCGCCGACGGCGCCGCCGAGTCCCGCTCCGATCCCCGAGAGCGCGGTGTAGATGCCGAGCGCTTCGCCCCGGAGGTGGGTCGGCGCCGCCCGTGACACCAACCCCGCGGCGGTCACCGCGACGACGGCCCAGGTGAGACCGATCAAAGCGAAGCCGAGAGTAATCGATCCGGTCCGGAGCCACCAGGCCGAAAGGATCCCGACGAGACCGAGTGCGGGAAACAGCGCCGTCCGGACGGCGAGTGCGCGCAACTGCAGCGTCGCCGGCGCGAGGCGTGCCGTGAGTCGCCCGATGGGGACGAACACGACGGCGCTGACGAAGTTGGAGACGATGAAAAAGCCGAAGATGGCCGTCGAATCGTAGCGCAGGTCGGCGAGATACGCGGGTGCAGGACCGAAGAACACCGAGAAGGCCGCACTGAACAGGAACACGACGACGAAGTAGCGGCGCAGACCGGGCGAAAACCGTGTCAGTAGCCGCGTCGGTCTGCGTATCCGGCGGGTGAACAGTGACCGGAGCGGGACGAACGCGACGAGCTTCACGTACCGGCCGCCGGCGACGAGCCGGCCGAGCGCTCCCGATCGGGCGAGTCGGCCGGGCGTGGTCGTCGTTCGGGGTGGGAGCCAGTAGAAAGCGAGCGGCGTGGCGGCGACGGTCGCCGCGGCACAGAGGTAGAAGAGTCCCCGCTGTGCGGCGATGGCCGGCAGGTCGAGGCCGGTCGCGACGGCGCCAAGCCAGCCGACGCCGACGAGGAGGCCGCCGACCCATCCGTACCGCTGGAAGGCGTTCAGCAGGCCGATCCGCGTCTCCCACTCCGATTCGGGTGCGCCCTCGATCATGAACAGCGTCACGACGGGCGAGGCGGCGCTCACCACGAACCACAGCACCCCGTTCAGGAGGACGACGGCCACCGGCGCCGAGAGCAGCGGAAAGCCGATCAGAACCGCCCCCGCACCGAACAGACTGCCGAGAACGAACCCCCGACGGCCGCCGGTTTCGTCGGCGAGCCGACCCCAGATCAGCGCGCCGGGGACGCCCGCGAGGCCGGCCGTCGCCTCGACGAGGCCGACGACGAACGGGTCGGCACCGAGCGCGATCGCATAGAGGGGGACGAGCAGGGAGGCGGCGCCGACGGCGGCGTAGCCGAGCGCCCAGGCGTACAGCCACCGGTCCGATGTCTGCCGACTCGCGCGGGCGACGAACCGGCGGAGGGGTCGCCCGATCACGCGTCGGGGGTGGTGGGATGACTGGTCACGGCGAGGTGATCGCAGAGAGAGTGGGTGTTACTCGCCCCAGTCCTCTTCGAGTTCCGGGGCGGCGTCCAGTTCGACGGGGTCGAGGCCGACGACCTCGAGTTCGGCACCACAGGTGCCACAGTCGACGATCTCTCCGACTTCCAGCTCCTCGTGCAGGGCCACGTCCGCCCCGCATTCGACGCACTCGGGCATGATTCGGCCACACGTTGGGTGTGGGGGGACTTGAACCATGCCTTTCGGCGTGCGGACGTCGTACGGATCGTCGTAACTGTTCCCCGGCGATCGGCGGTCAGGACTTCCACCGGTCCGTCTCAGTCCTCGCCGGCGAGGGGTTCGCCTTTCCGGTCGATGCGCGTCGCCGGCAGCCCCGCGCGCTCGGCGTGTTCCCGCACCGCGTCCTCGCTTTCGGCCTGATAGTGGCAGAACGTGCCCGTCACCTCGCCCGCGTCGTTGGTCAACACTTCGGAGTCGACCCAGCGTATGTCCACCCCTTCGGAGCGGAGTTCTTCGAGCGTCTCGCCCGATTTTTCTGCGGCGGCGTCGAGGTCGTCACGGCTGATCGGAGCGTCCAGTTCGCGGAGGATGAGATAGTCGTTCACACTCACACCTGGTTCGTGGGATGTATATAAAACCATCCCCGGGAGGAGTCACCGACGGATGCTGAACCCCGACTCGCCCGCTGGCTCCTCGTAGGTCACGTCGACATCGCGAACGTCGGCGGCGGGGCTCCCGGTGTGACACCACTCGACCATCGCTTCGACGGCGTCCTCGTCGCCTTCGAAGACGGCTTCGACGCGGCCGTCCGAAAGGTTGCGCACCCAGCCGTCGACGCCGCGGGCGCGGGCCGCGTCGCGCGTGTTCGCGCGGTAGTAAACGCCCTGGACCCGGCCGGAGACGTGGACGTGGGCCCGGATTCGGTCGGTCATGGACCGTCGTTAGACGGCCACAGGTAAAAAACCGGAGCGACGCCGCGAGACCGGGAGCGTCACAGCCAGGGCGCCCGGGACTCCTCCTCGACGGGGAACGGCGAGCGGCCGTCTTCGTCGGCATCGTCCTCGGTGTCGTCGTTCGACGCCGACGCCGCCGGAGCGGACTCGGTGTCTCCCCCGCTCGGATCGAAGGAGAACACTGCCGTCACACAGAGGACGCCGAGCGCGACGGGCGCTTCGGTGGGCATCACGCCGAGGACGGAGAGTGCGAGCATCCCGAGGGCGACGGCGCTTCCGAATCGGAACCGGTCGAGATCGACAGATTCCTGGAGTTGCGGGCCGAGCGCCGCGACCAGCATCGCGAAGCCGACGCCGGTGGCGGCGGCGGCGACACCCCGAACGACGAGTCCCGGTTCGGCGACGAACGTCACCGACGCGCCGGCGGGCTGGAGGCTGGCCACGAGGCCGAGTCCGATGATGACCGCGGGGCGCGGGAGATACTCGCCGACGCGCGCGCTCGCCGTCTTCGCGGCGACGGTCAGGATGACCAGGCCCGCGAACCGCTGGAAGACGCCCATGTCGACGAGGCTCTGGACGGTCGGCGCGAGCGCCGCTTCGACGGCTGCGGCCGGGAGCAGGAGGCCCCCGACGAGCGCGATGGCGCGCACCCGCTCGCGGGGGGTGCCCTCCATCTCCGCGAGGACGACGGCGACGGTGGCCGATCCGCCGAAGATGAGCAGGCCGGTTTCGAGGATGCCGAAGGGGTAGGTGAGCGCCCCCGCTAGGACGAGCGCCGGGAAGATGCCGTCGACGAGCGGCAGCATCATCACGGTGGCGAGGAGCTTCGTCGCGCCACCGACGCGTCGCTCGAGGCGGAGTGCGATCGGATGCTGAGAGACGCTCATACCACGCTAACGGCCGTGACCATCGGCCGACCGGTGGTGTAACGCCCGCGACCTGCCCGCGCGGCCGGTGGCGTCGGCGTCGGTCCCGAAGCGTCCGGACGGTGCCAGCGCTGTAAAGGAGATGCCGGAGTTCTCGACGGAACTCGTCCGGGCGGCAGTGCGCGTGGCGGTGGAACGCTTCGAAGCCATACCTTCGTGTTAGGTGACTGCGGAGTTAAACGTTGCGTGGGAGGAGGTCACGTCCCGGAACGAGACGCCGGGCGTGCGGCGTGTCCCTCCGGAACACGGGGATTCGGCGTCTCGGAACGTTTTTCCGGGCGGCGGGACGACGGCTTACATGGCGAACGACGTTCCCGATTCTGGACCCTTCTCGGAGAAGCTACGAGTACCGGAGGCGCTCACGTTCGACGACGTGTTGTTGCGCCCGATGGAGAGCCACGTCGAACCCGACGAGGCCGACGTCTCGACACAGGTGTCGACGAACGTCTCGCTCAACATTCCGATCCTCTCGGCGGCGATGGACACGGTGACCGAGGGCGAACTGGCCATCGCGATGGCGCGCAACGGCGGTCTCGGCGTGCTCCACCGCAACATGACCGCCGACGAGATGGTCGTCGAAATCGAGCGCGTCAAGCGCGCCGACGAACTCGTCATCCGGCGCGACGACGTGGTGACGGCGCGCCCGGACCAGACCGTCCGCGAGGTAGACGAGATGATGGAGCGCGAGGGCGTCAGCGGCGCTCCCGTGGTCGACGAGGACGATGTCGTCCTCGGGATCATCTCCGCGACGGACATCCGGCCCTATCTGGAGGTCGGCGAGTCCGACGAGGTGCGCAAGGCGATGACCGACGAGGTCATCACCGCCAGCGAGGGCGTCACCGCGCGCACCGCCCTCGAACTCATGTACGATCACAAGATCGAACGCGTTCCCATCGTCGACGAGGACGACCACCTCGTGGGTCTCGTCACGATGCAGGGGATCCTCCAGCGCCGCGAACACGAGAACGCCGCGCGCGACGAGGACGGCGCGCTCCGCATCGGCGTCGCCGTCGGTCCCTTCGAGGACGACCGCGCCCGCACCGCCGACGAGGCGGGGGCTGACGTGCTCTTCATCGACTGTGCGCACGCCCACAACCGCAACGTCATCGACAGCGCCCGCGAGATCAGCGGGGGCGTCGAGGCGGATGTCGTCGTCGGCAACATCGGTACGCGCGAGGCGGCCGAGGCCGTCGTCGACTTCGCCGACGGCGTGAAGGTCGGCATCGGGCCGGGATCCATCTGTACCACGCGCGTCGTCACCGGCGCGGGGATGCCCCAGATCACCGCCGTCTCGGAGGTGGCCGACGTGGCCAGCAAACACGACGTGCCCGTCATCGCCGACGGCGGCATCCGGTACTCCGGCGACGCCATCAAGGCCATCGCCGCGGGCGCCGACGCGGTCATGCTCGGTTCGTACTTCGCCGGCACCAAGGAGGCCCCCGGCCGGGTCATCACGATGAACGGCAAGAAGTACAAGCAGTACCGCGGCATGGGGTCGGTCGGTGCCATGCGTTCCGGCGGCGGCGACCGCTACCTCAAGGAGGAGGACGACGACGAGGGGTTCGTCCCCGAGGGCGTCGAGGCGGCCACCCCGTACAAGGGGACGCTCGCCTCCGAACTCCACCAGCTCGTCGGCGGGATGAAGTCGGGCATGGGCTACGTCGGTGCGGCGACCATCCCCGAGTTCAAGGAGCGATCCCGCTTCGTCCGTGTCTCGGCGGCCGGCCAGACCGAGGGTCACCCCCACGACGTGATGATCACGGACGAGGCGCCGAACTACAGTCCCCAGGAGTGACGCCGCGGTCCGCCGCCGTGTGACCGTTCCACAAAGGGTATTTTGATATACTCCGGGACACCACTGCGTACCGTGAGTGGTCGCACTCCGTCCCGGGAGAAGATATGAGCGCCGACACCCCTCGCGTCCTCGTCGTCGAGGACGAACGTGACCTGGCCGACCTCTATGCCACCTGGCTCAGCGACACCTATCACGTTCGGACGGCGAGAGACGGCCACGAGGCGCTGGAGAAACTGGATTCGGACGTGTCGGTTGTCCTCCTCGACCGACGGATGCCCGACATCTCGGGCGACGACATCCTCGACGCCATTCAGGACCGTGACCTCGACTGTCGGGTCGCGATGGTGACGGCGGTCGAGCCCGAGGAGGACATCATCGACATGCGATTCGACACCTACCTCGTCAAACCCGTCACCCGAGACGAACTCGAGCGGACGGTTTCGAACCTGCTCGTTCGCGACGAGTACGACGAGGGGATCCAGCGGCTCTTCTCGCTCGCCTCGAAGAAAGCACTCCTCGAAGCGGAGAAAGAGCCGTCGACGCTCGAACAGTCCGAGAAGTATCAGGATCTCCTCGACGACATCGATCAACTTCGCGCGGAACTCGACGACAAGCTCGCGCGGATCGACGCTGCCGACGATCTCACCGCCGTCTATCGCGATCTCGAAGCCGACGACCGTCGCGACTGACGCCGCTACCGACGCGACCGCCTGCCGTTTCTCGCTGATCTTCTCGCCATCCCCGGATTTTCTATAGATTTGCAGTTTATGTCATAGTTCAATCGATTTAATTGATTATATTAACTATCAGATATTCTCGAAAAATTATAATTCACTGCCGCCGATCTATTCGGGTGCAATGTCCGAAAGTGACAGCGGCACGGTGGCAACGTACCTCAAAAACAACCCGCGGATGATGGGCGTCCTGTTCACGATGCTCCTCCTGCTCTCGCAGGCGGGCACCGTGGCAGCCGGAAACAGCGGTGCGATCTCCGGCCCCTAAAGCGTCGAGAAGTCGAGTTCGTCACTCCAGACGAGCGACCCGTCGATTTTCACCGGCACCGTCTCGAGCGAGAGGAACTGCTGGAGTTCGTCGGCCGTCATATCGAACGAGCGCGAGTCGCCCGACCAGAGGTAGTACTGATCCTCGTCGTTGATCCACGGCATGACGAGGCTCCCCATACCGATTCCCGTCGCCGGGTACGGTTTCCATCCGAGTTCGTAGCCATCGGCGGTTCGGTTGACCACACAGACGTTCGGCGGGCCGCCGTCGGTCCGCGCCAGCGACAGGCTACTGTCGCCGATGACGGTGTACTGGTCGCCGATGACCGAATCGTCGCGAGCTACCTCCAGTGCGCTCCCGATGGTGAACCCGCGGTTGAGCAGGCGCGCCAGCATCCGTCCGATTCTGACGGCGCCGCTGTTGATGACGTCCGAGAGCGTGACGATGCCGGCGATGGCGCCCGCCTCGATGAGGGCCGATCCCTGTTCGTACGACTGGCACGCGTTGAGCAGGAAGGCGTCCGCGCCGGCGTCCGTCAGCGTCGTCGCGTCGAGTTTGCCGTCGGCGCATTCGAACCCCTCGGCGTCGATGTGGCCGATGTAGTGGAGGAGATCCGCCTCGGCCGAGAGCACCCGTCGTAGCTCGCGCTGGGTCAGGTCGTGGTGGACCTGCACGTCGAACGGGAGCTCCTCCCGGGAGCCGTACACCGCGTCGACGACGTCGCGTTCGTCGGCCATCCGGGGGTCGTTACAGACGACGGTGATGCCGATGTCGCCGTCGGTCGGCGTTCGGTCGAGGCGGTTGTAGAACGCGGCGGTGGTCGCCTTGCTGGCGCCGATGGGGGCGCCCTCGCCCACCCAGGACTGTTCGAGCGAGTCCGTCGTCTCCGGCTGGACGTACGACCGCGACGCTTCGTCGGCCGCGGCGCTCCGCGTGAACGCTTCGTCCCGGAAGAACTCGTTCGCGGCGGTAGTCTGAACTGCCGAACTCGGCTCCGGCTGGTCCTGTGGCGTTCGCACGACGGCGAGGTCGTTGGTGACGAAGGGGAGCAGTTCCACGTTCTCGGGCGTCGGCGCGACGTGAGAGGTGAGCCGCCACTCCGGCAGTTCGTCCTCGACGGCGCCGAACGGCACGGAGAGATACTCCTCGAGTTGCGTCGACAGCGACTGCTCGTACAGCCACTCGAAGTCCAGATCCAGATCGGTTTCGACGGCCGCGCGCTCGTGCAGGTCGACGTTGTAGTACCCCTCGGTGCGGGTCACACAGTCGAGGAAGAACGTCTGCTTGAGGACGCGTTCGACCTCCGTCTCGAAGCCCCGCACCGTATCGAGGTCGTGTTCGAAGCCGTCGTCGGTCACCAGACGGGGAGCTCCCCCCGGCACGACATCGGCGGCGACGTAGTACGCCAGCGGCGCGGCCACGTAGATGGACTCGTAGTCTGGCGGGAGTTCGAGTCTGACGCCCGTCTCCGGCGACGACAGGGCGTCGGGCACGTCGACCGCGTCGCCGAGTTCGACGAGCGGCGGGTGACCCCGGAGCGTCGGATACGACCGTTCGGGAGACGTGGTCTTCAGTGCCGACGAGAACTCCGATACGGCCGCCATCACGTCCGTCGGGTCGTCGGTCGTGGTGATCGTCGCCGCCGGCCCTTCGTGGTGGGAGCGCGCGCCGACGTGGACCTGTCGATGGTCGTCGAACTCGATGCGCGTCCGGTTGACGTCCGACGCCACCGTGACGGGGGCGTCGACGCGCAGGTAGATCTTGATCGGCCCACAGAGCTCGAGGCTGTAGGTGCCCGCAGGAAACTCCTCGTAGGCGAAATGTTCGGTCTCGGCCAGCATCTCGCCCGCGTCGTCGCGGACACAGACCGAGACGACCGTCGGGAGTTCGATTTCCGCGGCACCGATGGTCACCGCGGCGTCGACGGGGAATCGGTGCGCCGAGGGATCCGCCGGACTCGGCGAGACTGGCGTGTCAGTGTACAGTCGGAACTGATCGCGCTCGATCAGGTCCGTGACGACCAGCCCCGACTCGTCGTCGAGTGAGGAAAACGACACTTCGAGGGGCTCGTCCGTCGTGTCAGCGCGCCCCCCACGCGCTTGCCCGGAGCGACTCATCGTATTCTCAAGTCAGTCGTCGGACACAAAAGTATATTGTCACCTATGGATCACGTTTCCGGGGTTTCGAGGGGAAGCCAGTCCGACGTAAGGTCACGGTCGCGGAAATGCCACCGTTGATCCAACCGCTCCCCGTCGATGCGGAGTTCGACCGTCGCGTCGAACAGGGGTTGGAAGAGCCTGACTACCTCGGCGCTCAGGTCTCGTGGCAGGCGGAAGTGAACGAGTCCGCCGACCGACCGGGCCTGGGCGACCAGGACGTGCACGAGTCGGAAGGCCGTCTCCCGGCCGTGGGCCGCGAGCACCGTCGGGAGGCAGTCGAACGCCATCCGAAACTCGGCGGGATCGAGTCCGCCGGCGAACAGGTCGAACTCCTCGATGACCGTCGCCACCGTCTCACCGAGGTCTTGGAGCGTCCCGTCGATGACGTGCGTTCGTGGCGTCACCTGTTCGAACGATTCGGCCGTCGTGGCCGCGCTCCGTGCGCTCTCGCCGCGCGTGACGAGGCGTGCGTACTCCGAGGAGAGCGGCCCCGTCTCTCGCAGTCGTTCGATGGCACTCTGCCGACTCGGTTCCGGCGCGACGACGAGTCGCCGTCGCGGCGGATCGGCGTCCGGGTCGCCGAGCATCGTTGCCGACGCCGTTGCGAACATCTCTTCGGGGACCGATCCTACGACGAGGAGGGCACTTCCCTGCTCTTTCAGTGTTGCTAGCGCGTGTGCGAAGCTAACCCCCTCGTCGTCTGGGCCCATCCCACCACCCGCAACCATCAACTGATCGAAGGGAACCCCCACAAATAATACTTCGTATCCCCGACACCAGCGTTACCGGTCGTCGAGGAACGATTCGATGCGGTTCATCGCCTCCTTCAGCTCCGGCATCCCGGTCGCGTAGGAGGCCCGCAGGTGGCCGTAGCCCTCTTCGCCGAAGACCCGTCCGGGAACGAGCGCGACGCCCTCCTCCTGGAGCAGGTCCTCCGCGAACTGCTCGTCGTCGTACGGCGCTTCGGGGAAGACGTAGAAGGCGCCTTTCGCCTCGAAGCAGTCGAGGCCGATATCGCGGAACCGCGAGATGACGAACCGACGGCGGCGGTCGTACTGCGTGCGCATCTCGGCCACGTCGTCGTCACACGACTGGAGGGCTTCGAGCGCGGCGTACTGGGCCGTCGTCGGCGCCGACAGCATCGTGTACTGGTGGATGCGGTTCATCGCGTCGATCACCTCGCTCGGGCCGAGCGCGTAGCCGAGGCGGAGTCCCGTCATGGCGTACGCCTTCGAGAAGCCGTTGAAGACGATGGTCCGCTCGCGCATGCCCGGTAAGGTCGCGATCGACGCGTGGTCGCCCTCGTAGGTCAGCCCCGCGTAGATCTCGTCGGAGAGCACCGTCAGGTCGTGTTCGCGGGCGAACTCCGCGATTTCGGCGAGTTCGTCCGCCGTCGCCGTCGCCCCCGTCGGGTTGTTCGGGTAGCAGATCATCAACACCTCGGCGTCGGCGGCGCCGGCGCGCTCCAGGTCGTCGTAGGTCAACACGAAGTCGTTCTCGGCTCGCGTCGACACGGGCAGCGGATCGCCGCCGGAGAAGCGCACGCCTGGACCGTAGGAGATGTACGCCGGCGACTGGATGGCGACCGTATCGCCGGGGTCGACCAGCGCCCGCAGCGCCAGGTCGACGGCCTCGCTCGCTCCGGTCGTCACCAGAATCTCCTCGTCGGGGCCGTACTCCAGCCCGTACTGCGTGACGTGGCTCGAAATCGCCTCGCGGAGCTCGTACATTCCGCGGTTAGTCGTGTAGGAGGTCCGCCCCCGTTCCAGGGAGTGGATGGCGGACGCCCGCGCCTTCCACGGGGCACTGAAGTCGGGTTCACCCACGCCGAGCGAGATGACGTCGTCCATCTCTTCGGCGAGTTCGAAGAAGCGCCGGATACCGGACGGCGGGGTGTTTCGGGCGCGTGCTGACAGCTTCATGGCGAAATCGAGAGGCGGTCGTCCTCGTCGCTGTCGATGAACTCCAGGCCGCTGTTCTTGTAGGTGTTCATGACGAAGTGCGTCACGGTCTGGGTCACCTCGGGGATCGGTGCGATCTGCTCGGAGACGAACATGGAGACGTCACGCATCGAGTCGCCCTCGACGGTCACGTCGAAGTCGTAGTCGCCGGAGACGAGACGGAGCGCCGTCACCTCGTCGAACTTCGTGATGCGTCCGGCGACATCGGCGTATTTCGTCTCGCGGTCGAGTTCGAGGTTGAGTTCGACTTCGGCCTCGACGTGGTCGCGGTCGACGCGACTCCAGTCGACGACCGGCTGATAGCCGAGGACCGCGCCCTCGGCCTCCAGTTCGTCGATCATCTCCTCGACTTCCGCTTCCGAGCAGCCGAGCTGTCGCGATATCGTCTCGGGGCTCTCGCGGGCGTTCTCAAGGAGTAAGTCGAGTAGCGCTAACTTATCGGCCATACCGTCTCCTTGGTTCCCTGCATGAAAGGACTTGCTTATGCGTCAGTATCCGTCTCGAACGTGGGCCTGTCGGCGAAAGACCGATACGCGGCGACGGCGTGCCGTCGTGCATGGCCCTCTCCGACGCGTTTCTGACGCCGCTCGGGCTTCTCGCCCTCCTTGCGGTCGTCCCCGTCGTCTATCTCTATCTCGTCCAGCCCGATCCGCGTCGCGTCGAACTCCCGACCCTCCGTCTCCTGTTCGAAGACGACCAGCGCGACGCCTCGAACCCCTTCCTCGAACGGCTCCGCCGCAGCCTCCTCCTCCTCTTGCAGCTGCTCGTGATCGTCGCCCTCGCGCTCGCGCTCGCCGGCCCCTACGTCTCCGTCTCGGAGAGCCAGACCGTCGAGGAGACGGTGATCGTCCTCGACGGCAGCGCGAGCATGGGCGTCGAAACCGACGATGGCGGGACGCGGTTCGACGCCGCCCGGGCCGCCGCTCGCGAGGCGACGACCGGCACCAACGCCGTCGTCTTCGCGGGGGCCGACACTCGGATCGCACTCCGCTCCGGCGGCACCACGGCCGCCTCCACGGCGCTCGACGGACTCTCGCTCACCGACGCGCCGACGGATCTCGCCGACGCCGTCTCGCAGGCGGCCGCCATCGCGGGCGAGAACGCGCGGATCGTCGTCCTCAGCGACTTCGCCGACAGCGCCTGGACCGACGCCGTGCGGTCGGCGCGCGCCCGCGGCCTGCAGGTCGACCTCCGCCAGTTCGCGGGGGGTGGCGCGGCCAACGTGGGGATCGTCGACCGCTCGTTCGCGGGCGCGAACGTCACGCTCACGGTGCAGAACTTCGGTAGCGAATCCGTCACCCGTTCCGTGACCCTCGGTGGCCGCAGTCGCTCGCTGGCGCTCGGTTCCGGCGACGTGTCGCGGGTGACGCTTCCCGTACCTGCCGGCGGCGGCGAGGCCCGACTGACACCCGGTGACTCCTTCCCGACCGACGATGTCGCGTACGTCGCGGCGCCCGCCGATCCCGCGGTCGACGTCTTGTTGCTGACCAACGACCGGAACCGACATCTCGTGACCGCGCTCTCGGTGATCGACGAGGTGCGGCTCACCATCGACCAACCGCCGACGACCGTCGACGACGGCTACGACGTGATCCTCTACAGTAATCTGGAAGCCGAGCGCCTCCTCCAGGGCAACGTCGAGGCGGGCCGCGATGTGGTCGCCAACGGCGGCGGCGTCGGCGTCCTCGCTCAGGAGAACCCGCCGGACACCTACGGCGACCTCCTCCTCGTCTCGCCGACGGGCGTCGGAACGACCCCTTCGATCGGGCAGGTGACGGCGGACGAACTGACACGCGGCATCGACTTCCCGCCGCCGGACGCGTATCTCGAGGGGTCGCTGCGGGACGGCACCGCGCTGGTCCGCACCGCCGACGGCACGCCGCTCGTCGCGACGGCGACCCGCGGTCCCGGCCGCCTGCTCTACTACGGGTCCGTAGTCGACCAGGACCCGTTCCGGTTCAACTACCAGTATCCCGTCTTCTGGAAGCGCGCGGTGTTCCATCTCGCCGGCCGCGAGTCGCTGTCGGCGCTGAACCGCGAGACGGGGAGTCGCCTCCAAGTTGCGAACGCCACGACCGTCGAGACGCCCGACGGCGACACCGTCTCGACTCAACGCATCCCGCTCGATCGCGCCGGCTTCTACGTCGTCGGTGACCGCCGGATCGGCGTCTCCCTCTACAGCGACGCCGAATCGGCCGTCGACGCCACGCCGCTCACCGACCGGACGGACGACACCGGCGTTCCCGTGCGCGAAGAGGAGCGGCAGGTCCCTCGCCCGCTGACGTGGGTTGTCGCGCTCGTGGGACTGCTCGCCGCGGTGGTCGAAGTGGCCTATCTCCGTCGACGGGGTGATCTCTGATGTGGGGCGCCCTCGCCGTCCGCACGGCGCTCGCCGACGGCACCGTCGTCGGCCTCGAACGGCCGCTGGCGCTCGTGGCGTTGCCCGTCGCCATCGGGCTGTTCGTCCTGCTCGTTCGCTACCGCGCCTCGGGGACGGCCGCCCCGCGGAGTCGACGCCTGTTGCTCGCCTCGCGGATCACCCTCGCAACCTTGCTCGTCGTCGCGGCCGCCGGTCCCTTCACGGTCGTCACGACGGAGACGCGAGGCGACCCCAGCGTGTCGCTGCTGGCCGACCGATCGAACAGTACGGGCGTGTCGCCGGCCGTCGCGGAAGACCTCGCGAGCGACATCGAGAGCGAGGGCGTGCCGACGACGGTGTCGACCGTCGGCCAGGGGACGAACTCGCGGATCGGCGACGGCATCGCGGCCAACCTCCGCGAGAACGGCTCCATCGTGGTCGTCTCGGACGGCCAGGTCACCGGCGGCCAACCGCTCTCCGAGACGGCGGAGTTCGCGCGCTCGCTCAACGCCACGATCAGTGCCGTCAGCCCCGCCCCGACCCGAACCGAGCGGTACGTCACGCTCGCCGGTCCCGAGAAGACCAGCGTCGGCGTGGAGAGTCGGTTTCTAGTTCGGGTGGCGGGCGTCCAGGCCGACGCCCCGGTGACCGTTCGGATCGCCATCGACGGTACCCCTGTAGCCACCGAGCGACTCGACGAGGGCACCGGGAGCGTCCCCGTGACCCACACGTTCTCCGACACCGGCACGCACCGGATCACCGCCGAAATCGACGGCGACGACGTGTATGCGGCCAACGACGTCGTTCGCGGGACCGTCCGCGCCGTCGAGCAGCCACGCGTGCTCTACGTTTCCCGTGGCGACTACCCGCTCCGATCGTATCTCGACCAGTTGTACGACGTGGAGACGACCGATTCGGTGCCCGCGGATCTCGACCCCTACTACGCCGTCGTCGTCCAGAACGTGGCGGCGGACGACCTGGGCAACGTCGACGAACTCCAGCAGTTCGTCATCGACGGGAACGGCCTGCTGATGGCCGGCGGGCCGAACGCCTTCGAAAACGGCGGCTACGCCAACTCCTCGGTCGCGTCGATGCTCCCCGTCACGCTCGGAGAATCGACGCCGGGCAGCGCACGGATCGTCATGCTGATCGACGTCTCCGGGAGCGCGGTCAACGGCATGCGCGTCCAGAAAGGCATCGCCCTCGACGCCGTCTCACAGCTCTCCGACGACAACACCGTCGGGGTCGTCGGCTTCAACCACGAGGCCTACAGCGTGGTGCAACCGGCACCGCTGTCGGAGAACCGGGCGACCGTCGAGGACCGCATCCGGCGCTTACAGACCAGCGGGGCGACCGACATCGCCACCGGGCTTCGCGGCGCCGAGGAGATGCTCGACGGCGAGCGCGGGACGATCATCCTCATCAGCGACGGGGGCGACACCGAGAGTCCGTCGGCCGTCGTGGCGAACGCTCTCGGCCGACAGGGAGTGCGTGTGATCACCGTCGGCGCCGGACGGGCGATCAACGAGGACGTGTTGCGATCGATCGCTCGGGAGTCCGGTGGCAACTACTTCGCTGCCGACGAGACCGACCGTCTGCGCCTGCTTTTCGGCGGCGGCAGTCGGCAGTTCGAGGGCGAGGGCCTCACCGTCGTCGACCCCGGACATTTCATCACCAGCGGCGTCACGCTGGAGTCGAACCCCGGGCGGCGAAACGACGTGTCGATGCGACCGGGCGCGGACTTCCTCGTCGCCGGGCCGGACGGCACGCCTGCGGTCGCCTCGTGGCGCTACGGCCTCGGCCGAGTGGCGACGATCACGACCTACGACGAGAGCGGGGGGCTCGACGGACTGCTCCAGCAACCGGACTCCCTGCTCGTGACCAAATCCGTCAACTACGCCATCGGCGATCCCGAGCGCAAGGCGACCGGCGTGACCGACGTGCCTGACACGCGGGTCGGGGAGCCGACGACGGTCATCTACCGTGGCGACACGCCGCCAAGCGACACCGACCTCCAGTTCCGCGCCGTCGGTGACGGCGTCTACCGCGCCGAGACGACGCCGCCGACGGCCGGCTTTCACACCGTCGCGGGCGCCACCTACGCCGCGAACTATCCGGCCGAGTACGCGGGGTTCGGTACGTCTCCCGCGCTAACTGACGCCGTGCGAGCCACCGGCGGCCAGCAGTTCGACCGCGGTGACGCGGCCGAGATTGCCGCGTTCGCCCGCCAGCAGGCGACGCGCGTTCGCGACGTGCGACGCTCCTGGGACTGGGCGTTGCTGGCGCTCGCCCTGCTGTTATTCCTGACCGAGGTCGTCGTCCGGCGACTTCAAGTGTATCAGGGGCGTACCCGGACGGAGAGTGGTCTCCCATGAGTCGTATTGGTCACTCGATTAACCTCGCGCTCGCCCTCCTCGTCTGCCTGTCCGTCGCCGGGACCGCCGGCGCGACGCTCTACTACCAAGAGTCGGTCGAGGAACTCGACGCCGAGAACAGCCAGCTCCGCGACCGGAACGAACAGCTGCGGGAAGACCTCCAGTCGACCGAGCAGGACCTCCAGTCCACTCGCGAACGGCTCCGCGAACTCAACGAGAGCCTGAGCACCACCCGGAGCGACGTCAGCCAGGTCTCGGAGAACCTCGAAGAGACCGAGGGGCAACTGGAGTCGACGCAACAGGAACTCGCGGCGACCCGGCAGGAACTCCAGACCGCACAGGACCGCGTCTCGGATCTGCAGACCCGCACGCAGCGGCTCGAAGCCAGAAACGACGACCTCCAGTCTCGCGTCGGCGACCTGGAGTCCACGAACGAGAACCTGCGCGAGGAGCGAAACGACCTCCAGAACGAGGTCGAGGAGCTGAACAGCGAGGTCTCCAGTCTGGAAGCGGAGGTGACCCGCCTGGAGGGGGTCGAGGCCGAGAACCGACGGCTCAGAGACGCCTTGCGGGAGGCCTGTACCGCGATCAACGGTACCCGACCATCGGGGTGTCAGCTGGTCTGATCATGCCCGAGTCACCATCGCCGGACGAGCCGGACGCCACACCGACGCGTGACATGGCGCGCGCGCTCACCGAGATCCGCCGCGAGGGCTGGAAGGTCGCCCTCATCTACGCCGTCGCGGACGCCACGCTCGCCGTCTTGGTGGTGAACCTCCTCACGACCCTGCTCGGCGTGCCCGGACTCCCGGCTCGACTGTCGCTCCCGGGATTCGTCCTCGATGTGCTTCGCGGTGCGGGGGTGACCGTCGCCGAGCCGACCGTCGCGGTCGGCGTCGTCCTCGGTGTCGCCGCCGGTCTCGTCGTCCTCGTCGCCGAAGTGACTTGGCGCGTGCGCCGACCGCTGGTCGAGCAGTTCGAAGCCGCCAACCCCGCGCTGCGAGAGTCGCTCCGGACCGCGCGCGACGCGATCGACGCCGGCCGCCGCTCCACCATCGCGCTCCGCCTCTACGAGGACGTCCTCGACGACCTCCGGGCGGCGTCGAGTGTCGGTCTCCTCGATCTGCGTCGGATCGCCGTGACGGTCGTGCTCGTCTCGCTCGTCAGCGTCGCGACGATCCAGGTCGCCGTCGTCGACATCTCCATCGGCGGGACCGCGGAACCGACGGACACCGCCCCCGGTGGCGGCACGACGTCCGAGTACACGGGGCTGCGGAACGGGTCGTCGATCCTCGGCGATCCGGGAGACGCCACCGCGGGCGAGGACGACCTCGACACCACCATCGACACCAGCGGAGCGGGGAGTGGCGACGGTGCGGACGCCGGCTCGGCGGCAGCCTACGACAACAGCGGGTTCGACGACGCGGCGACCGTCGAGAGCCAGCGGGCGGGCTTCACCGACCCCGAGCAACTGGAGGACGCGGAACTGATCCGCGAGTACAACCTCCGTATCAGAGAGGATTCAGAGAATGAGTGAGAACATCGACGCGCTACAGCAGCGACTCGAACGCGTCCGCGAGGAGGTTGGCAAGCGCATCATCGGGCAACGCGACGTGCTCGAACACCTGCTTGTCTGCATCCTCGCGGACGGCAACGCCCTCCTCGAGAGCAATCCCGGTCTCGGCAAGACCACGATGGTCCGCACCGTCGCGGACGTGACGGATCTGGACTTTTCGCGGGTGCAGAACACGCCGGACCTGATGCCTTCCGACATCACGGGTACCGAGATCATCCGCGAGTCGGGCGGGGAGCGCGAGTTCGTCTTCGAGAAAGGTCCCATCTTCGCGAACGTCGTCCTCGCGGACGAGATCAACCGAGCGACGCCGAAAACGCAGGCCGCCCTGCTGGAGGCGATGCAGGAGAAACAGGTGACGGCCGCCGGCGAGACCTACGCCCTGCCGCGCCCCTTCTTCGTCCTCGCGACGCAGAACCCCATCGATCAGGAGGGGACGTACCCGTTGCCCGAGGCCCAGACCGACCGCTTCCTCCTGAAACTCGTCCTCGACTACCCGTCCGTCGAGGAGGAACGCGACATCGTCTCGCTCTACACCGAGGGCGGCGAGACGCCCCCCGTCGAGAAGGTGCTCACGCGCGACCAGCTACAGCGGATCCAGTCGCTCGTCAGCGAGGTGCCCATCGCCGACGACATCCGGGATCGAGCGATCGAACTCGTTCGGGCGACCCGAGAGGTGGAGACGGTCGAGTTCGGTGCGAGCCCGCGGGCCAGCATGGGTCTCGTCCGCACCGCGAAGGCGCGGGCCTTCCTCCACGGCCGCAACCACGTCTCGTGGGAGGATGTCGAGTCGATGGCGCCGCCGGTCCTCCGCCACCGCATTCTACTCGATTTCCGCGCGGAACGCGAGGGGCTGACGACCGACGACGTGATCGCCGACCTGCTGGAGCAGGCATGACGATCGATCCCGAGTTTCTGGACGAACTCGATCGCTTCGAGGCGTCGCTGGAGCAGGAAACCACCGCGAACAAACAGGGCGAACGCGAGTCACCGAGCGTCGGCGAAGGACTCACGTTCAGCGACTACCGGCGCTACGCTCCCGGCGACGACACCCGCCTCATCGACTGGCGACTCTACGCCCGCACGGAGGAGTTTTTCATCAAGCAGTTCGAGGAGGAGCGCAACCTCACGGTCCACGTCCTGCTCGACGCCAGCGGATCGATGGGGTTCGGCGACGGGGAGACCAAATTCGAGTTCGGCGCGAAACTCGGCCTCGGCTACGCCTACCTCACCGCCGAGGAACACGACGACTTCCGGTTCTCCGTGTTCCGGGACCGTACGGACCGTCTCGACACCGGGAAATCGACGCGTGGCGAAGTGCTGGCGCTGGTCGACCGCCTCAACGAGACCGTTCCCGACGGCGAGACGGACTTCCAGACCGCTCTGGAGGCGTACGCGGCGTCCATCCGCTCCCGGTCGCTGGTGGTTGTCATCACCGACGGCATCGGCGACCTCGATGGGTTGGAGACGGGGCTAGCGTCGCTGTCGCGCAACGAAGTGGTGCTCGTGCAGGTGCTCTCGCCGACGGAGCTCGACCCCGATGTCGGCGGCGACACCATCTTCGAGGACGCGGAGTCGGACCTCACCCGTCGGACGTATTTCGGCGGTCGTCTCGCCGAGCAGTACCGCGACCGCGTCGATGCGTTCGTCGACGACGTGGCCACGCGGGCGCGAGACCTGCGGCTCACGCACGAACTGGTGACGACCGACGAGCCCTTCTTCGACGCCTTCGCCACGATATGGGTCGACTAGCGGGCGGAGGAGTTTTGCGCCCGGCCGTGATACGGTCTATTGGAAGTCATTACCGGTGGTTCGCTGGTCCGGCTCAGCGAACCACCGGTAAACAGTTACAATAATCCGTATGAAACGTCCCTGAAATGCCGTACGACGACCTGGTCGGCGAACTGCAGCGTGGGCTCGACCCCGTCAGCGTCGGCGCGTTTCCCGACGGCAGCCTCGACGACTACTTCCGGCTTCGTGACGGCGAGACGGTGCTCACCTCGCGGGAGGCGTTCGCGACGACCGTCGTCGAGGGTCGGGACTCGCTCCGCCTCGAACACGTCGTCACCACGCCCGGCGGGCAGGCGGTCAACGTCGCGCAACAACTCGACGCGCTCGGTGACGGTGTCCTGTTGGCCGGGCATCTCGATCACGACGACCTCGCGTTCCCCTTCGAGACGGTATCGATGGGGGCACCGGCGCGCGTCAACGTCCTCCTCCTCGGCGACGACGACCTGTTGCTCGTCGAGCGGTCGAGCGACCTCACGGCGTGGACGTTCGCCGACCTGCGGGACGCCCTCGCGGGACGCGTCGACGCCTTCCTCGAACGCGACGCGCTCTGCTGTACCAACTGGGCGTCGGTGCCCGGACTCCCCGCCGCGACCGAGCGCATCGCCGCCCGCAACCCCGACGGGGGCGTCTTCTGTATCGATCCCGGCACGGTCACGGCGCGACAGGCCGGCGACCTGCTCCGGTCGGCGGCACGGCTCCAGCGCGCGTACGACGTGGTGCTCAGCGTGAATACGGACGAAGCGAACCGGCTGGCGGCCGCCGCCGGTCTGGACGCACGGATCGACGATCCCCACGACTCGGGTGCCGTCCTCGAATCGATCCGAACGGACGCGGGCGTCACGGGCGTCGTCGTCCACGCCGAGGCGGTCGCCGTCGCGGCGACCGCTTCCGGAACGGTGTCCGTCCCGAACCTCGACGTCGAGGGAATCGTGACGACGACGGGGGCGGGCGATCGGTTCAGTGCCGCCTTCGCCCGGTCGCTCGCGGCCGGGTGGGACTGGGAGCTGTCGCTGGCGATGGGCAACGCCTGTGCCTCACACTACGTCACGGTCGGCGAGACGGCCGACTGCGACGACCTCCGGGCGTACGTGACGGACAATCGCCAGTCGTGAGCAGTTGAATCGAAACCCTATACTGCCCGCCCGCCGGACGCCTCCCCATGGGTTATCTGCAGTGGGCGGTGGTCGCGCTCCTGTCGTACTCGATGGTCGCGCCGCTCGTCGGCTACGCGACGACCGGCGACCCGAAAATCCCGAGTTTCGTCGCCGCGCTCATCCCGAACGGGATGCTCATCGTGGCTACCGTCGCGGTCGTCCTCTACGTCGGGCGGCCGGTGACGCCGTATCTCGTCCATCCTAAGGCGCCGTATCTCTACGTCGCCGGCGTCTTCCTGGCGGTGGGCATCCTCGCGTACTACCACGCGCTCTCGCTCGGCCCGGTCAGCGCCGTCGTCCCCATCTTCGGCACCTTCCTCGTGGTGAGTTCGGCCATCGGCGTCGTCTTCCTGAACGAATCCATCACCGCCCGGAAAGTCGCTGGCATCGCGTGTGCGGTGCTCGGCATCTACCTCGTCTCGGTCGAGTGACAGAGAGATGAGCGCATACCCCGCCTTCCCGTGAGTGACGAGTGCTCCGACAGGCTGTCGGAACCGAGGAGCGAACAGGCGGGGGTCGAGCGGACATCATAGTGTGACGGTCCACCGTTCTATTGCAGTACCGGATTTCCCACAGTTCCACTTCCACTCTGGATAGCTGAGTTATATATCCCTCACAACTGAAACGTTGAATACCGGCGACGATGGGTGCGGTCACAAAAACACTCGAACTGAAGCTTGTGGACCCAAACGTTCACAAGCGACAGAAGCTTCGTGAGACGCGGGACGCCTACCAGCGGGCGCTTCAGGAAGCGTTCACCGCTGGCTGTGACACACAGTCAGCGGTGAACGACGCGGTGGTCGAATACGACCTAAGCGGATACGCAAAAAACGCCCTCAAGCAGTACGTCCCACAACTCCACACCAGCTACGATACCGACGAGCTTCACGACGACCACCCAGTGCGGTTCACCAACGAGGGACTACAACTTGACCATCAGCCACAGAACGCTATCGGGTGGTACGTCAAAATCCCGCACCACGAGGACTACACCTCTGGATACCGGCACGCGCCAATCCCGAACAGCGGGAGTGGCTCGAAGCGTTGTACGCAGACGACGCTAAGATGGGCGAAAGTCGGCTGTTTGAGCGGGACGGAACGTGGTATCTCCACGTCACCGCCACCCGAAACGTGGCGGACCAATCTGGGGCGTCCGCCGACAAGCGGACGCCCATCGGCGTAGACATCGGAGAAGCGAGTCTCGTCACGGTGTGTCACCGCGACGAGAGCGGTTCTCCTGTTCGCCCCAAATTGTGGGCCGACGACGGCAAGACAGTTCGTCGGCTCCGCAAAACCTACTTCACCGCCACAAGACGCCTGCAGAAGCGTGGCAGTGAGCGAATCGCAGACTCGTTCGGTGACGCACTATGGACCCAGATTGACGACGTGTTCCACCGTGTGACCCGCGAAGTCGTGGAGTACGCCGAGTCTGTCGAGAATCCAGTGCTGGTGCTGGAAGACCTGACGGACATCCGCGAGAACATGGACTACGGCGAGTACATGAACCGCCGTCTGCACGGCTGGGGATTTGCGAAGCTCCACGCACAGATTCGCTATAAGGCCGCCGAGAAGGGGATTCCCGTCGAGACGGTGAATCCCCGGAACACGTCGAAGGCGTGCCACGCCTGCGGTGAGATCGGCTCCCGACCACGACAGGCGACGTTCAGATGCTCGAACGACGACTGCTGGATTGATGAGTACCAAGCGGACGTGAACGGCGCGATAAACATTGCAGACCGCTACCGTAGTGGAGAGAGTCACCACCGAAGCGACCGGAGTTCCCGGCAGAAGGCCGGTGACGATGACTCGGCTACGGATGGGGCCTCTTTGACCGGGCCACAAGACAGCCACACCGATGCTGAGACCCAGCAAGAGACGTGTGGAACGTATGCGTCTTGAAACCAACAGGCTGCACCGCTGGGCCTGAAATCCCGTGGTGGGATTCCTCCGTGTTCACGCGGAGGAGGAGGAGGTCAATGCCGCTGGCCCACAGTATTTCCCCCACCGGGACGTATTTCAGGTATGGCCCTGCAAGAATCCGACTCGGAACTCGAATACGGTGACGAGGCGCCCGGCTTCGAACTGCCCGGCGTCAACGGCGAGACGTACACGCTCGACGACTTCGACGCCGACGCCTTGCTCGTCGTGTTCACCTGTAACCACTGCCCGTACGCGCAGGCGAAGTTCGACCTCCTGAACGACCTGGCGCGCGAGGACGACGTGGCCGTCGTCGGCATCAACGCCAACGACGCCGACGCCTATCCCGAGGACTCCTTCCAGAAGATGCAGGAGTACGTCGCCGACGGCGAGATCGCGTACGACGCGTACCTCCGCGACGAGTCGGCCGACGTAGCCCGCACCTACGGCGCCGTCTGCACCCCCGATCCCTTCCTCTTCCGGCGTGACGAGGGGACCTACCGGCTGGCGTATCACGGCCGCCTCGACGACGCCCTCGGTCCCGACGAGGAGGCGAGCGAGTACTACATCCGCCAGGCTATCGACGCCGTCCGCGCCGACGAACCGGTCGACATCGACCCCGGTCCGTCCCGCGGCTGCGGGATCAAGTGGCCGTGAGACGCGACGTGAGTCGATGACTGACGACGGGACGGTCCTCGGCCGAATCGACGCGACCGCCCTCGACGATGTCGTCGGCGATCACGACCGCTTGCTCGTCGAGTGCTACACCGAGGGCTGTGGCGCCTGTGCGGCGATGGAACCGGTTCTGAGCAACGTCGCCCGCGAGACGGGGATTACGGTCGCCCTCGTCAACCCCCGCGACGATCCGGTGCTCATCGAGGCGTACGACATCCGGCGCGTGCCGACGCTGGTGCTGTTCGAGGAGGGAGAACAGGTAGCCCGACTGGACGAGGGGTTCGTCGGCGCCGAGCGAGTGATCGAGTTTCTGGACTAGTCGCGCGCCGCTTCGAACGCCTCGCGGGCGTTCTCGACGGCCGCCTCGCGTTTCGCGGGGTAGGCTTCGACCTTCGCCCGGAGGGTGATGCCGTCGCCCTGTCGGATTTCGCCGCGGAAGGCGGCCTGTTTGTCCAGCGTGAGATACAGCGAGCAGTCCTCGGACACTCGGTCGTCGAGTTCGTCGAGGAAGGCGTCGTAGTCAGGCAGGTCGACGAGTTTGTCCAGCACGTGGCGCACGTCGTCGGCGTTTTCGAGTCGCGCCGAGAGGACGACGATGCGGTCGCCGTGGTGACCGGTCGTCACCTGCTGCTCGATGTCGTACTCCTCGGGGAGATAGGTGCGGAGGGCGGACTCGACGCGCTTCTCGTCTTCGGTCGTGTAACAGAAGGTTCGCAGGTCGACGTAATGAAAGGGGACACCCGACATACAGAAGTAGCGTCCGAATTACTCGTCGTCTTCGTCGCCGTCGGCGGGTTCGAGGGCGTCCTCGGGGACGCCGGTCTCCTGCCCATCCTCGAAGCTGACCGTGTACGTGGCGTCGCCGAACATCGTCTCCATCACCTGCGTGATCGTTCCGACTTCGCCGTCGTACTCACTGTGTTTGTCGTGGAGCACGACCGAATCTTCTTTCTCGAAGCTCATGGCCGGTAGTTCCGCCGGGGCGCATAAAAGGTCGCTGATTCACCGTCCGGCGCCGACGGTCACCATATATAGTAGCGTTTGGAACTGTTTACACACCTGATCGCACGCAGTCTGGCGATCAGGTGTGCGATGACTTACGAAGGCTACTATAGTCAGGAGTGCCCCGAGACGGGGACGGGTTCGTACGGCTCTTCTAGGAACTCGACGTCGCTCTCGCTGAGATCGATTTCGAGCGCTTCGACGGCGTCCTCCAAGTGCTCGATTGACGTGGTGCCGACGATGGGGGCGTCTACCCAGTCCTTGTCCAGCACCCAGGCGAGCGCGATCTGGGCCATCTTCACGCCGCGCTCTTCCGCCAACTGCTCGGCGCGGGCGTTGCTCTCGCGACCGCCGCCCTCGCGGTACGGGTGCTCGTACATCCGCTCCTCGGTCTCGCCGCGCGTCGTGGCGTCGATGGCCTCGTCGGGACGGGTGAGATACCCCCTCGCCATCGGCGACCACGGGATGACGCCGATGCCCTCCCGTTCACAGAACGGCAACATCTCGCGTTCCTCCTCCCGGTAGACGAGGTTGTAGTGGTTCTGCATGGTGACGAAGCGATCCAGCCCGAGTCGGTCGCTGGTGTGGAGCGCGTCGGCGAACTGGTGGGTCCACATCGAACTCGCGCCGAGATAGCGGACCCGTCCCCGCCGCACTGCGTCGTCGAGGGCGCGAAGCGTCTGCTCGATGGGCGTGTCGTAATCCCAGCGATGGATCTGATAGAGGTCGACGGTGTCCATCCCGAGGCGGTCGAGGCTGTGTTCGAGTTCCTGTTCGATGGCCTTTCGCGACAGGCCGCCCGAGTTGGGGTCGCCCTCGTCCATCTGGAAGTAGCCCTTGGTGGCGACGACCTGTTCCTCGCGCCGGCCGTCGAGCGCGTTGCCGAGGACGCGCTCCGACTCCCCGTTGGAGTACATGTTGGCGGTGTCGAAGAAGTTGATCCCGAGTTCGATGGCGCGGTCGACGAGTTCGGCGCCGTCCTCCTCGTCGAGCACCCAGTCGCGCCAGTCGCTCGATCCGATGCTCATACAGCCGAGACAGAGGCGTGACACCTCCATCCCGGTGTCGCCGAGGGTAGTGTACTCCATACGCTCGCACTCGCCACGCCGGCACAAAAACCCCGGCGCCCCCCGCGTTTTGAGCGTTCCATCGCGTACGCGCAGGGCCGACGTGACGCTCTGGCTGCTCGGCGACCAGCGCCACGCCCGACGGCGGACGGATCGCTGTAGCCGGCGCTCACGAGTGTGAAAAAAGACAACTCGTCCAGCGTCGGCGGTCGGGGGTGACCCGGACCTACAGTCGCTGGAGGTTGGTGGCGCGGGGGCCTTTATCGGCCTGTTCGATGTCGAATTCCACTTCCTGTCCCTCTTCTAGGTCCGGGCCGCCGATGTCTTCCATGTGGAAGAAGACGTCTTCGTCCGCATCTTCACTCTCGATGAACCCGTAACCGCCTGTGTCGTTAAAGAACGCAACCGTACCTGTCGCCATTGCGTTGCATACGACGAAAAGCAGACAGATAAGGTTTCTGGGCGCGCCCGAAAAGTGTAGATAGCGCGATAATGCGCGCGGAAACTGGCCGATACGCGTCTTCTGGGCGAAACATCGCTATCTTATCGCGCGAACGTTCAGGCAACCTGCACGGCGAGGAGGGCGGCGGCCGCGATAGCGCCGGCGCCGATGGCGAACAGCGCGAGGTTGGCGACGGTGTTGTCGGCCTGTGTGAGATACACCGAGAAGTCGCGGCCGGACAGCGGCCACAGGAGAGGGACGCCCGCGGGCGTCAGCGCGTCCGCGAGGAGGTGTGCGAGCACCGTGAGCGTCCCGATGGCGAAGCCGAAGGCGACGAGCGTCGTGCGGCCCCCGCCAGCGGCGGCCGTGAGGCCGTAGCCGACGCCCGCGCCGGCGGCGCCCACGAGGAGGGCGAAGGCGAGGGTGTGGGTGACACCGCGGTGCGAGAGGAAGGGGATCCGGTGATCGTAGTCGGGGAGCATCGCGAACCAGAGCATCACGGCGCCGCCGGCGACGGCGAACGTCGGCCGTCCGACGGCGACGAGCGCGAACCCGATCGGTGCGAACACGAGCATGGAGACGCCCCAGTGGCCCCGTCGGTACACAGGCGTACGTGCGAGCGAGAGGAACCAGAACCTTTCGGCTGCGGGACGAACCGACGAGGTGTACAGGAGTGGAGGGAGGTATGGGTGCCCACGGTAGCGGGGGGTCGTCTAGTGGGGAACAGGGCAGTCCCCGTCGGTTACGCCTCGGTGAGTCGGCCCTCCGTCCGGGCGGCCCCGTCACGACGAGACCCCCCGTGCCCGCCGGTCCCCGTTGGAGCCGCCTGGGCGGTCGGTTCGAACGCCTGTCGTTCCGTTCGCCGCATGGTTTTAGGCTAGCCTAAAGACACAAAAACCCGGCGGTTTTTAGGCTCCCCTAAATACGATGGCGTCCGGTCAGTCCCGGAGGAACCGGTCGAATGCGGAGGCGAAGGCGGTCTCGTCTTCGGTCGCCTGCTCCCATTCGACGAGACCGCGCTCTTCGCGCGTGCCCTCGATGGTGTTGTCGAGGAAGAAGGCCACGAGGCCGCCGACGGCCATCCCCGTCGAACCGATGACGTAGATGGTGTCTGCGATCGCCCGGGCGCCGAGGACGGGGCCGAGAACGGCGACGCTTCGCATCCCCTCGCGGAACGCCGCGGCGCTGCCCACGTTCCCCATGTAGGCGGGGATCGCAAGGCCGGTAAAGAGCGCGATGCCGACGATGAAGACGTTCCGCGAGGAGTCGAGGTCGACGTACTCCAGGTTCGAGAGGCCGACCGCGACGATCTGGCCGAACATGGCGACGTAGAGGCCCCCGACGATGGGATCGGGGATGGTGGCGATGAGTTGGCCGAAGTAGCCGACGAAGCCGACCACGAGCATCACCGCGGCGCCGATCTGGACGACGTATCGGGAGGCGACGCCGGTCAGGCCGATGGCGCCGATGTTCTCGGAGTAGGAGGTCGATCCGCCGGTGCCCATGAGGCCGGCGAAGACGTTCATCAGCCCCTCCATTCCGATGCCGTGGTTGATCCGACTCTCGCTCGGCGCACCCATGCCCGAGAGACGGGCCACGGCGTGGTAATCACCGAAGGACTCGAGCATCGATGCGGCCACGCCGGCGAGCATGCCGATGACGAACGCCGTTTCGATCTGGGGCATCCCCCACTGCAGGGGGTAGATAGACATCAGCGCCGGCGCCGACGCCACTGACGCGAGATCGACGAACCCGGATGTCTCGGCCGTGTACACGCCGGTCACGGAGAGGGCGGCGGCGGCGACCCACGCGACGACGACGCCGAGGAGGACCGGAAAGAGCTGGAACGCCCGCGCGCTGTCGCCAAGATACTGCGAGAACAGGACGATCAGGCCGAGCGTCAGGCCGAGCAGCCACCAGTTCCCCGTCGCGGCCGTCACCTGCGGCGTGTTGAACAGCGCCAGGCCGATGAGCGCGATGGTCGGCGCGATGATTACTGGCGAGATATACGCCCGCAGACGGCCCAGAAGACCCAGATAACCGACCGCGACTTCGACGACGGCGGCGACGATGATGGCGCCCTGCAACTGGAGGAGCGCCGCCTCCCAGGCCGGTCCCGCCGGATCGCTCGCCTGGACGACGCCGATGACCGCGAGCGCTGGGGCGAGCATCGAGAAGGGCGCTCCCTGGACGATCGGATACCGGTTGCCGAACGTGGTCTGTGCGAGGGTGGCGATACCCGAGACGACGAAGAAGGTGCCGACGAACCGCGGCACCACCGCGTCGGGCATCCCGAGCGCCCCCGCCAGAATCAGCGGCACCGCGACGTTCGCCCCGACCATCGTCAGGTAATGCTGGACGCCGAGCAGTGCCGATGTCAGAAACGGTGGTTTGTCGTCGATGCCGTACTCCACGAACCCGGACGATTCGTCCCCGCTCATACGACTGTCTCACCAAAGGCCATACCGCGACGTGACTCCCCGAATGCTTAAAATCGACCGGATTCAGGGGCTGCAGCCAGCGCCCGTGATCGTCGTCGCGGTGGCGGACCAATAATATATCCCGGCCGGCAGCGTAGGCGTGACCGATGGAAGTCAGGCGGCTCCTCCGCGGGCGGATCGACGACGAGCGCCTCGCAACCGTGGTGTCGGAAATCGCCACGCGGTACGGGCGCGACGACCCGTCGGTTCGCCATCTCGACGCCGACAACTGGCTCTCGACGCCGCTCGTCCTCGACGAGGACCTCTTCGTGAAGGTTATTTCGCGCCAGAACTCCCTCGTGCACGCGATCATCACCACCGGCCGGAACATCGGCGTCTTCTCCGCGGGGACCGAGGGCTTTTTCGAACATTTCGGGACGCCGTACGGCATGGCGAAACACGAACTCGAAGCGACCGATCGGATGCGCGAAATCGGTCTCAACGCGCCGGAGCCCCTCGAAGCCCTGGAAATCGACGGGTTGGGCGTCGTCGTCCTCGAATACTTACCCGAGTTCCGCCCGCTCGACGAACTCGACCGCGAGACGGAGCGCGAACTCGCCCCGAAACTGTTCGCCGCCCTCCGCCGACTCCACGACGATGGCCTCGCTCACGGCGACCTCCGGGCGGAGAACGTCCTCATTCTCGACGGTGACCTCTATTTCATCGACGCGACGAACGTCGGCACCAGCGGTCGCGAAGACGCCCGGTCGTACGACGTAGCCTGCGGTCTCGCGGCGCTCGAACCGCTCATCGGCGCCGGCCCCGCCGTCGACGCGGCCGCGACGGCGTACGACCCGTCGGAACTGCTCGCAGCCCGGGAGTTTCTGGACTTCGTCAACATCCGCCCTGATCACGACTGCGACGCCGCGGCGCTCAAAGGCGAGATCGAGAAGCGAGCGACGTGATCGAGAGATCATCGAGAAGCGGGCGGGAGCGCGGGTCGAACCGCCTCTGCCGGGCGAGAGGCGTTCGACCCGAAGTCGAGGCGAGCGACGAGGTGGTGGGTTTGATTGCCGAGTCTCGACGAGAAAAGCGTCGATGCGTCGGCACCCGTCGATAGCTTCCTCTCGCTCATAAATCCACCGACCCCGTGACCGGCAGGGTCGTCCTACCGGTCGCGTCGGTCCCGCAGGGCGGGAAACTCCTCGCGCACCGCCTCGATCCGCTCGGGCTCCGCCTCCGCGACGACGAGCGTCGGGTCGTCACCGGCGCTCGCGAGGGCCGTCCCCCAGGGATCGTAGACGGTGGACCGACCGAGTAGCGTTGCGTCCTCGAACGTGGCGGCGCCGTTGGCGGCGGCGACGTAGGTGAGGTTCTCGATGGCCCGCGCCCGCGCCAGCGTCCGCCAGTGTTCGACGCGGGGGTAGGGCCACGCGCTCGGCACGCAGACGAGCGTTGCGCCGCGGTCGGTGAGCCGCCGGTACAGTTCCGGAAACCGCAGGTCGTAACACGTCGTCATCCCGACAGTGAACCCCTCGAAGTCGACGGTCGCGAGCGACTCGCCCGGCGTCAGCAGGCGCGTCTCCGCGGATTCGTAGCCGAAGAGGTGGTGTTTGCGGTAGACGCCGCGGCGCGTCCCGTCGCGATCGTAGAAGACGCAGGTGTTGGCGAGGCCCTCGGTTGCGGGCACGTCGACGCCGGTCGCCGCGCTCGCTTCGAGATCCTCGACGTGGCTGCCCGCGAGCAGACCGACGCCGTGGTCGGCGGCTAGGTCGGCGAGGCGGCCGAAGGTCGGGCCGTCGAGGCCCTCGCTTTCGCGTGCGTAGGAATCGAACGCGAAGTAACCGACGGTGAACAGTTCCGGGAGGACGACGAGGTCGACGCCGCGGGCGGCGGCGTCGGCGACGGCGGCCTCGGCCCGTTCCAAGTTGGCCGAGACATCCCCGGCGGTCACGTCGAGTTGAGCGAGTGCGAGTTTCATGTTACGCCGGACGCCCCAGGTCGCGCCGGAGCGCCGCCTCGAGGTTGTCGAGTTCGGCGTCGAGGCGCTTCTTGAAGAACCGCTCCACGCCAGGGAGACGGCCGTCCACGACGAACTCGTTGTGGAGTTTACAGCCCGTGTCGGTCTCTTCGATGCGGTGTTCGCCGGTGACACGCAGGACGCTCGACCGGCCGACGAACTTCACGAACCGGGGTTCGTCGCGTTCGACGTCTTCCGTTTCGACCGTCGCCGTGCGGTCGATCATCGGCAGGTCGAGGTCGATATGCCAGGTGGCGTGTCTGCCGTCGACCTCGTAATCGCGGACGACGCTGATGGCCCCGGCTCGCTTGCCCGGATCGGCGATGAACGCCCAGACGCGCTCGGGTGGTGCCTCGAATTCGAACACCCGCTGGACACGCACAGTCATAGGCAGTAGTCCCGTCGGATGGTGAAAAAGACGGGGGTCACCCCTGCGTGACGCGCCAGGTCGTCGACCGCGCGCGCCCCCACTTTTCGATCTCCACGTCTTCGGATTTCTCCGCCAGACGCGGGAGCCTGGAGCCGACCTGTTTGGCGGTCAAGCCGATGGCGTCGGCGATGTTCTTCGCGCGGAAGTAGCGTTCCCCCCGGGAGACGCTATCGTGGAGGTACGCGAGGATTCGCCGCTCCTCTTCGGTCAGAGAGGTCATCGTTCACCCATGGTACGTTATTCACAGTCTTAACTCTTTCAAGCCGGGGCGGGCGATCACGGCGCGAGGGCAGAGCGCTCGCCCGCGGCTCAGTACGCCTGAATCGCCACGACGGCGAGCAACGCGGCCGTCACGGCGAGGGCGAACCCGCCGGCTTTCGCCAACTGTCCCGGTGCGGCGAGCATCGCGACCGCGCCGCCGACCGCGACGATGGAAAACAGCACGCCGAACCCCACTCCCTTGTCCGTCTCGGCGGCATCGAGGGCCATACACGGAGCGTCCGCCGGCGGCCACTTAGCTCATTCGGCTGGGTGGCACCGAGACGCCGGATCGGAAGATTCGACAGGGAGGGCGCCGATGGACGGCTATGCCCGACCACGACGCGGAGCGAGACGGCGAGACGGTCGCCGACGACGGGATCACCGCTCACTACGACGAGACGAGGGCGGAGCGCGTGCTTTCGTTCGAGCGCGACGGCCAGACGGCCGTGATCGCCCAGAACCAGGAGGGGTACGCCATGGTGACGGTCCGTCGAACCGTCGACGGCGACGAACTGGAGCGGTACTACGGCTTCGACATGGCGCTCGACCACGCCGCCGAACTGCTCGGCGTTCGTGTCGGCGACCTGCCGGTGCCGGCGGGAGCGAGCGACATGGGGATGTGACTCGTACGGTTTCTTGTAACTGCTTCCGTGGGTCCCCAGGACGGGTCGGCGATCCACCGGTACCGACTTCCAAGACCCCGTATCAACCGGTCCAGTAGTACCGCGGGCCGAGCGTGAGGTACGCGAGCGCCAGAAAGAGCAGGGCGAAGGCGAACACCTCGCCGGGTCGCCCCCGAAGGACGATGGCGAGTACCTGCACGATGCCCATCACGATGGCGTCCTGCGGGTGGAGGTCGGGGTACGTGATCTGGGTCACCATGAGCGCCGCGAGCAGCCCGGACAGCGCGACCAGGAGGCCTGGCCCGACGAATCCGGCGAGGACGCCCGCCGAGAGGATGGTCGCCGCGAGCGTCGTCGGCACGCCCTTCGTCTCCGACGATCCGCTGTCGTACGCGGTGTAGAGCCCCAGGCGCGTGACCGCCATCCCGACGTAGATCGCAGGGAGGAGGAGACCGAGCGCGTACCGGAGCGGTTCCCCGCCGAACGTCCACGCTTCGGCCGCCCGCGAGGCGATGAGCAGGGCGGGCGCGACGCCGAACGAGGCGACGTCGGCGAGCGAGTCGAGATACGGCCCCGCGGCGCTCCCGCCACGCTTGCGCGCGATGACCCCGTCGAGACCGTCGAGGACGGCCGCCAGCAGGACGATGCGTGCGGCCAGCCCCGCGTCTTGAACCGCGACGAACGCCGCCACGAACCCGAGCATCGCGTTGCCGACTGTGACGGCATCGGCGAGGCCCAGGCGTCCGACGAACCGCGGTTGCATATCCCCACTCTCAGCGACCGCGGATTTACGTCTTTATACCTTCGGCTGACGAACCGCGGCGCATTTATCGGTCGGGCGATGAGAATCAGATATGCACAGACGCCGGATGCTCGCGATGCTCGGATCGGCGTGCGCCGCTGGAGGTGCCGGCTGTGCCGCTGTTGGGATGTCCGGTGGCGTCGACGGCGACGTCGGCATGACCGCGACGGCGTTCGAACCGGCCACCATCACTGTCGCGCCCGGCGACGAAGTGGTCTGGTACAACAACAGTGCTCGCGCCCACTCCGTGACCGCCTACGCGGAGCAGATTCCGGACGGCGCCGACTACTTCGCGACCGGCGGCTACGACAGCGAGCGCGCCGCGCGCGAGGCGTGGGACGGGATGAACGGCGCGCTCACGACCGGGCAGACCTACAGCCGGCGGTTCGAGGTGCCCGGCCGCTACACGTACTTCTGCATCCCGCACGAACGCGCGGGGATGGTCGGGCAGGTCGTCGTCGAGGAGTGACGGTCTGTTCTCGCTCCACAGCGGTGACACCTCTCACGACGCGTCGTCGACAAAAATAGCGGATCGCCGCTCGTGCTGTCGACGGCCGACAGCGTTACTCTTCGACCGCGACGTCCTCTTCGTCGACGTCGACCGAGGCCTCTTCCTCGGCGGCGACCTCTTCGGGTCGCGCTTCGAGCGTGAGTTTCTGGATCTCGACGCGACGGAGCGGGTAGACGGTCTTGGCCTCGCCGTAGATGGCGGAGGAGAGCCGTCCTTCGACCGCGCTCTCGACGAAGGAGTCGAAGTCGCGTTCGGCGGCCGCTTCCTCGATCAGATCGATCATGATCCGACGGATGGCCTGTTCCTGACTGCGGTCGGCCTTCTTCGTCGTGAACGCGACCGGCTGGACGCGGACGCGGTGGTCGTCCGTCGTCAGCACCGTGATGGTCGCGTCGATCTTCGACGCGCCGCGGCGCACGAGACTCCGCAGGTAGTCCCGCGTGAGTTCGTGCTTGACGAACTCCGTGTAGGCGGAGTCCGACCCCACGTCCGTGATCTTGAACGTGAGTTTGGTGTTGTTCGCCCCGGCGTCGTCCGTGACATCACCGAGGGTGGTTTCGATCGTTCGGCCGATGATCTTCTCCGGTTCGTCGGCAACCGTCTTCCCCAGTTCCGCCCGGTCGTACTCCTCGGGGGCGAAAACCGTATACCAGCGCTTGCCTCGTTTCTGCTTGGATACTGAGCGTTCACTCATGGTTGTGTACTGTGTTCGCGTGCCGTTCGTGCGACGGTCTCCGCGACCGTCAGGTTGACCACGTAGTCGTCCACGGTCGACTGCAGTCCGCCTGCAGTCTCGCGTTCGACCGTCGTCCGGATCGCGCCGTCGTCCACGCGCGTCGTCATCGACGGCGTGTTGTCCGGCCGGAGTGCGGCCGCAATGGTCGGCGCGTCCTCGTGGGTCGTCTCGATGCAGGCGCGTTTCTCGCTCATAGCGCCTCCCTGAACGCCGTGATCAACCGCGATACTGGAACCTCGTCGTCGAACCGCGCCGTCGCTCGCCGTGTATCGCCCGCGCTCGTGCCGTCGGCGTCGACATTTCGAACCGCGACGCGCATCGCCTCGTCGAGCGCGTCGTCGTCGGCGCTCGCCGCGGCGGCCGCGCTCACGGCGTCGTCGCCGGCGACGGCCACTACCACGGGTTCGGGTGAGCGGTACGCCAGACTGAGGCGCGCGACCGTTCCGAGTCGGCCGGGGTGGCCGTCGTCGGTGCGCACGACGAAGACGCCGTCGTAGCGCCCGGTCGTCGCCGTAGTCAGCGCGGAATGCACCGCGCGGGCGTGGGTGCGCCAGGCGTCGAGCACGGCGTCTCGGGTCGCGTCGTCGCCGCGGAGCGCGAGGGCGACGCCCGCTCCCGGGCGCTCGCTGGCGGCCGCGTCGAGCGCGTCGCCGAAGCCTTCGATCGTCGCGAACTGGCCGTCGGGCGTCGCGTGCGGGCGGAGCGCCCGTTCGACGGCCGTCGCGGCTCGTGCCGACGACGCCGTCGCCTCGATGGCGAGCCACGAGGCGAGACGGCGGTGGTCCTCGGTGGACGGAGCGTCGGGGAACGCGACTGCATCGAGCGCGTCCCGTGCCGCTTCGGGGTCCCCCGAGAGCGGCGCGTGGACGAGCGTCGAATGTGCGAGTCCGTCGGCGACGTCGGCCGTCGGCACCGCCACGCCAGGCCGGCGTTCGACGGCCGTCCGCTCGCGGGCGGCGTCGAGCAGCGTCGACGCTGCGCCCGCATCGATCGGTCGTCCGCTCGCAGCGACGCCGGCGAGGGCGACGATGGGATCGGGATCGACGCCGAGCGCCCGTGACGCGTCCGCCGCCACGAGACTCGCGGGTGTCGACTGCCCGGCGAGGGCGACATCTCCGCCCGTCGTTCCACACGCGACGACGAGGTTGTCGTCGCCGGGAACGGGGTCGGAGAGCGGATCGGCGCGGATCTGGAAGGGGACTCCGCAGTCCGAAAGCGCCCGCGCGAGGACGCCGCTGGCGGCCAGGGAATCGCCGTCCGCGGCCGCGACGACCCGAACGAACGGGGCGTTACGGAGCGCGGTGGCGATGTCGGCCGCGTCGGCGGTCGTTTCGGTGGCGGGCGCGGTGGACATCTACTCCTCCAGCAGTTCGACGGCGACGTCGTAGCTGTATTTGAAGTCCTCGTCGAGTTCGTCGCCGCGGTAGTAGTCGACCAGGCGACGGATCTTCGCCTCGGTGTTCTGGAGCGCGCGCTTGTTCTGGTGGTCCTGCGGGTTCTCCTCCATATGTTCGCGGAGGCCGATCGCCCGCTCCATCAGGTTGCGCAGGTCCTCGGGCAGTTCGGGGCGGGCGTCGTTGGCCTCGAGGATCTCGGTGATCTTCTGGCCCGTCGCCAGTTTCACGTCAGGGATCGGCGTGCCCTTCACGCCCTCGTCGCGCAGTTTCATCCCGATGACGCTCGGGTCGTGGCCCTGCTCTGCGAGCTCGACCACGCGCGCTTCGATGTCGTCTTCGTCCACGTCGCTCCACTCCGGGGGTTCGTCTGCCGTGGGCTTGTCCGAACCGGACGAGCCACGACGGCGGGTGTGCATTCGTGCCATAGATTGATTGGAACCGCACAGACCGCAGAAGTGTATGTGACCGACGGCTGTCGGTCACGCACTACCGCAATCCCAAGCCCAGAGGGCGAGTCGGATTTGCGGTCGCGCCGTTCCCACCGAAACCTCTTCGCTCGCGCACTAAACCGTTTCGAATCCGGCACTCGGTCGGCGTCCGACGCCCGAGTCGAAGCCCTTATTATTCGGACTGCGGTACGAATCGATGCGAGCGCGGGCTTGTAGATCAGCGGTAGATCATCCCCCTGGCACGGGGAAGGCCCGGGGTTCAAATCCCCGCAAGTCCATTCGGCTCACTTCGTTCGCTCGTGAGGACCCCGCAAGTCCACTCTCGAGTGTTCATTCCCTCAATCGTCGTCGACGGCAACCGACACGAAACCGGCAATATTTTTGTAGGGTCGTGTGTACGGAGAAGCGACCATGAGCGAGGAACGCGATGCGCGGCTGGGACGGCGACGGCTGCTGCGGGCCGGCGCCGGAGCCGTCGGCGCCGGTCTGGTCGGCGCGGGCGCGACCGGAACGGCACTGGCGCAGTCGGAACCGTTCGGCGGCTGGATGAGCGACGTGGGCAACTACGAGGGGCTCGTCGACGGAACTGGCGCCGATCAGATCACCGTCGATGTCGGCGCCGAGGCGAATCAGGGCTCCTTCGGCTTCGGCCCGCCGGCCGTTCAGGTCGACCCCGGGACGACCGTCGTCTGGGAGTGGACGGGTCAGGGCGGTCAGCACAACGTCGTCGCCGAGGAGGGGGCGAGCTTCGAGAGCGACCTCTCCGCCGAGGAAGGCTTCACGTTCGAACAGACCTTCGAGGAAGAGGGCGTGATCAAATACTACTGCCTCCCGCACCGAGCGATGGGCATGAAAGGCGTCGTCGTCGTCGGCGACATCGACACCGGCGCCGAGGTCATCGAGGGCGATGTCGGTGGCAGCGGTGGCAGCGGAGGCGGCGAGGGCGGTAGCGGCGACAGTGGCGGCCTCGGCGACGGCGGCATCGTGATGTCGCTGCTCATCGCCGGCTCGCTCGTCGCGGCGTTCCTCTCACCCGTCGTCTTCGGTATCGTCATGATGCTCAAAGACGTGGGCGGCAAACCCGGGGATGCGGGCGCCGAACACGGCGACGCGGGCCACGGCGAAGCGAGTCACGACGACTAACCGTCGTCCCCCGAGACGAACGCGCGGATGATGGCGCCTTCGGCGCGGTGGAGCCGCTCGCTAGCTGTCGATTTTGCGATCCCGAGGTAGTCGGCGAGTTCCGTCAGGGTACACCGTCGCGGCGTGTCGTAGTACCCCCGCTCGACGGCCGTCTCGATCAGTTCTCGCTGGTTGTCGCTCACCACCGAGTCAGGATCCATCGACGTGCGCACCGCCCGAACGTCGAACTCCAGACCAAAGGTCCGCAGTTGCTCCGACAGCGACGAGAGCCGGTCGTGCGAGGCGGTGATTTCGAGGTCGGCGACGCCGTCGACGATCGTGATCGGCGGTTCGAACGGGGCACGGGAGTTGCGAATCGAGAGAAGCAAGAGCGGGTCGTCGGTCTCGAACTGCACCAGCGCCCGGTCCTCGCCGCGGTGGAGCACCTCGAACACTCGGACGCCCGTGGCCTCGGTCAGTCGCGAGAGGACATCGTTGAGGTCGGGCGCCGTGATCTCGACCAGGCCGACGCCCGTCTCCTCGGCCGGAAGCGCCGCGAGAACGCGAAAGGTCGCCGCCGGAAAACGAGTAGAGAGATCGGCGATCCAGGTTTCCTCGGGGAGCGTGACCGCGAGTTGCGCCGTGGGCATATCCCCGGTAGATGGTCGACAGCATATATACCAACGGTCCGGGACCACGGCCGCCGCCGAACTTGCGTGTCACCGTCTCGCACGCGCGGAATTCCCGTGGCTACGCGGCGAGTCATAAGGCATTTTATCGTCGATAATTATATCTCATTACACGATGAGCGAGTTCCCCGACTACCTCGACGTCGACTACACGGACGGCGAGGGACAGACGCCCGACGACTACCCCACGCTCGAAGACAAACTCGAGAAGGCCATCGAGGTCACCCGTAAGGGCCTCGAACAGTACGAGAATCCCGCCGTGATGTGGACCGGCGGCAAGGACTCGACGCTCACCCTGTATTTCATCAAGGAAGTCGCCGAGAAACACGGCTACGACGTGCCACCCGCGGTGTTCATCGACCACTACCAGCATTTTGACGCTATCCACGACTTCGTCGACCGCTGGGCCGACGAGTGGGACCTCGACGTCATCTACGCCCGCAACGAGGACGTGGGCGAGTACGTCGACGAACACGACCTGGAACCCGGTGACGACATCCCCGTCTCTGCGCTCTCCGAGCACAACCAGCACCACGTTCGGGACATCCTCGAATACGAGGAGGACACCTTCCCGTTCCTGCTCGACACCTACGTCGGCAACCACCTGCTGAAGACCGTCGCGCTCAACGACGCCCTCGAGGAGTACGACATCGACGGCGTCATCTCCGGCGTCCGCTGGGACGAACAGGAAGCCCGCGCCGACGAGACGTTCTTCAGCCCGCGCCACGACCCCGACATCTACCCGCCCCACGACCGCATTCAGCCGATTCTCCAGTTCGCGGAACGCGACGTGTGGGACGCCTTCTGGAACTACGTCGTCCCCGACACGGTCGAGGGCTTCCCGGACGAGGGCTACGTCCCCCAGGGTGCCGACGACCTGCCGAACGGCCTCACGCAAGAGGACATCCCGGTCAGCCCGAAATACTTCGCGGGCTTCCGGTCGCTGGGGAGCGAGGTCAGCACCGAGAAATCCGACACCGAGCCCGCGTGGCTCCAGGACATCGAGAACACGACCGAACGCGCCGGCCGCGCCCAGGACAAGGAGGACCTCATGGAGCGCCTCCGCGACCTGGGCTACATGTAAGCCGAGGCGACGGTCACTCTCACGGCGCGAACCGCAGTTCCTAACCCCGCGCTTCTCCTATCGACGCCGATGACCGACAACGGAGCCTGGGCGAGCCTCTTTTCCGGCGGCAAGGACTCCTCGTGGGCGCTGTATCGCGCGCTCGAAACGGGGCTTGACGTCCGCCATCTGGTCACCGTCCACCCGAGCGACGACTCCTACATGTACCACGTGCCGGCGACGGACCTCGCCAGCCTCGCCGCGGAGAGCATCGGCATCGACCTCGTGGAGATCCGCCCCGACGACCTCGGCGCCGAGGACGCGACCGATTCCGCCGCCCAGGGCGACGCCGAACTCGAACCGCTGGAAGCGGCGCTCCGCGAGTTGCAGGCCGAAGACGGCCTCACCGGCGTCACCGCCGGCGCCATCGAAAGCGAGTACCAGACCAGTCGCATCGAGGCGATGTGTGACCGGCTGGACATCGACCTCTTTGCCCCCCTCTGGCAGCGCGACCCCGTCGCGCTGGCCGAGGACATGCTCGACGCGGGGGTCGACATCCTGATCGTCCAGGTTGCGGCCGCCGGTCTCGACGAATCCTGGCTCGGCCGGCGCCTCGACGCCGACGCGCTGGCCGACCTCCAGACGCTCAACGAGCAGTACGGCGTCCACCCGCTCGGCGAAGGCGGCGAGTTCGAGACGCTCGTCACCGACGGTCCACACATGCACCGCCCCATCGAACTCGACTGGGAGCGGGTGTGGGAAGGCTCGCGCGGCCATCTCCGCATCACGGACGCCCACTTGGGGTAGCCCGCGCGGGAACCCCCGCTTTCATACTACCGCTCCGCGTTCGTACCTCCGATGCGCTATCCGCGTGACGACCCGGGGTACGCCCGCCTCGCGACGCTCGACATCGAGACGACGGCCGCCGACCCGGCGGAGGGCGAACTCGTCTCTATCGGCGTGGGTCACCACGACCGGTCCGATCCGCTGTCGAAGGCGACCTACGAGTCCTTCCACCGGCGGGGCGACGACGAGGTGGCGCTCGTGCGCGACGCCGTCGCGTGGCTCGACGACGCTGGCGCGGACGCCCTCGTGTCGTACAACGGGGTCGGCTTCGATCTGGACTTTATCGATGCCCGACTGGACCGCCACGGCGTCGATATCTCCCGACCCGCCGTGGCCGACGCCGACACCCACCTAGACCTCTTTCGTGACCGCCGGCGGCGGGCCGAGCGCGATGGCGACCCGTGGCCCGCCCTCGAGGACTGTCTGCGCGCGTACGGACTGACGCCCGCGACCACCGTCTGGCAGGGCGCCCCCGTCGACAACACGCGCTTCGGCGAGGAACTCGGTCCGGCGTATCTCCGGACGCTCGACACCGCGACCGGGGCTCGTCTCCGGGACGCCCTCGTCGAGGCCATCGACCACTACCTGCGCACCGACCTGGAGGCCAACTTCGCCCTGTTTTACGCCGATATCGGGGACTCCCCTGACCCCTCCTATCTCGGCACCCGCGCGCAGTTCGACGTGTAGCCGTCGCGTCGGCGACTACTCCAGGGACTTCCAGTCACCGGCGTGGAACAGTCGCACGAGATGCAGAGTGACCAGTCCGAACACGACGGCGAAAAAGTGGATCGTCGGCCCGGCGAGCCCCGCGATTATCTCGCCGAAGACGACCCGTATCGGTGCGGTGAGTACGATGAGAACGAGCGGGCCGATACCGATACCAAGCAGTACGCCCCCGAGAACGCGAAGCAGTGCGCCGTTCGGAAGCCGCTGGGAGACGGTTCGTGTCACGTCCATACGTCCATTCGGCCGCGGCCACGTTAGCGTTCCGCCAACAACCAGTCCGGCTTAGTCGTCGCCCGAGGCGCCGTTCAGCATCGTCGAGTGGGCGCCGATGAGCGCGTCCGCGAGGTCGAGATTCTCGACGCGCGTCTCCTCGTCGATGATGGACCGGCGCACGTCGGCGTCGCGGATGGTCGCGTTGGGAAAGACTACGGTGCGTTCGAGCGTGGAGTCGACGACCTCCGCGCCCGCCATGACGTGGACGTTGCCGCGGAGGGTGGCGTTCTCGACGGTGGCCGACGCGTCGACGTGGTCGTCGCCGTCGAGCTGCCAGGCGACGGCGTCGAGATAGCTCTCGGGCGTCCCGATGTCGAACCACGCGCCGTCGAAGGTGAAGGCGTGGACCGGACGGCGCGACTGCATCCACTGGATGAACCAGCCCGGTTCGTCCGGGTTCTCGCCGGCGTCCAGATACTCGTCGAACAGTGGGAGGGTGTCGGCGGGGAAGGCGTAGCAGGCGATGGAGACGAGCGTGCTCTTTGGGTCGTCGGGCTTCTCCTGGAAGTCGACGACGCGGTCGCCCTCGAGATCGACCAGGCCATACGAGCGCGCGCGCTCCTTCGACCCGACATCATAGGCGGCGAGCGTGGGCGTCTCCTTGTCCTCGAAGAAGTCGACGAACTCCGCGATGTCGAAGCTGATGAGGTTGTCGCCGGCGACGACGACGAGCTCCTCCTCGACGCCCTCGCGGTCGATGAGCTGGGCGAGCGCGCCGACGACGCCGAACTTCTCGTCCTCGGCCGTCGTCTCCTCGACGGAGAGGGTGGGCTTCTCGAACTCGCTGTCGGCGAGATACGACGCGAACTCGTCGGCGAAGCGTTCGTTCGTGCTGACGAACACCTCCGAGATGCGGTCATCGGCCTCCAGATCTTCGAAGACGGTGTCGATGACCGTCGACTCGCCGATCGGGAGGAACATCTTCGGTCGATGTTTGGTGATGGGCCACAGACGCGTCGCGTACCCACCCGCCAGGACGATGGCCTTCATACCCGTTCCGACCGACTACAGCGCTAAGTTCTTTTTGTATCCCCACTGGTGAACGATCACTTCCAGATAGGAATATACGGGTCGCGTCCCTACACGGGGTATGGAATCGACGACCCGGGAACGCATCGTTGCAGCGCTCCGTGACGACTCCGCAACGCCGAGTGCACTCTCGACGCGCGTCGGCACCGCCCGATCGGCCGTCTACGACCACCTCGAACACGTCGCCCGGTCCCTCTCGGACGCGGACGAGGAGTTGCTCGTCGCGCCGCCCACCTGTCAGGACTGCGGCTTCGACGCCTTCGACGATCCCGTGAACCACCCGTCGAACTGCCCCGACTGTCGGAGTGAGAACGTCTCGGAACCGGTCTTTCGCATCGACTAGTCGTGGAGGTGACACGCCCGCTCCCGCAGCGGGCCGAACGCGCCGTACAACTCGTCGGCGGCGTCGGCGGCCCGCCCTGCGAGGAGGGCGTCGACCGCCGTGCCGACCGCTCGTTCGACCGTCGCGTCCGAGAGCGGTTCCGGGAGCCGGAACGCCGCCCGGACGGCCAGATGGTCGATATCGCCCGCGCGGTCGGTCTCCTCGCCACACCGCTCCCGGAGTCGCTCCGTCACCACGTCGTCGGGATCGTCGACGAGCGTCGCCACCCACGCGCGGAACGTCTTCAGGGCCGCCCACTCGTCGGCTGAGAGGTCGGTGTCTTCGGGCACGAGCTCCGGGCGTTCTCGCCGACAGACCGTCGGGAAGGCCTCGGCCAGTCGCTCGGCCGCGCCGTCGGCGTCGCCGGCGACGATGCGGTCCAGCGCGTCGCCGAGCGCCGACTCCGCTCGCGGATCCGGCAGTTCGGCTGGAATATCGAACTCCTCGCGGATGGCGGCCCGGATCGCCCCCGAATCGGCAGTCTCGGGATCACCCTCACCCGCGTACGCCCGCACGGCGTCGAGATCGATTCCCGTCGACAGTACCCGTAGCCGGAGGTCGAGTACCGCCCGCCAGGTGGACTGCGAGAGGTCGTAGTCCTCGTCCGGGATCACCTCCGGACAACGCGTGTGGAATCGGCAGCCCGACGGCGGATCGGCGGGACTCGGCACGTCGCCGGTGAGGCTCGTCCCCTGTCCCCGTTGTCGAGGGTCGGCCACCGGCGTCGATCCGAGTAGTGCGCGGGTGTAGGGGTGCTGTGGATCCTCGAACAGGGCCGCCGTCGGCGCCGTCTCCACGATTTCGCCGAGATACATCACCGCCACCCGGTCACAGATCTCCCGCACGACGCCCAGGTCGTGACTGATGACGACGACGGCCAGGCCGAACGCGGACTGGAGGCGGTCGATGAGGTCCAGAATCTCGGCCTGGACGCTCACGTCGAGCGCGCTCACGGGTTCGTCGGCGACGACGAGGTCGGGATTGATGACGAGCGCTCGCGCCAGGCCGATCCGCTGTTTCTGCCCGCCGGAGAACTCGTGTGGGTAGCGGTCCATGTCGCTGGCGTCGAGGCCGACGCGCTCCAGCAGATCACCGACGATGCGCCGGCGACGCTCCCGGTCGCGCATTCCATGGACCCGGAGCGGTTCGGCCACCGACTCGCCGATGCTCATCCGGGGATCGAAACTCGACGTGGGGTCCTGAAACACCATCTGCGCCCGCCGCCGGAACCGTTTCAGTTCGGCGTCGTCGAACGTCGTCACATCCGCTCCGTCGAAGACGACGTGACCGTCGGTCGGTTCTTCTAGGCGGAGCGTCGTCGTTGCGGCCGTCGACTTCCCACAGCCGGATTCGCCGACCAGTCCCAGCGTCTCCCCGCGGTCGACCGTGAAACTGACGCCGTCGACGGCGCGGACCCGACCCACCTCCGATCGGAGGACGCCCTCGGTGACCGGATAGTGTTTCTTCAGTCCCTCGACGTCGAGCAACGGGCGAGTCACGCGTCGGTCACCTCGTCAGCGTCAGTGAGTCGCCCGCCATCGGCTGTCTGCGTGTCCTCGCCACGGACCACCGAGGGGTCGCCGCCGGGCTCGTAATGCACGCAGGAGACGACGTGGCCCTCGCCCTCGTCGACCGGCGTCATGGGTGGCTGGTCGCCCTCACGACAGGCGTCGATGGCGTAGGCACACCGCGGGTGGAACCGGCAGCCGTCGGGTGGATCCGTCGGCGAGGGCAGTTGACCGCCGATGGAGGACGCGCCGCCGGTGCCCCGGCCGGGGAGACAGTCGAGCAGCGCCCGCGTATATGGATGCGAGGGGCGCTCGAACACGTCGAAGACGCCGCCGCGTTCCATCACCTTGCCCGCGTACATCACGACCACGCGGTCGGCCACCTCGGCGACGACGCCCAGGTCGTGGGTGATGAGCAGGATGCTCATGTCGAACTCCGACTGCACGTCGTCGAGGAGGTCGAGGATCTGGTTCTGGATCGTCACGTCGAGGGCGGTGGTGGGTTCGTCCGCGATGAGCAGGTCGGGGTTGGTCGCCAGCGCCATCGCGAGCGAGACGCGCTGTTTCATCCCGCCGGAGAACTCGTGGGGGTAGTCGTCGAACCGACGTGTCGCCTCGGGGATGCCGACCCGATCCAGGAGGTCGACCGCCCGCGCCCGGGCGGCCTCCTTGCCCACGTCGTCGTGGAGTTGGATCGCCTCGACGATCTGCCATCCGACGGTGTAGACGGGGTTGAGCGCGCCCTGCGGGTTCTGGAAGACGTGGGCGATGCGGTCGCCGCGCAGGTCGCGCAGGTCGTCGTCCGAGAGTGCCGTGAGGTCCTGGCCGTCGAAGACGATTTCGCCGCCCGCTATTTCGCCGGGCGGCGTCCGAATCAGGTGCGTGATCGACTCGCCGGTGACGGTCTTGCCGCTGCCGGACTCGCCGACGATGCAGACGGTTTCGCCGCGGCCGATGTCGAAGCTCACGCCGTCGACGGCGCGGACGACGCCTTCGTCGGTGTGGAAGACGGTGTGCAGGTCACGGATCGAGAGCAGTGGTTCGGACATTATGTCTCCTGTCGCGGGTCGAGCGCGTCACGGAGGGCATCGCCCATGAAGTTGAACGCGAGGATGGTCGTAAAGAGGAACACGCCGGGCACGGTCGACACCCACCAGGCCGTCGAGAGGTCGCTCCGCCCGGTGGCGATGACCTGCCCCCACGAGGGCACGGTCGGATCGCCGAGCGAGAGGAAGGAGAGCGACGCCTCGAAGAGGATGAACCCCGGAATCAGTAGCGTCGCGGCCGTGATGACGCTGTTCGAGACGTTCGGGACGAGATGGCGCCGGATGACGTAGAGCGTGCCGGCGCCCGCGCCCCGCGCGGCGGTGACGTAGGCCTCTTCGGCCCGCTGGAGCGCCTCGGAGCGCACCAGTCGGGCGATACTTCCCCACCCCGTCAGCCCGAAGATGAGGATGAACATGAACAGGCTCCCGCCGAAGAGATACGTCAAGAGGAGATAGAGGAAGAAAGCCGGGAAGACGAGTTGGATGTCGACGTAGCGCATCAGCGCCTCGTCGATCAGGCCGCCGCCGTAGGCCGCGACGGTGCCGACCGTCGTCCCGATGGTGACCACGAGCAGCGTCGAGATGAGGCCCACCTTCATGCTGACCTGCATCCCGTAGATGACGAGCACGAGGAGGTCTTTCCCGTCGCCGGTCGTGCCGAGTGGGTGGGCCATCGTCCCCTGACATCGCCCCTCGACGACGGGGCCGACGCAGTTTACCGGCACCGACGAGTCGACCGAGAAGTAGGCGGGGGGCTGGTACGCCTGGTCGAGCGCGAGCGCTGGCTGATCGAGCAGTATCGGCCCGATGGTGCCGATCAGGAAGACGACGAGTAGGTAGCCGATGCTGAGCACGGCCATCCGGTTCTTCCGGAACTCCCGCCAGTAGTAGACGGTCAGCCGCCGGTTGCCGTAGAGCGGGACGACGACGTAGAACAGGAGCGCGAGCAGCGTCGCCACGAACAGCCAGTCCAGTTGCGTGACGTTCCACTCGACGGGCGTCGTGATCGTTGGCTGGTCCGCGGGGACGACGGCGTAGTCGTAGACGAAGGCGGCGATGAGCGTCACTCCGGCGAGGAGCGCCCCCCAGTCGCGCCGCGAGAGCGTCGAGAACCGACTGCCCGTCTCCTCCCAGTCGACGGATTCGAAGGTGTCTGTCGCGTCGTCGGTGTCGCTTGTCCCCGCCATCAGCGATCACCGTAGTCGATGCGCGGGTCGAGCACCGTGTACGCCACGTCCTGGAGCAAGTTGCCGATGACGGAGACGAACGTGAAGATGAGCGTCGTCCCGAGCACGAGCGACGTGTCCTGGGCGATGATGGCGTTGTAGGACAGTTGTCCCAGCCCGGGAATGCCGAACACCACCTCGACGAGATACGACGCCGCGAGGAAGATACCGAGGATGTCGCCGACGAGGATGGTCATCAGCGGCACCGCCGCCGGGCGCAGAACGTGGCGCGTGAGGATGCGGTAGCCGCCCGCGCCCTTGGCTTTCGCCGTCTTGACGAACTCCGCTTCGACGTACTCCAGCGCCTCGGCCCGGGAGTAGCGCATGATGCCCGCGATGGTTCCCGTCACCAGCACGATGACGGGCAAGACGAGTTGTCGGGCCATCCCGAGGCTGAGGAAGGGTAGGTCGGCGTCGAACACGACCGGGAACCAGCCGAGTTGCACCCCGAACACCAGCAGGAGGATGATGGCGAACCAGAAGTTGGGGATGGCGTAGCCGAAGAACGCGAAGAAGGTGGCGGCGTAGTCCGTCTTGGTGTACTGGTTGGTCGCGGAGTAGAGCCCGATCGAGAGGCCGAGGAGGATCGAGAGGATCGTCGTCGGGATGGAGTAGACGGCGGTGTAGGGAAGCGCGCTCGTGATCGCGTCCATCACGGGCTGTGACCGGCTCTCGGACCACCCCCAGTTGAGCGTCAGCATGTTGTGCATATACTCCCGGTAGCGAGTCCACGGCGACCGGTCGAGGCCGCGTCGCGCCTCGAACGCTTCCTCGGCGGCCTCCGCCGATCCGCCGCTGGCCGCGGCCTGGAACTGCATCTGCTCGGCCGCCGGATTCGGCGTGATCGCGAGCAGCCCCCAGGTGATCGAGAGGATGAGATACGTCGCGATCACCGCCCACGCGACCCGCCGGACCACGTACCAGCGCATGCTCACCGGTCCGGTCGCCTCCCCGAACCGGTCACGCGAAGTACCATGTCTGGGCGTCCCATACCGTGTTGAACTCCTCGTCGTACCCCCGTACGTCGTCGGCGAAGCCGGTCACGCTCGACGGCATCGCGAGGAAGCCGAAGGGCTGTTCCTCGCTGATGAGGCCGAACGCCTCGCCGAACAGTTCCCGACGCCGCCCTTCGTCCGTCGTCGATGACGCCTGCTCGTACAGGCCGGCGATGTCCGCCTCCGGATAGTAGCCGTAGAAGTTGATCCCGCCCCGCTCCTCGAAGAAGCCCTTGCTCGACGCCGGCGTGAACGGATAGGTGTTGAACTGCAGGTTGAGCGACATGTCCCACGGCTCGGCGCTCGTGGCCACGTCCCGCGGGCCGCCGTTGAACATGCCCGCGGTCCACTCGGGGTCGGTCCCCGCCGGTGCCGATGTCTCGACGTAGTTGCTCTGGAACGTCGATGTCGAGACGGCTTCGGGTTGGACGGCGATGCCGGCGTTCTCGCCGAACTCCTGGGCGACGAACTCCGCGATGGTCCCTTCGGTCGGTTGGCCGGAGTCGTAGTAGAGCGACAGCGTCACCTGTTCGCCGTCGCCGTCGACGAGGCGGTCACCCTCGTACGCGTACGCCGTGTCCGAGAGCGCGTCGGCGAGTCGGGAGCGCGTCGGCTCCGGTCCGTACCGGTCGCCGACGCCGAACTCCTCGACGCGGCTGTCGTCGTACCAGTCGGACCACTCCGGTTGCATGGTCTGGGCCACGTTCGCGTAGCCGCGGTAGATGTTCTCCGTGATCGTCTCCTTGTCGACGGCAAAGGCCAGCGCGCGCCGGACCGCTTTCGAGCGAAACGGCTGCCAGCCGTTCGCCCGCATGTTGTAGACGAGGAGACGGAGATAGGGCTGTGGCGTGACGTTGAGGGTGACGGTCTGCAGGTTCTCGAAGCGTTCGGCCTTGTCGGGCGGGACGCCCACGGAGTCCACCTCGCCGGATTCGAGCGCGCCGAGCCGGGTGCTCTCCTCCGAAATCACGCGGGTCGTCTGCTGGTCGAAATACGGCGCCTCACGGAACCGCTCTGGCACGCCGTCGACGTCTCTGAGGTAGTAGTCCTCGTTTCGCGTGACGACGTACTGGGCCGAGCGATCCCACTGCTCGTAGGTGTACGGGCCGAGGTTCCCCGTGTAGGCGAGCGTGTTCAGTTCCTCGTCCTGTTGTAGTCCCTCGCCGTCCTGGTCCGGGACGTACTTCTCCAAAATTCCTTTCGGCACGCACTGCTGGCGCCACAGGACGGGCTTGAACGGGAACGACGGATCGACCTCGAACAGGCGAATCTCGAAGGTCCGCGTCCCGGTCCGTTCGATCGGGATCGGCTCCTGTTCCCCGGTGTCGGGGTTCGTCCGGAACCAGGCGCCGGCGTCGGGGTAGCCGCTCCAGTTTTCCTCGGCCTGGAAGACGTTCCGTATCATGTACACCCAGTCCTCGGCGGTCATCTGGCCGTACCCGGCGCCCCACTCCAGATTCTCTCGGAGCTCGATCTCGTAGACGCGTCCGTCGTCGGTCGAGTAGTCGGCCCACAGCGGGAAGATCTCCCGCTCGGGTTTGATCGCCCACGCCCCGTCGAGCGTGTCGGTGACGTACGCGCCCGAGGTGGAGTCGGCGATGGTGAGCCAGTTGAGCGACTGCGCGTCGACGCTGGTGGCGGAGACGTAGGTTCCCTGGACGCTCCGCCCGCCGCTCTCCTCGCTCCCGCCGGACGAACAGCCCGCGAGGCCGGCGACCCCCGCTGCCCCAAACAGCTTCAGTACGTCGCGGCGTTCCGTGACCCCCGATCCGCGACGGTCGTTACCAGACGGCATACGCTTTGCAAACGGTGGTGCGCACTAATACCCATCGGTCGGCAAAACCACGAACCACCGGACACCGGCGCGGTCGACGGCTATCCGTCGCCGTGTGGATCCGTAATGATGACTTCGCCGTCCTCGACGGTGACGTTGATGAGCGTCTTGACGCTGTAGCCCGTCTCGTCGAGTTCGTTCGGTCCCGCCTTCTTGATGACAGCGACCACGTCGCTGACGTCCGCACCGATATGTTCGAGGGCGTCGATGATCGCGTTCATCGTGCCGCCGGTCGAGAGCACGTCGTCCAGGACGAGCACGCGGTCGCCCGCCTCCACGTCGTTGATGTACATCTCGCTCTCGGAGTAGCCGGTCTGGGCCGAGAGCGACACCTCGCCTTCGAGACCGTACTGGCGTTTCCGGATGACGACCAGCGGGATGTCGGTCATCAGCGAGACGGCGGTGGAGATGTGGATGCCCATCGCCGCCGGCGTGACGATCTTGTCGATGTCCTCCAGATCCGCCTTGCGGATGATCTTGATGACGATCTCGCGGAGGAGTTCGGGTCGGAGCATCGGTACGCCGTCGCTGACGGGGTGGACGAAGTACTCGTACTCGTCTTTCTCGATGATCGGGGCGTCGAGAAGCGACTGCCGCAACTGGTCCATGTCGTCCGTACCGACCGTTTAGAATAAAGTCTGGCGATTCCCGGGTGGCTATACGATTCCGAGCCACGTCAGCACGCCAGCGAGCACCACGATCAGCACGAAGATGCTCTCCCCGATGTTGGCGCGGAGGCGGGCGAAGGCGGCCGAGTCGGCACGCAGGGCCGTCGCGCGCTCGACCAGCGCGACGGCGGCGCGGTCGACGGCCGCGTACGTCTCGGTCACGCCGTGGACGAGCGCGCGCGTCCCGTAGAAGGCGAGCGGATTGTACCCCGCGTCGACGTCGGGGACGCGCCCCACCTTCGACAGCGGGCGTTTGAGGATGACGAAGCCGAGCACGCCCGCCGCGGCGAGCGCGATTCCCTCGACCACGTGGCCCACGGTGTAGGTGTGGTAGACGTGGGCGACGACGGTTCCGTCGGTCACGTCGAACGGGAGCAGACTGAACAGCGCGCCGTCGAAGACGCCGTAGAACACACACAGTGCCGCGACGAGCAGCATCGCAACCTGCTGTGTCCGCGGTGCCGATGTCACGGGGGCGCCCTCGTACGGTCCGTGGAGGAAGGCGTAGTAGCCGAACTTGATGAACGACAGGAACGTGCCGACGCCGCCGACGAGGAGCAGCAACTCCAGCGTGTAGAAGTCGCCGACGACGAGCGGTCCTTTCACGAACGTGTAGTGGCTGGCGGAGATCACGATGCCCTTGCTGACGAAACCGTTGAAGCCGGGGAAGCCGGCGATGGAGAGCGCGGCGATGGTGAAGGCGATGGCCGTGACCGGCATCTCGCGGGCCAGACCGCCGAGATACTTCAGGTTCTCCTCGTCCGTCTGGTAGATGATCGCTCCCGCCGTCATGAACAGGAGGCTCTTGTAGAGGATGTGGTTGAAGACGTGGCCGAACGCGCCCGCCTGCGCCAGCGCGCTGCCGATGCCGACGCCCGCGACCATGTAGCCGACCTGGGACTGGATGTGGTAGGAGAGCAGGCGGCGCATGTCGTTCTGGAGGAGGGCGGCGGCGGCGCCGAAGACGGCCATCGCCCCGCCCATGTAGGCGATCCAGAGGTGCCCCTCGGGGAAGGCGCGGTACATGGCGTAGACGCCCGTCTTGGTCGTGTACACACAGAGGAAGACGCTCGCGGCGATATGCGGGCGCGGATAGGTGTCCGGCAGCCACGCGTGCAGGCCGATGAAGCCGACGTTGACGCCGATGCCGATGGCGGCGAGCAACTGTGGCACCGTGCCGACCATCCCGCTCGCGGCGGTGAAGAGGAAGGAGCCGACTTCGACGTAGTGCCACGCGACGGCCGCGAGGACGAGACTGCCGCCGATGCCGTGCAGGATGGCGTAGCGGAAGCCCGCCCGCACCGCCTTCCCGCCGTAGTCCCAGACGAGGATGGTGCTCGTGACGGCCATCAGCTCCCACCAGACGACCATCGTCAGCCAGTCGCCGGCGAAGACGGCGCCCAGACTCGATCCGACGTAGGTGAGCGCGTACGCCGTCTGCCGACTGCTCGCGCCTGTCGCCCACGAGTAGCCGACGGCGACGGTGGCGATGAACGCGAAGACGAGGCCGACGATCCGCGAGAAGGGGTCGACCGCGAAGAAGACGGCGTCGAAGCCGAACAGCTGTCCGGGCAGGTGGGTCCCCGCGGGGACGACCCACACCCACACCGTGACGAGGGCAGCGGTGGCACCGCCGACGAGATGGCCGAGCCGGCGACCGGCCAGTCCCGCGACGAGCGCGGCCGCGAGGACGACGATGCCCGGCGGGATCATGGTGAGCGGGCCAGCCATCAGACGGCCCCCCCCGTCGCCGCCGCGACGATGACCTCGACGAGGCGGAGGAAGACGGCGGTCCGCGGGATGACGCCGAGGACGACGGCCCCCGTCATCGCCGCGAGGATGGGACCGAGCATGAACCACGTGCTCTCGGCGCCGCGCCACCCACGACGCTCCCAGCCGCCGGCGGGCGGACCGCCGTGGTGGCTCTCTTCCCCGCCGTGCGGGCTTTCGAGCCCGTCGTCATCCCCGTGCCCGCCGTCGGTGATGGGGTCGGATTCCGGCCGGGATGCCTCGGGAAGGATCGACCGCGACTCGCCGCCGAGGGAGAACTCGACGAGCGGTTTGGCGTCGTGGTCGTCCTCGCTCTCGAAGAAGGCCTGGTAGAACACGGGCCAGAAGTAGGCGATGTTGAGGACGCCCGAGAGCAGGAGGACGACGGCGAAGAGCGTCTGCCCGGCGCTGACGCTCCCGAGTAGGAGATACCACTTGCTGACGAAGCCGGCGACGAGGGGGATGCCGGCCATGCCCGCGGCCGCGACGCCGAAGGCGAGCATCGTCAGTGGCATCCGCTTGCCGATGCCGGCCATCTCGCTGATGTCGTCGGTGTGGGTTTCGACGTGGATGGCGCCCGCGGTGAAAAAGAGGGTAAGTTTCATGAATGCGTGAGCGGGGATGTGGAGCAGGCCGCCGGTGATGGACTGCGGGTCGAGGACGGCGAGGCCGAGGACGATGTAAGAGAGTTGGCTCACCGTCGAGTACGCCAGCCGGCGCTTGAGGTTGTCCTGGCGGAGCGCGATGATGCTCGCGATGAGGAGCGTCGCGGCGGCGACGATGGCGAGCGGAAGCCCGAGGCCGAGCGAGGCGGTGAGGTCGACGCCGAAGACGTCGAGGAGGACGCGCGCGACGCCGAACACGCCGCTTTTGACGACGGCGACGGCGTGGAGCAGGCCGGAGACGGGCGTCGGCGCGACCATCGCGTCGGGGAGCCACGAATGCAGGGGCATTAGCGCCGCCTTGACGCCGAAGCCGACGACGAGCAGGACGAACGCGGCCCGCGCGAGGAGGGGATCGGATTCCGCGAGGCCCGCGATGCCGCCCGGGGTGAAGGCCGTCGTCCCCGTCATGGTGGCGACGAGCACCGTCCCCGCGAGGACGGCGACGCCGCCGCCGAAGGTGTACGCGAGATACTTCCGCCCGGCGGCCCGCGCCTCCGGCGTCTCGTCGTGGGTGACGAGGGGGTAGGTCGCGACCGTCAGCAGTTCGTAGAAGACGAACAGCGTGACGAGGTTGGCAGCGAAGGCGACGCCGAGGGCGGCGGCGACGCTCGCGGCGAAGGCCGCGAAGTAGCGGGTCTGGGCGTGTTCGTCGAGGCCGCGCACGTAGCCGATGCTGTAGAAACTCGTGATCAGCCAGAGGAGGCTGGCGACGGTGGCGAAGAGGAGGCCGAGCGGGTCGGCCCGGAGCGAGAGGTCGACGCCCGCGACGAACGTCCCCAGTTCGGAGACGAGGATCGTCCCGTTGAGGGCAGCGGGGAGCATGCTGGCGACGATGGCGAAGGCCCCGCCCGCCGCGAGGATCGTCCAGCTTTCACGGAGGTTCGGCCGGCGGCCGGAGGCGAGGATCGGTACGACGGCGACCGCCGCGAGCGCGACGGCCAGAGCCGGTCGGAGTGAGGTGATCTCAGTCATGAGGCGAGAAGGGTGTCGATGGTCGGTTCGAGCAGTGCTTGCAGGTCGGTGACGAGGAGGCCGAGCGCGACGGCGACGACGGCGGCGCCGACGACGAGCGCCACCGACCGCCGCGACGGTGCGGTGACGGCGTCAGTGCCGCCGTCGGCCGCGGCCCCCACCGGCTCCGACATCGGGGCGACGTACATCCGTTCGATCAGCCGTGCGAAGTAGGCGAGCGTCAGGAGCGTCGACGCGAAGATGACGACCGCCAGGGGCCAGGTACCGGCCCGCACGGCGCCGAGTGCGATATACCACTTGCCCGCGAAGCCGACCGCCGGCGGGACGCCCACCATCGCGAGCATGAGGACGGCGCTCGCCCCGCCGAGGATCGGGAACCGGTCGGCGAGACCCGCGTACTCGTCGACGGTCCGGGCGCCGGTCGCGTCGTCGACGGCGCCCGCGGCGACGAACAGCCCCCCTTTCATGACCGCGTGGCCGAGCAGGTGGACGACCCCGCCGAAGACGGCCGCCGGCGTCCCGATGGCGACCGCCGCGACCACGAGGCCGTACTGGGACACCGACGAGTACGCGAGCATCCGCTTGATGTCGGACTGGACGACGGCGAGGACGCTCCCGATGACGATGCTCGCCGTCGCGAAGACGACGAGCGCGTCGCGGGCGACGGGTACGGCGTCGAAGAAGGCGGGCGTGTAGACGGTGTACACCAGGCGCGCGAGGACGTAGGCCGCGACCGTCGAGACCAGCGCGGAGATGAGCGCGCTCACGCTGTTGGGCGCGTCCTGATACGCGCCTGGCTGCCACGTATGCAGCGGGAACAGCGCCGCCTTGGTCGCGAGGCCGACGACGATGAACCCGAAGGAGGCGAGCACGAGCGGCGAGGTGTAGCCCACCTCGGCCAGTTTGACCGAGAGGTCGGCCATGTTGAGCGTCCCCGTGGCGACGAGCGCGTAGCCGACGCCGAGCAGGTACACCGAGGCGGCGACGGTCCCGAAGAGGAGGTATTTCAGCGCCGACACCGCGGACTCACCGGTGCCCGCGCTCGCGACCAAGGCGTAGGTCGCCAGCCCCGAAATCTCGAGGAAGACGTAGAGGTTGAACACGTCGCCGGTGACGGTCATCCCCGAGAGGCCAGCCACGAGCAGCAGATACTCGGTGTAGAACGCGGTGCTATCGGGGTCGTCCTCGGCGGCGAACGCCAGGATCACCAGCGAGACGACGGCGACGAGGACGACTACGACCGCGGACAGCCCGTCGACGACGAGTTCGATGCCGTAGGGGGCGACGAAGCCGCCGACTTCGGTCGACAGGGGGCCGGCGTCGATGGCCCGCCAGCCGATCCAGCCCGCGAGCCCGGCCTGTCCGAGGAGGGTGAGGCCGGCGACGGCGGGCGACGCGTCCTCTCGCACTAGCCCGGCCGCGAGGACGAGGAGGGCGCCGAGCAGCGGCAGGGCGACCAGCAGGGGGACGAACGCCTCAGTCATTCGCCCGCACCTCCTCGAGGGTCGCCTCGTTCACGGTGCCGTAGTTCTCGTAGATGCGGATGACGAGCGCGAGCGCGACGGCGGTCAGGCTCACCCCGACGACGATGGCGGTCAGGATGAGCACGTGCGGGAGCGGGCTGACGAAGGGGCCGCCTCCGCCGCCGCTTTCGACGACGGGCGAGCGCCCGTCCATGCGGTAGGCGCTCGTGATGAAAAACACGAAGATGCCCGTCTGGAACACGTTCAGGCCGATGATCTTCTTCACGAGGTTGTCGCTCTCGATCATGACGTAGACGCCCAGTGCGAGCAGGACGACCACCGTGAGATACGTGTACTTCGTCGTGAGTAACTCGATCATCTATTGCTCTTCCTCCGTTCCGGGTTCGGTCGCCTCGTGTGCGGTGTCGACGCCGGTACCGAGCAGGAAGAAGAGCCCGGTGATGACGCCGGAGACGACGAGGCCGATGCCGACTTCGACGAGTTCGATGCTGTACTTGCTCCCGTGGTGCATGACCGTCTCGTACGCGGAGACCTGGAGGAAGTCGTCGCCCACGGCGTAGCCGCCGAGACCGATGAGGAGGAAGGTCCCGAGGCCGCCGAGGACGAGGAGGGACAGGTGCTCGTCGCGAAGGCTGGACGCGATCGGCTCGATACCGAACGCGAACCCGAGCATGACGACGGTCGTCGCCGCGATGACGCCGCCCTGGAACCCGCCGCCGGCCGAACTCGCGCCGTGGAACATCACGAACACGCCGAGCGTCAGGACGAATGGGGCGATGACGCGGACCGTCGTCATGATGATCGTGCTCTCGACGTAGGCGGGGCGTTCCTCGGCAGGACGGACCACCTCGCCCGCGTCTTCGGTCTCGCTCGCGTCGTCGCGGTCGCTCATACGAACGCCTCCCGTCGCAGCACGAGCAACATGGCGATACCGGCGGCGAAGACCACCGCGGCCTCGCCCAGCGTGTCGAACCCGCGGTAGCCGACGAGGACCGCGGTCACGACGTTCGTCACGCCGGTCTGCTTGTACGCGTTCTCGAGATAGTACTGGCTCACCTCGCCCTGGATCACGGGCGTCGTGGGGTCGCCCACCACCGGAAGCGCCGGAATCGTCGCCCCGACGGTAACGGCGATGGCGACGACGGCGACGACCGAGCGGACGCTGACGCCCTCGAACCGCGCCGAGCGCGACACGCTGGTGCGGGCGATGGTGAGCAAGAAGAGGACGGTCGTGATGCCGGCGCCGACGGCGGCCTCGGTGAGGGCGACGTCGGGCGCGCGGAGGAACGCCCAGAGGACGGCCACGCCGAAACTGTAGCCGGCGAAGGCGACGATGCTCCCGACCACGTCGCGCAGGACCGCCGCCGCGAGGGCGCTCCCGATCATGAACAGGAGGACGGCGGCGACGGGCAGCGAGAGCGTCATGCCTCACCCCCCTCGGCGTCGTCGTCGGCCCACGGGACGTCCTCTTCGCCGGCGGGTTCGACCGCCTGCTCTTTCCCCGCCCGCGCGATGGCGTGGGCGGCGGTCGGACTCGTCACGAAGAGGAAGAGGAGGAGAAAGAGCATCTTCAGCGACTCCGTGCCGACGCCGAGGACGACGATGGTGCCGGCCGCGGCGAGCACGGAGCCGAGGGTGTCGCTTTTCGACGCGGCGTGCAGGCGCGAGTAGAGGTCGGGCAGCCGGAGCAGTCCGACCGTGGCGACGAAGCCGAAGAAGGTGCCTCCGACGACGAGCGCCGCCGCGAGGAGTTCCAGCGGCGTCATATGACGCCACCCCACTCGACGGTGAACTTCGAGACGGCGATGCTCATGACGAAGTTGAGCAGGGCGTACACCAGCGCCACGTCGAGATAGCCGTACTCACCGAACGCGACGCTCACGAGCGCGATGACGATGACGGTGTTCGTGCCGATGACGTTGATCGCGACGATGCGGTCCTGCGTGGTCGGGCCGCGGACGACCCGGTAGAGCAGAACGACCGCGAACAGCATGAACGCGCCGGCTGCGCCGAGGAAGACGGTCGACAGCGGCGGTTCGAGCGCCACGATCAGTCACCCCCCTCCTCGCCGTCGTCGCGGCGTTCCAGCGGCGTGGGGATGCGCGACGCCGACCGGCCGTAGAACACGAACCGGACGAGGCGCTCGAGTTTCCCCTCGAACAGGTCGGCCTCGGCGCCCGGGATGAGCGCGTGGACGAGGAAATGCTGCCGGCTGACGTCGACCGTCAGGGTTCCCGGGGTCAGCGTGATCGAGTTGGCGAGCGTGGTCACGGGCATGTCGCCCCAGACGGCGGCGTCGAACTCGACGACGCGGGGATCGATCGGCAGGCTCGGGTGGAGCACCACGTACGCGAGCGTGACGTTCGCCTTCGTGATCTCCCAGAGCAGGATCGGGGTGTAGATCGCTATCCGGACCAGGGTGCGCCCGACGCTCGTGAAGGCGGGCACGTCGCCTTTCATCGAGACGCGGGCGAGCGTGAGGCTCACGACGCCCGCGGTGAAGGCGCCGGTGAGCAGTTCGTAGGCGTCGGTGACGTGGAAGCCACCGAGGGCGAGATAGAAGAGCAGGGAGACGGAGAAGGTCAGCAGGAACGCTGACGGACCGACTTCGGTGAAGGGGAGACTGCGACGGGTCCGTCGCGTGACGGGGGCTTCCACCACGTCGAACCCTCTGCGCGCGAGTTCCTCCTCGAACGAGCGCAGGATCGGAACGGTGCCGCCGGGGCGAAAGGAGGGATCGACGACGACCCGGGTGACGTCGTTCGCCTCGGCGTAGCGCTGGATCACGTCGGCGAAGTCGCTAGGACTGAAGACGTACTCGTCGGTGCCGACGATGGTCGACGCGAACTCGACGGGCCGTGGCGCGCCCTCTTCGATCAGGTCGTCGAGTTCCTCGTTCGCCCAGGCGACGGTGCGTTCGAGCAGCGCTTCCGCCTCCTCGACGTTCCGATGGCTCGTCTCGAAGACTCGCCAGCGGGCGGGGTAGACGAAATGGACCGTCGCCGACTCATCCGTCTCGACTGCCGTCTCGTAGGCCGCCTCGACGGCGTACCCGACGGTCCGGCGGAGCGTGTCCGAGTCACCGACGGGAACGAGCACGTCTCGCTCGTGATTAGCCGCCATCCGGTCACCGACCCCCGGCGAAACGAGCGATGGCTCCCCCGTTCATTCGTATCGTAGCCTTCGCTTCCGGTTTCATAACTATTGCTATCCCGTTTGTGGGACGGGGCCGCCGTGCGCCCCACTGACAGCGCCGTCCGGCGGTCCGGTCATCCGGATTATGTACCTGTTCACTGGTGGTTCGCCGTGACGGTCCGGCGAACCACTGGTACTGACGTACAATAACCCGTGTCAGTCGAGCGCCGCGGCGAGCTCGTCGGCGACGCGCGCGCCCAGCCCGGCTTTCGACCCCGTGTACGTCTCCACCGCGTCCGCGCGGATCAGCAGCGCCCGCGTCTCGTCGTCGCCCATCACCGACGCGTCGTTGGCGACGACGAAGGCGAGGTCGACTCGGTTGCGGAGCGACCGGGCGCGTTGCGCCATCGCCTCGCCGTCGCCGCCGGTTTCGGCCTTGAACCCGACCATCGGCAGGTCGGGGTGTTCCGCTCGGACCGAATCCAGCACTTTCGGCGTCGGTTTCAGGTCGAGCGTCAGATGCTCGCCCGACCGAATCTTCTCGGCGGCGGTCTCGACGGTGAAGTCGCCGATGGCGGCCGCGGAGACGAGGGCGTCCGCCGCCGTGCCGTCGTCGCCCGCGACCGCCTCCTGCACTGCCTCGAGCATCTCGCTGGCGCTCTCGACCGAGCGAACGTCCGCGTAGGGCACGTCCGGACCGTCGTGGACGAGCGTCACGGACGCCCCGCGGACGTAACAGGCGCGGGCGACTGCTCGCCCGGTCCGGCCCGAGGCGCGGTTCGAGAGCGTCCGAACGGGATCGATCGATTCGGTGGTCGCACCGCTGGTGACGACGACGTGCCGACCGTCGAGCGTCGCCGGCGTCGTCGCGCGGGCGACGCCGGTGACGATGGCCGCCTCGCTGGCGAGTTTCGCCTTGCCCTCCTCGATCCGCGGGTCGACGAAGTCGACGCCCCATGACTCCACGCGGTCGATGGCCTCCAGCACCCCGGGGTGGTCGTACATTGGTTCGTGCATCGCGGGCGCGATGACGACCGGCACGTCCGCCCCGAGCGCCGTCGTCGCGCAGGTCGTGACGGGGGTGTCGTCGACTGCCGCCGCGATCTTTCCGACGGTGTTCGCGGTCGCGGGCGCGATGAGGAGCACGTCGGCCCACCCCGTGCGCCCACAGAGGTCGACGTGTTCGACCGCGCCGGTGAGCTCCGTCACGGGCGGGTGGTCGGTGGCGAACTCGACCGCCCAGGGGTGGATGATCCCCTGCGCGCTGTCGGTCATCACGCCGCGCACGGTCGCGCCGTGGCGCCGGAGTTCGTGGGCGAGTTCCACCGCTTTCACCGCCGCGATGCTCCCGGTGACGCCCAGGGCGACGCGGGTTCCGTCGAGCATTGCCGTCCCCTTCCGCCGCGAGGGTCTTAAGCCCGAGCGTCGACGGCGCGGAACGCTTACCCGGTGGGACACCCATCCACCGACGTGGACCGCATCCACGTCAGTACGGTCGTCTGTATGCCCGCCGCGGCGGTGTACGACTTCCTCGTCGACTTCCCGAGATACGCCAAGTATTCGGCGTATCTGACGGACGTGACCGCCGACGGCGACGGCTCACCGGGGACGCAGTATCGCCTACGCTTTGCCTGGTGGAAACTCGCCTACATCGCCCGGACCGAGGTCACCGATGTCGATCCCCCGACTCGACTCGACTGGCGCGTGACGAAGGACATCGACGCGCGGGGGTGCTGGCGGGTCGAGGAACTCGACAGCGTGCCGGCGGCGTGTCCTGACGAGGGGCCGGCCTGTCGCGTCCACCTGGAGGTGGCGTTCGACCCCGACTCCGTCGGCGACGGCGTCGTCGACCTGCCGCGGTTCGTCTCGCTGGACTGGGTGATCGGGAAGGTGAAGCCGATCCTGCTCGACGAAGCCGAGCAGGTCGTCGAGCGCATCGTCACCGACCTCGAAGGGCGGCGCCGCGATGTCGACCTCGTCGTCCACGACACACCCGACGGTGTCTGACGGAAGCGAAATCGTGATACTACGGGCGCAGCCACGTGGACGCATGGTCACAGTCTGTCGGGGGCGCGGTCGACCGTGCGCATAATCATCGTCGGCGCGGGGCAGGTCGGATCGAGCATCGCGGCCGACCTCGCGGAGAGCCACGACATCGTGGTGGTCGACCTGGACGGCGACCGAGTGGAGGAGCTGACCTACTCGGTGGACATGCTGCCGGTGCAGGGCGACGGCACCGCGCTGTCGACGCTGGAGGAGGCCGGCATCGACGACGCCGACATGGTGATCGCGAGCACCGACGACGACGAGACGAACATCGTCATCTGTTCGACCGCGCGCGCGGTGAGCGACGCCTTCACCGTCGCCCGGGTGAAGAACACCGAGTATCTGCGGACCTGGGAGCGGTCGGAACGCGCCTTCGGCATCGACTTCATGGTCTGTACCAACCTGCTGGCGGCGCAGTCCATCGTCCGGGTCGTCGGCATTCCCGCCGCTCGCGACGTCGACTCGTTCGCCGACGGGCAGATACAGATGGCGGAGTTCGAGATTCCGCCGGGCAGCCCGGTGACCAACCAGACCGTCGCCGAGGCCGACCGGTTCGAGGAACTCACGTTCGCGGCGATCCTCCGCGACGACGAGGTCGAACTCGCCCGCGGCGATTCCGTCCTCGGCGAGGGAGATCGGATCGTCGTCATCGGGAACCCGGAAGCCGTTAGGGGGTTCGCAACCACCATCGCTCCGGAGGAGCGACCGGGGACTGCTGAGGAGGTGGTCATCATCGGCGGGAGCGAAATCGGCTACCACGTGGCTCGACTGCTCGGCGAACGCGGATTCAAGCCGCGACTCGTCGAGCAGGACCCCGACCGCGCCCGCGAACTCGCGGAGGAACTCCCGAACACGGTCGTGATGGAGAGCGACGCCACCGACACCGAGTTTCTGGAGCGCGAACACGTCGGCGACGCCGACTTCGTCGTCGCCGCGCTCGACTCCGACGAGAAGAACCTGCTCGTGTCGCTACTAGCCCGCCGCCTCGGCGTCGAACGCACCGTCGCGGTCATCGACTCGCCCGCGTACGTCGAACTCTTCGAGACGGTCGGCGTCGACGTGGGGATCAATCCCCGCCAGGTCGTCGCCGAGGAAATCACCCGATTCACCCGCGACGGCGGCGCCGAAAACGTCGCCATCATCGAGAGCGACCGCGCGGAGGTGCTCGAAATCGAAGTCAGCGAGGAGAGCGTCCTCGCGGACCGGGAGATCCGTGACTCGATCGCGGACCTGCCCGACGGCGTCGTCATCGGGGCGATCACCCGCGACGCGACGTTCATCACGCCGCGCGGTGATACGGTGATCCACCCCGGAGATCACGTCGTCGTCTTCCTGGCTGCCGATGTCGTCGACGACGTGACGCCGAAACTGTAGCCGTCGACCACGCGTGTCCATCAGCAGTTTCAAGCCGCTCCGCTGGTCATCGCTCAACGAACGATCCGATGGCTATTCGTGTCGACTACCGGGCGAGTCTCAGTCTCGTCGGCAGCATCCTCAAGTATCTCGCCGTCCCGCTGTCGATTCCGCTGGTCGTTAGCTTCGGGTACGGCGAACCGGTCGCGCCGTTTCTCGTCACCATCCTGCTGACCGTCTCCTTCGGGTTCGGGCTCGAACGGCTCCGGACCGATCCGGATCTCGGCGCGCGCGAGGGGTTCCTGATGGTTGGCGTGACGTGGCTCGCGGTGTCGGTCGTCGGCGCGGTTCCGTACCTGATCGAAGCACACGGCGTGCCGCCGGTCGTCGCGCCGACGGCCCCCGACTCGACGCTCGCCAACCCCGCGAACGCCCTCTTCGAGAGCATGAGCGGGTTCACCACCACCGGGGCGACCGTGCTCGGCGAGATTTCGCTCGACGCTCACTCCCGCGGGATCATGCTGTGGCGACAGCTCACCCAGTGGCTCGGCGGGATGGGGATCGTCGTCCTCGCGGTGGCGATCCTGCCCGAACTCTCGGTCGGTGGGGCGCAGTTGATGGACGCAGAGGCGCCGGGGCCCGGTATCGAGAAACTCACGCCCCGCATCGCGGAGACGGCGCGGGCGCTGTGGGGTGCCTATCTCGGATTCACCGTCCTCGAGATGCTGTTGCTTTACGCGCTCCATCTCGGCGGCATGGCGCCCGCGATGGACGCGTACAACGCGGTCGCTCACGGTCTGACGACGATGCCGACCGGCGGGTTCTCGCCCGAGGCCCGGAGCATCGAGGCGTTCTCCGCGGCCGTCCAGTGGCTCGTCATCCCCTTCATGGTCGCGGCGGGGACCAACTTCGCGCTGTTCTGGCACGCGCTCACCGGCGACCCGAAACGGCTCGCGGACGACTCCGAGTTCCGCGTCTACGTCGGCGTCATGGCGGTGCTCGCTGGGGTGGTCGCCGCCCTCCTGTTCGCCGGGAAGGGCCTCGCGATGGCCGCGCCGGCGGGCGGCACATACGACGCGGGCTATCTCGCCGGCGTTCAGGCGACGCTCGTCGGTCACGTCGAACCCGCGCTCAGACACGCTGCGTTCCAGGTCGTCTCCATCGTCACCACCACCGGATACGCGAGCATCGACTTCAACGCGTGGAGCCAGTCGGCCAAGTACTGCCTGCTCTTTGCGATGTTCATCGGTGGGTCCGCGGGATCGACCGGTGGGGGCATCAAGGTGGTCCGCTGGTACGTCATCCTGAAATCGATCCGCCGTGAACTGTTCACGACGGCCCACCCCGAGGCGGTGCGCCCGGTGCGTCTCGGCGGGCGCGCACTCGACGAACGCGCGATCCGCGGCATCTACGCGTTCACCCTCCTCTATCTGGTGATCTTCCTGGTTGCGACGGGGCTGATCTTCCTCGACGCCGAACGGACGGGGCTCTCGCTGTCGGTGCTGGAGGCGATGAGCGCCGTCGCTGCGACGCTCGGCAACGTCGGTCCGGGGTTCGGCGTCGTGGGTCCGATGGGAAGCTATCTCGACTTTTCGGGCGCATCGAAACTGTTCATGGTGACGCTGATGTGGA